>JAAVHT010000021.1:0-3647 GCA_014799565.1 Clostridiales bacterium
CTTCGGCGAACGACCGGTCCGGCGGCGCAAGCGCCGCCCATGCAAGCGCCGCCCACCTCACCCAGCAGGGCTGGATTCACAACGCCACCGTCCTGTCCCTGACGGTCTGCGCCCTGGGCTTGCTGCTGGCGCTGGGGGGCTGGCTCCACGAGCATACCTCCAGCTCGCTTATTATCGGGCTGGCAATCCAGATTCTGGGTATCGTGTTGTTCGAGCTAGCCGTGCCCCGCATGGGCGGCGACCACAAAACTGCCCGCCTCACCTTTTACATGGTGGCAAACTGGCTGGTGCTCCCCATCCCCACAGCAGAGCTGTGCTGGTGGAGCTTCGACTATGCCCGCCATCACTCTTTGCCTACCTGGGACGTGTTCCTTCCCTGTGACCTGATATTCAGCGTGGCGGTGACGGCGGTATTGGGCTGGCTGCGCTGGGAGCAAACCCACAAAAAGTAAAAATTGCTTGGTATGAAATCCCCCCGTTTTTCCATCCTATTTTCAGGATACGGATGGGGGGATCTTCATGCGCTGGCTCTGGTACTTCATCATTTACAGCTTCGCGGGCTTTTTGCTGGAGGTAGCCTTTGCCCGGGCCATCCGCCACCCCAAAAAGGACCGCAAATGCCTGCTCCTGCTCCCCCTGTGCCCGGTGTACGGGCTGGGGGCGTGCCTGGTGGTGTGGCTGGCCCCCATGATCAAAAGCCCCCTGTGGGTGATGGCGGTGGGAGCCCTGGCAACCACCGGGGCAGAGTTCATTATGGGGGCGTTCTACCGCTTTGTGCTGGGGGTGGAGTTCTGGGACTACTCCAATTTTCCCGGTAGCCTGGGCGGACTGGTGTGTCCGGTGTTCTCCGCCTGCTGGACGGTGCTGTCTCTGCTGCTGGTGTACGCCGTCCACCCGCTGGTGGCCTCGCTGGCGGCGGGTATTCCGGCCTGGCTGGGGCCCCCCGCCCTCATCGTGCTGAATGCGGATATGCTGGTGTCCTGCGCGGCCCTGCGCCGTGCGGGCACCACCGACGTGCTGAAGTGGTATGCCCTGAAATAAGCGAAGCCCTCCCCAACCGGGAGGGCCTTTTTCGTCCCTGGCTTTTGCGCATTGAATCAAGCGGGCGCCTGTGATAAAATGAACCCGATTAATAAAACCTGGAAGGAGGCACGGCACATGGACGTAACCTTTGTCAATCCCGGCGTGGACGATATGCTCCAAAGCATTATGGCGTTTCAGGAAGAGGGCCAATCCGCCTTCTGGTCGGAGCCCCTCTACCATTTTTATCCCCAGCTGGACAAGGCCTACGCCAACCGCCTGTCCTTTCCCCAGCGAAAAGACTACATCGAGCGCACCCTGCGGAACGTCTACGTCCAGCTGGAGGATACCATTCACGAAAAGGTACGCCTGTATTCCCGGCACTGGGCGGACTGCAAAGACCAGATCACCGCGGCCCTGACGGACGCTTTCCATGTCGATTGCGCCAGCCTGTTCAACGACCTGCGGTGCCACGTCAGCATGAACCCCGTCTGCCCGCGCTTTTTGCAGGAGCGGCGCTTCGACGTCTTTTACCTGAACAGCGAACGGGGCGCCATCGGGCTGAGCATTCACGAGATCATCCACTTCGTCTGGTTCCATGTGTGGAACCGGCTGTTCGGGGATCGCTGGGAGGAATACGAAACGCCGTCNNTGAAATGGATTTTAAGCGANATGGTGGTGGAGTCCGTCATGCGGGATCCCCGGCTCAGCTCCATCAACCCNTACTTNCCCCGAGAAAACGGCGGCTGNNTCTACCCCTACTTCTTCGACATGGTGGCNGNCGGNGCNCCNATCCTGGACACGCTGGACGNGATGTACCNCACNCANNGCATNGAGGACTTNATGAAAAGCAGNTANGCCTACTGCCNGGAACACGAGGCGGAGATCAGAAGCCATATTCAGAAGTCGGAACAGTGACGCCAACGGCGGCGCGGGANGNTTCCCGCGCCGCCGTGCNGTCCTTGACACCCCTGTCTATTTATGATACCATTCTTGCAAATACATTNCAGAAAAAGCGCGGCCNGGGGCCGCANGGGGGAGGAAACATTNATCTATGGATAAGATTGCCGTCCTGATCCCCTGCTACAACGAGAGCCAGTCCATCGCCAAGGTNGTGGGGGATATNTCCGCCGCCCTGCCNGAGGCNGTGGTCTACGTCTACGACAACAACTCCACCGACGGCACCGGGGANCTGGCNCAANAGGCCGGGGCCGTGGTGCGCCGGGANTACCGCCAGGGCAAGGGGAACGTCATCCGCCGGATGTTCCGGGAGATCGANGCCCAGTGNTACCTGATGCTGGACGGGGACGACACCTANCCCGCCGANNCCGCCCCCGAGATGGTTCGCCTGGTGCTGGAGCAGGGGGCGGACATGGTGGTGGGCGACCGNCTGTCCTCCACCTATTTCCAGGAGAACAAGCGNCCCTTCCACAACTTCGGCAACTCCCTGGTGCGGGCCTCCATCAACGGCCTGTTCCACAGCGANATCCGGGACATCATGACCGGCTACCGGGCGTTCAGCTACCAGTTCGTCAAGACCTTCCCCGTGCTGTCCGCCGGGTTCGAGATCGAGACCGAGATGACCATACACGCCGTNGANAANAAGATGTACGTGGAAAACGTGGTGGTGGACTACCGCGACCGCTCCGAGGGCAGCCAGTCCAAGCTGAACACCTANACCGACGGGGCCAAGGTGCTGATGACCATCGTNCGGCTNTTCCGAAGCTACTGCCCCCTGCGGTTCTTCGGNCTGCTGGCCCTGCTGCTGGCGGCGGTGAGCGTGGGGCTNTTTATCCCCATCCTNGTCACCTACGTCCAAACGGGCCTGGTGCCCCGGTTCCCCACCCTGATCGTCAGCGGCTTTNTCATGGTGGCGGCGCTGATGTCCCTGTTCTGCGGGCTGCTGCTGGACAANGTGCGCCAAAAGGACTGCCGGGATTTTGAGTTCAAGCTCCAGCAGGTTCACGACCAATATGTGAGGTGGATGANCGGCCTATGAGCAAACTGAGAGGACGCCGTGTGTGGGGCGCGGCGCTGCTGGCCCTGCTGTCNATCCTCATCGCCGCCAGCNTGACCTGCNCCATGAGCATNCAGCCCTNNTANGCCGGGGACGANNCCCTGGCCGGATACGGCGGCCTGTACCGCTTTTTCATCTACTGNCTGCGCTCCTTCCAGGCGGATGTGGGCGTCTCCTCCTGCCTGGCCCTGGGGGCGGGGGCGCTGCTGTACGCCGTNTNNCGCCTGCGNCCCACCGTNCGGGAGCTGGTGACGGCGGGNGTGTTCGGCGCGCTGTTCTCCTTCATGCAGGTGCTGGGCCGCTCCTACGCCGAAAACCAGAACTGGAACGCCGTGTTCGGCACCCGGTTCGTGCTGTTCCGGGCCTTTGTCATCTTTTGCGGGCAGGGNCTNNTGTCCGCCTGCCTCGCCTTNCTGGCCTTCCGGCTGGTNNACCGGGCCGGGGAAAAATCCCTGGCTCCCGCCCCCTTCTCCTGGNNGCGGCTGCTGACGGCGGCGGGGCTGNTCGCCCTGTGCTGGCTGCCCTACTACCTNCTNTTCTTCCCCGGGCTGAACAACCCGGACACCAGTATGCAGATCGCCTGGGCCCTCCACTANCCCACCGANTGGCT
>JAAVHT010000021.1:3654-172688 GCA_014799565.1 Clostridiales bacterium
TCCCCCGTCCGGGGAGAGGGCGTCTACGCCACCAACCACCACCCCTATTTCACCACCCTGCTCTTCGGCCTGTTCGCCCGGNTNGGGCTGGCCCTGGGGGACATCAGCTNNGGCGTGGCNGCNTACAANCTGCTCCAGCTTNTCNCCACNGCNNTGGCCATGGCAGGGGGCTGGTTCTACCTGCGGCANNTGGGCCTGCCGGAAAAGGNCCTGCGGGNNGGGCTGGTGTTCACCGCCCTGTTTCCCCTGTTCCCGCTGTACGCCATCACCATGCTGAAGGACTCCCTGTTCTCCCTGGCCTGCCTGACCCTGACCGTACTGCTCTTTGAGTTGGCACGCACCCGTGGTGCGTGCCTGAAGCAGAACCGGTTCTGCTTCCTCCTGGCCCTCAACGCCTTTCTGGTGATGTTCTCTAAAAACCAGGGAATCTACTTCATCGTCCTCATCGGTCTGGCCTGCCTGGCATACAAAGGCGTCCGGGCGCGGGCCGCCATCTCCCTGCTGCTCCCCGCCGCCCTGTTTCAAATCGTCTGGATGGGCATTCTCCTGCCCATGTGGAACGTGGCCCCCGGCGGCAAACAGGAGACGCTGGGCCTGCTGTTCCAGCAGACCGCCCGGTGCGTCCTCACCTACCCCGAGGACGTGAGCCAGGAGGAGGAGGACGCCATTCGGGCCATCCTGGATTACGACCGCTTCGACGTGCTGTACGACCCCATGCAGTCGGACAACATCAAATTCACCTTCAACCAGGACGCCACCGATGAGGAGATGTCCGCCTATTACAAGGTGTGGCTGCAAATGCTCCGCCGCCACCCGGACGCCTATGTCCAGGCCCTCATCAGCAACGTGTACGCCGGGTTCTACGTCCAGCACGAGACGGCTCTGTCCTACACCCACTACGACAACCGGGAGGTCATGGCCTACCCGGAGCTGTGCGTGCCCCTGCCCGCACGGCTGGAGCGGCTGGAACTGCCCATCATGCTGGCCCTGCGGGGCGTCCAGCACATACCGGGGGTGGGGCTGCTGTTCAGCATCGGCTTCTTCCCCTGGGTGATTCTGTTCTTCTTCCTGGACGCCCTGCGGCGAAAGCGGTATGGTCTCATCCTGCCCCTTCTGCCCTGCATTTTGTCCATCGCGGTGCTGCTGGTCTCCCCCGTCAGCGGCAGCTACCGCTACGCCATGCCCCTGACCTACGCCATTCCCTTCCTTCTGGGGGGGTGTCTGCTCCTGCCCGCCCAAGGGGCGGACGGCGCGGAACCACCCGTCCTCGGGACGGACAACGCGGGCGAACCCTCCACTCCATAAAACCCAAAGCGGCGCGTGGACTGCCACGCGCCGCTCCTTTATGCGTCCCCGCCCGCCATGGGAGGCTCCAGAATGGTAAGCTCCGGCTCCGGGGAGTTGATGTACATTTCCTCGCAGTCCTGCTGGGCTTTGATCAAAATCCGTACCGCTTTTTCCGTCTCTTGGAACAAATGAACGTACATTTCTCTGTAATCCGGCATTTTTCTCACCTCGCACATATTATAATATTTTTACCGCATAATTACAACTTAAATAAATGTTAAATTTCATTTAATTTTATCGTATAAATACAACAGAAAATAAAATAGAATTCTGTTGAGGTGATAGAAATGCCGTTTGGCCCAGATAATATTCAGCGAAAAGGCGAAGCTGCATATAAAACAATATATTTGCGGCAACGCTTGATCGACCAAATTGAGAAGATTGCCGCAGAAAATGAAACCAGCTTTAACAGTATTGTTGTCAGCATGATTGAACAGTGTTTAAAGGATTATTCGGAAAAGACACAGGAATAGCATCCCGGCGCATCAGCGCCGGGATTTCGTTTTTCCTCTCTTTTCTTAACCGGTCGGGGGAAGTTCTGGACGCGCGCGTGGGCGAGTTGCCCCTGAGGCGAACGCCCTTAGTGAGCCGAATGGGGCTAGCCCCGCAGCGCGGCGGAACTTTCCACGATCGGTACGCGCCCGCCGACGGGGCTAGCCCACGCGAAGCGTCGGTGCTCGCTCCCCCGGGTACGCACTAGCCCAGCAGCGCGGCGGAACTTTTCCCGATCGGTACGCGCAGGTACAGTTAACAAAATTTTCACATACACCCCCTTGACATTTCGGCCCTGGCGAGTAAAATAGTGAGCGCACTAATGATTAGCCCCCGAACGATTAGGAGGTGTCCCTATGGACGAACGCCCAGGCATCATATTTCACCAGGTGCTCCGGGCTCACCACAACGCCTGCACAGCGGCCCTGGCAAAGCGGGGCCTGCGGGACATGGGCTCCCCCCGGCTGCTGGTGGAGCTGGCCCAGTACCCGGACGACCCCGCCCGCGCCCCCACTCAGAAGGAGCTGGCCGACCGGCTCCACTGCGCCCCGCCCACCATCGCCGCGTCGCTGAAATGCCTGGAGCGGCAGGGCTACGTGGCCCGCCGCACCGACGAGAGGGACTCCCGCCGCAACCGCATCTCCATCACCCGGAAGGGGAGGGACGCGCTGGCCGCGGGTATGCGGGCCTTCCAGCAGGTGGACAACGCCATGTACCGGGGCTTTACGCCGCGGGAACGGGAACAGGTGCAGGAGTTCCACCAGCGGATGCTGGACAATCTCTACCAGATCGGCGGCGACCAGGAGGACGACAGCTGCCCGCCTCCTCCGCCACCGCCGGAACCCCCTGAAAGGAAGTGTGACCATTGCTGAGACGAATTGCGTCCTACCTGAAAGGCTATGAAAAGCACGCCATAGCCTCGCCCCTGTACGTTATACTGGAAACGGTGTGCCAGCTCCTCATCCCCCTGCTCATGGCCTACATCATCGACGAGGGGATCGAGATGGCGAACATGAACGCCGTCTGGAAGTACGGCTTCCTGATGGTGGTGGTGGCGCTGATCGCCACCTTCACCGGCGCATTGTCCGCCAAAGCCGCCGCCCGGGCCGCCAACGGTCTGGGCGCCAATCTGCGCCATGCCCAGTTCGAGAAAATTTCCGCCTTCTCCTTCGCCGACATCGACCGGTTCTCCTCCTCCTCCCTCATCACCCGCATGACCAACGACGTCACCCAGATCCAGAACGTGGCCATGATGTGCCTGCGCATCCTCGTCCGCGCCGTCACCATGCTGGTGGCAAGCGTTTTCCTCACGCTGACCATCAGTCCCAGGCTGGCCCTGGTGGTGCTGATCATCCTGCCCATCATGACGGCGGGCCTGCTGATCATGATGAGGATCTGTATGCCCCTGTTCGAGAAAATGCAGCAGGCGCTGGACCGGCTCAACGAAACCACCCAGGAAAACCTCATCGGCGTGCGGGTGGTGAAGTCCTACGTCCGGGAAAACCGGGAACGGGACAAGTTCAAGGAGGTCAACGACAACTTCACCTCCACCGCCCTGCGGGCCATGCTGCGCATGGCGGCCATGCAGCCGCTGATGACGATCTGCATGGCTGGGGCCACCGTGCTGGTGCTGTATAACGGCGGCAGCATGGTGCTGGGCGGCGAGCTGAACATCGCCTACCTCCAGACCGTGGTGGGCTACATCATGCAGATCCTCATGTCCGTCATGATGGTGGGCATGGCCCTGCTCCAGTACACCAGGGCCCAGGCCTCCACCCGCCGCGTGTTCGAGGTCATCGACACCGACAGCGCCATCCAGGACGGCGCCGAGACCCGCCTCCCCGCCCCCCGGGGCCAGGTGGAGTTCCGGGACGTGTCCTTCCGCTACCAAACCGAGGGCGCGGGGGAGGACGTGCTGCGCAACATCAACCTGGACATCAAGCCCGGCGAGTTCGTGGCCATCGTGGGCGGCACCGGCACAGGCAAGTCGTCCCTGGTCAACCTCATCCCCCGGTTCTATGACGCTCACCGGGGCTGTGTGCTGGTGGACGGCCTGGACGTGCGGGACTACCCTCTGGACGGCCTGCGAAACCGCATCGGCATGGTGCTGCAAAACAACGTGCTGTTCTCCGGTACCATCCGGGAAAACCTGCTCTGGGGCAATGAAAACGCCACCGAGGAGGAACTGATCCAGGCGGCGAAAGACGCCCAGGCCTACGACTTCATCATGTCCTTCCCCGACGGCTTCGACACCTACCTGGATCAGGGCGGCGTCAACGTGTCCGGCGGACAGAAGCAGCGCCTGTGCATCGCCCGCGCCATGGTGCGCAAGCCCTCGGTGCTGATTTTGGACGACTCCACCTCCGCCGTGGACTCCACCACGGAAGGCCTCATCCGGGAATCCTTCCGGAAAAATTTAAAGGACACCACGATCATTATTATTGCCCAGCGCATCAGCTCGGTGCAGTACGCCGACAAGATCGTGGTGCTGGACGAGGGCACCGTGGCCGACGTGGGCACCCACGACGAGCTGATGGCTGCAAGCAGGATTTACAAAGAGATCTACGATTCCCAGCAGGAAGGAGGCGGCGAGAATGGCTGAACACAAAGGTTCCAAAGGCCCTCACGGCCCTGGCCCTGGCCCCGGCGGGCCGGGCGGCCCCCGCGGCGGCTTCGGCAAGCCCAAGGATTTAAAGGGCACCGCCCTGCGCACGGTGAAATACATCGCCGCCAGGCCGGTCCTGCTCATCGCCGCCCTGCTGTGCGTGGTGGCGGAGGCTGTGCTGAACGTGCAGGCCACCTATATGCAGAAGCCCATCATCGACGGCATCACCACCGCCGTAGCCGCAGGGCAGACCGACTGGCCCGGACTGGCGGAAAACTGCATCAAGCTGGTGTTCATCTACCTGCTGGTGGCGGCAGCTCTCTACGTCCAGGCCAATCTGATGGCCCAGCTGGCCCAGAAGGGCTGCAACAAGCTGCGCCGGGAGCTGTTTGACAAGCTCCAGCAGCTCCCCCTGAGCTATTTCGACGCCCACACCCACGGCGAGCTGATGAGCCGCTTCACCAACGACGCGGACAACGTACAGATGGCCCTCCAGAACTCGGTGATCCAGCTGCTCTCCAGCGTGGTCACCTTCGTGGCCGTTGTGGTCATGATGATCCGGCTGTCCCCCATGCTGTTCCTGGTGTCCCTGGTCATGCTGGTGGGCATTACGACGGTGTTCGGCTTCTTCGGCAAGCGCAGCCGGAAGCATTACACCCGGCAGCAGGCCGCTCTGGGCGCCATGAACGGCAACATTCAGGAGATGATCGAGGGTCTTAAAGTCGTCAAGGCCTTCAACCACGAGAAGCAGGCCAAGGGCCAGTTCGGCGCGCTCAATGAGGAATTCCGGGACGCGGCCAGTCAGGCCGGCTACTACTCCTCCGCCATTATGCCCATCGCCGGAAACCTGACCAATATCGGCTACGCTATCACCGCCATGCTGGGTTCGCTGCTGGCCATCACGACCGGGGGCAGCACCGGCTTCACCCTGGGCTCCTTGGTGGTCTACCTGCGCTACAGCCAGCAGGTCTCCCAGCCCGTCAACCAGATCTCCATGCAGATGACCACTCTCCTGTCAGCTCTGGCGGGCGCGGAGCGTATCTTTGCCGTGATGGATGCCCAGCCCGAGGTCAACCAGGGCAAAGTCACATTGGTTCCCGTGGATAAGGATGCCAACGGCTCCCTCTCCAAGTTCGACCGCCAAGGCCGCCCCCGGGCCTGGGCGTGGAAGGTGCCCCGCGACTGCGGCATGACCCTGGTGCCGGTGCTCGTGGCGGCGGACGGGGAAACCCTCACGGAACTGGGTCAGGCTGTCCGGGACGGAAGCGGCCTGAAGCTTCTGCCTCCCGGCGAGGACTCCCCGGAGGGGCTCTGGGTGGAGTTCGCCCCAGACGGCACCCTCACCGAGGTTCGGGACTTCACGGCCCTGGCCGGCCACGGCTGGGCGTGGAAGTATCCCGGCCCGGACGGGGAGACGGGCCTGCACCTGATCCGGGGCGCAGTGCGCAACGTCCCCGGCGAGGAGTTCTGTTACGCCGAGCTGCGGGGCGCGGTACGGCTCAGCCAGGTGGACTTCTCCTACGTGGAGGGCAAGCCGGTGCTGAAAAAAATGTCGGTGTACGCCGACCCGGGCCAGAAGATTGCCTTCGTTGGCTCCACCGGCGCGGGCAAGACCACCGTCACCAACCTCATCAACCGCTTCTATGAGATCCAGGACGGCTCCATCACCTGCGACGGCATTGACGTCCGGGACATTGACAAGGACTCCCTCCGCCTGAGCCAGGGCGCGGTGCTCCAGGACACCCACCTGTTCACCGGCACCGTCATGGACAACATCCGCTACGGCCGTCTGGACGCCACCGACGAGGAGTGCATCCAGGCCGCCAAGACCGCCAACGCCGACGGCTTCATCCGCCGCCTGCCGGAAGGGTATCAGACACAGCTCACTGGGGATGGGGCCAACCTGTCCCAGGGTCAGCGGCAGCTGCTGGCCATCGCCCGGGCCGCCGTCAAGGATCCGCCCATCATGGTGCTGGACGAGGCCACCTCCTCCATCGACACCCGCACCGAGCAGCACATCCAGCAGGGCATGGACGCGCTGATGGAGGGGCGCACCGTATTCGTCATCGCCCACCGGCTGTCCACCGTGCGCAACGCCGACTGCATTGTGGTCATCGAGCACGGCGAGATCATCGAAAAGGGCAGCCACGCCCAGCTCATTGAGGAAGAGGGACGGTACTACCAGCTGTATACCGGGCAGTTTGAATTGGACTGAGCGCTGAGCCGTCGTGAGCAGCGCGGATGGACTGGAGCCGTGGGCGGGCCATAGGCCCGCTTAGGCCTGGGGCGGCAAAGCCGCCTAACGGCGAGGGCGAGCGATGGGGCCGACGGCCCCAGAGACCAGCCCGAGTCGGAGGGAAACCGCGCGTCGCGAACAGGCGAAGCGTGACAACGCCGCGGAGCAAGGGGAAGTCCCATCTGGGGCTTCCCCTTCTTCCCTGCCTGTGGTACAATGCAAATAAAAACGAGAGGGGGCTGTCCCATGTCCGCAGGCCGTCAATTCCAGATGGTCTATCTCCTGCTGGAGCGGGGCCGCATGACCGCCGGGGAGCTGGCCGAAAAGCTGGAGGTGTCCCCCCGCACCGTGCTGCGGGATGTGGACGCGCTGTCCGCCGCCGGGGTGCCGGTGTACACCACCCAAGGGGCCGGGGGCGGCGTGGCCCTGCTGGACGGCTATGTCTTAGACCGGGCCGCCTTCACCGACGAGGAGCAGCGGCAGCTTCTCACCGCCCTGCAAAGCCTCCCCGGCCAGGAGGGGGCCCAGGCCCTCACCAAGCTGTCCGCCCTGTTCCGCCGGAACCAGGCGGACTGGCTCCAGGTGAACCTGTCCCGCTGGGGGGATGCGGGATCGGCGGACAACGGGAAGTTTCAGCTCCTCAAGCAGGCCGTGCTGGAACGGCAGACCCTGGCCTTTGACTACGCCAGCTCCTACGGCTCCACCCGCCCGCGGAAGGTGCTGCCCGCCCGGATGGTGTTCAAGGGCCAGGGGTGGTATCTCCAGGCGTTTGACCTGGAGCGGGAGGACTACCGCACCTTCCGGCTGTCCCGCATCCTGTCCCCGGCGTTCACCGGGGAGGTGTTTCACCGCCGCCTGACCCCGCCGGACATCGACTTTTCCGGCGATATCCCGCCCCTGTTCCGGGTGGAGGTCAAGCTGCGCTTCGCGCCTTACATGGCCTACCGGGTATATGACGAGTTCGACCAGAGCTGCGTCACCCGTCAGACAGACGGCTCGCTGCTGGTGGAGGCGGTGTTCCCCGAGGATCAGTGGCTGTACGGCTATCTGCTCAGCTTCGGCGCGGGAGTGGAGGTGCTCTCGCCGGACACGCTCCGGCGGCGGCTGGCCGCATTGGGACAGGAAATTTTCCGGGCCCATTCAGAGAAACCTGACACACCTTGTCAGGTTCCAGGTGTTACCATGGAACCATCCAAAACAGAGGAGGTTCTACAAATGGATTTTGCCAACATGAAATTCTGCCAGTCCTGCGGGATGCCCCTGACCCCCGGTGTGGAGCTGGGCACTGAGGCGGACGGCTCCCAAAACCCCGACTACTGCGGCTACTGCTACAAGGGCGGCCAGTTCGCGGGGGAGATGACCATGGAGGAGATGATCGACTTCTGCACCCCCATGATGGTTCAGTCCAACCCCGGCATGACCGCCGAACAGGCCAAGGCCCAGATGCACCAGTTTTTCCCCATGCTCAAACGGTGGAGGAAGTGAGCAGCGCGGCCAATCCGAGCGTGACAATGAAAATCCCCCGGACTTGTCGTCCGGGGGGATTTTTCTGTCAAAACAAATCTTTTTTCTTCAAAATGACCCCCGCCACCACGATGATGACGGCGGAGACGGCCAGCGGCGGCCAGAAGCTCCCGGCAAAGGGCAGCACAGCCACATTCATCCCGTAAAACCCGAACACGATGTTGGGCACCGTCATGAGGATGGTGATGGAAGTAAGCACCTTCATGATGACGTTCAGATTGTTGGAGATGACGGAGGCGAACGCGTCCATCATGCCCGAGATGATGTCCGAGTAGATCTGGGCCATCTCAATGGCCTGGCGCACCTCGATGAGCACATCCTCCAGCAGATCGTGATCCTCCTCGTAAAGGGTGACGATGCGCCCGCGCAGGATCTTCTCCAGTGTCACCTCGTTGGCCTTCAGCGAGGTGTTGAAGTAGACCAGGGACTTTTCCAGATCCAGCAGCTGGATCAGCTCGCGGTTCCGCTGGGACTTGTACAGCTGCCGCTCCATGCTGGTGTAGGTCTTGTCGATCTGCTTCAGGTAGTTTAAGTACCGCTTGGCCACCAGCAGCAGGATGTTGAGGATGAACCGGGTGCGCTGCTCGGTGCGCACGTCCTTGACGATCCCCGCCCGCAGGTCGCGCGCCACCGACGTCTCCTTCAGGCACACGGTGACGATNTGCCGATCCGTGACGATGATGCCCATGGGCAGGGTGCAGTACACCACGCCGGTGTCGTCCCGCTCCATGGCGGGGGTGTCCACGATGATGAGGGTGNTNCCGNCCTCNCTGTCNATGCGGGACATNTCCTCCTCGTCCAGGGCGGCCCGGAGGAGGGCCGGCTCCACCGNCAGGGTNTCGGNCACGGTTTTCAGCTCNTCCTCGCNGGGGTCGNNCAGATCCACCCAGCAGCCNTCCTCCACGGCGTCCAGCNGGGTCATTTTGCCGTCCACCGTCTTGTGAATGGTCAGCANAGCTCCACACCCCCCTTTATNNGTTTTTGCCCCTATGCGGCTATCGTCGCGCATCATCACGCTNNGATTGGNCGCATNGCCGGGTCGCGCTATCCTCGCNCTAGCAGAATNGGCTGNANCTGCTCNCCCCGGCAGGCNGCCTCCACCGNCGCGGGCACCAGNGAGAANTCGGCCACCAGGGAGGTGGGCTTGCCCGCGTANTCGTCCTGGCCAAAGGGGACAAAGTACACATTTTTCCGGCCCAGCATGGTGCCCAGGTTGGGGGCNGACNCGNCCAGGCCGTCGTTGGTGGCCAGGGCCAGCACCAGGGGCTTTCCGTTGCGCAGATGGGCNTTNGCCGCCATNGTCACCGANCTGTCNGTCACCCCATGNGCCAGCTTNGCCANGGTNTTGCCCGTGCAGGGGCAGATCACCAGNACNTCNANCAGCCCCTTCGGGCCGATGGGCTCCGCCCCGGCCACGGTGTCGATNACCCNGCGGTCNCACAGGCGCTCCATCTCCCGCATGAAATCGTGGGCCTTCCCGAACCGGGTNTCGGTGGCCGCCACCGTCTCGGACACGATGGGGNTCACCGGCCCAAACCGCGCCGCCGTCTGCTCCAAAGCGTCCAGCGCCTTGGACATGGTGCAAAAGGATCCGCAAAAGGCGAAGCCCACTCTNAACTCTTCTATGTTCACAGGTTCAATTCCTCCATGATATGATAAACGGTGTCCTTGATGTACCGCCCCGAGGTGACGGGGGCCACCTTCCCCGGCAGGGACAGNGCCCANANCACCCGCACGCCCANNGCGGCGGCGGCGTCCATGTCCACCCCGCCGGGGCGGGAGGCCAGGTCGATGACCAGCGCGCCCTCCTTCAGCGCCGCCANCTCCTCCACNCCCAGCACNGGGGCGGGCACCGTGTTGAACACCAGGTCGTAGCTGCACAGCCAGTCGGGCAGGCGGTCAACGCCCTCGCTGCCCAGNCCCATGCTCTCGGCGGCGGCCCGCTGCTCGTACCGCCGGGCGGANACCCACACCCGGGCNCCCAGCGNNCGCAGCCGNGGNGCCAGCGCCCTGCCCAGCCGCCCAAAGCCNACNACCAGCACNCGNGCGTCGTGGAGGGTGATNGGCAGNTCCTCCATGGCGATTTGAATGGCGCCNTCGGCGGTGGGTGGGGCGTTAGCGGTATGGNANCGCNCTCAATCACCTCCCGGCAGNCCTCCTCTAAAGTCCGGTCTTGATGACGCTGGATGTATGTGCTAAAATAGGCCTGTTGACTGTCACATAAATTCANATAGAGAGGAAACCGCGACGTGATATTCGGAAANCATATCAACAAGTACTANGTAAAATACGGGCTCTGGCTCCTGCTGGGGCTGGCCTCGCTGGCTCTGGTGGATTATATGCAGCTGGTGATCCCCAACCTGTACCAGCAGGTCATCAACGGCATGAANATGGGCTATGTCACNGTGGACGGNGCNNNNGTCCCCTTCGACATGGACTTTCTGCTGGANCGCATCTGTATGCCCATGGTNGGCATCGTGGTGGCCATGGTGTTCGGNCGCTTTTTGTGGCGCATCTGCATTTTCGGCGCGGCCATCAAGGTGGAGACCGGCCTGCGCAATGAGATGTTCGACCACGCCAAGGATCTGGATCGGCAGTTTTACCAGGANAACAAGGTGGGCGGCCTGATGAGCCTGTTCACCAACGACCTGGAGACGGTGCAGGACTGCTACGGCTCCGGCTTCCTGATGTTTTTCGACGCGCTGCTGCTGGGCGGGCTGTCCGTCCACCATATGTGGCGGATGGATCCGCTGATGACCGCCCTGGCCATGATCCCCATGGGGCTTCTGCTGGCGTCCAGCGCTGTGGTGGGCCGGTANATGATGAAAAAGTGGGACATCCGGCAGGAGGCNTTCTCCCGCCTGTCCGANTTNTCCCAGGAGAGCTTCTCCGGCATCGCCGTCATCAAGGCCTTCGTCAAGGAGGCCAAAGAGCTGTGGGCGTTCCAGGCCCTCAACAAAGAGAATGAAAAGGCCAACGTGGACTTCACCCGCTCCTCGGTGCTGCTGCGGATTTTGGTCACCCTGTTCGTGGAGTCCGTCATCTGCATCATCTTAGGCTACGGCGGCTATCTGGTGTGGANGGGCGTGTTCAANGCNGGGGAGCTGATGGAGTTNATCGGCTACTTTNANTGCCATTGTGTGGCCCATCATGGCCATCTCGGAGCTCATCGACATGACCAGCCGGGGACGGGCCTCCCTCAAGCGCATCAGCGAGCTGCTGGACGCCCCCCAGAACGTGGCCGACCGCCCGGATGTCACCCCTCTGGGCGAGGTGAAGGGGGACATCGAATTTAAGCACCTCACCTTCCGCTACCCCGACGGGGAGTATGACACCCTGCGGGACGTGTCCTTTGCCATCCGCGCCGGGGAGAACATCGGGCTGGTGGGCCGCACCGGCGCGGGCAAGACCACGGTGGTGGATCTCATCCTGCGCACCTGCAACGTGCCCGACGGCACCGTGTTCGTGGANGGCCATGACGTGAACACCGTCCCCATCCGGGAGGTGCGGCAGGCGGCGGCCTACGTNCCNCAGGACAACTTCCTGTTCAGNGACACCATCGCCCGGAACATCGACTTCACCCACAACAGCCCCGACGAGNNCCGGGTGGTCTTTGCCGCCGGCTTGTCCGACGTGGATCGGGANNTNNNNGANTTCCCCATGGGNTACGACACCGTGCTGGGNGAGCGGGGCGTCACCGTGTCNGGCGGGCAGAAGCAGCGCATCTCCATCGCCCGGGCCCTCATCAAGGACGCGCCCATTTTGATCCTGGACGACTCCGTTTCCGCCGTGGANACCCAGACCGAGCGGGCCATCCTGGACAACCTGAAAAAGACCCGGCAGGGCCGCACCACCATNTTGATCGCCCACCGCATCTCCACNGTGGAGCNGATGGATCGCATCATCTTCCTGGAGGACGGGGCGGTCACCGCCATCGGCTCNCACCAGGAGCTTTACGACACCTGCCCCGCCTACCANCGCATGGTGGAGCTGCAAAAATTGGANGAAGAGGGGGCGAAACACAATGCGTGANTATCTGCCTGTTTTGTTNGTGGGCGCCATTGTNGGCGTGTTCTCCCTCATCTTCNTGTTNGCCTGGTGGCGTGACCGGCATCGAAANACCGCCCCNGACTTTGACCGCCACATCCCNGACGGCGAGATCGTCCGGCGGCTGATGAAATACGCCGTGCCCTACAAAAAGGAATTNCTGNTGGTGCTGGTCATNATGCTGGCCTCCATCGCCTATGACCTGGCGTCCCCCCTCATCGTGGGCCNCATCGAGGGGCTCATCAAGGATCAGTTNGAGCCGCCNGTCCTCCTGCGNTGGGTGGCGCTNTACGCGGGCATCCTCATNGTGTCCATGATCTGCACCTATTTCCAGTCCATCATCCTGCAAAGGACGGGGCAGAAGATCCTCTCCGCCCTGCGGCAGGATCTGTTTACCCACATTGAATCCCTCTCCCACGACCAGCTCAACAAAATCCCCGTGGGCAAGCTGGTCACCCGCGTCACCAACGACACCAACGCCATNTCCATGATGTTCACCAANGTGCTGGTGAACATGGTAAAGAACGCCTTCATCGTGGTGGGCGTGCTGGCGGCCATGCTGATGCTCAACTACGCCCTCACGCTGATGATNNTGTGCTTTGTGCCCTTCCTNGTGCTGTTCACCGTCATCTTCCGCAGTTTCACCCGGAAGGTNCACCGTGTGGTGAAGGATCGCACCACCGACATCAACACCTTCCTGTCCGAAAACCTCTCNGGCATCAANATCACCCAGATNTTCAACCAGGAAAAGCGGAANATGGACGACTTNCTGGTCAANAGCGANGNNCTGAAAAAGGCCAAGCAGAACCAGATCCTTGTGTTCGGCATCTTCCGGCCCATGGTGTATATGCTNTANATCTCNTCGGTGCTGTGCCTGCTGTATCTGGGNGGCAAGGGGTACATCAAGGACACNGTCTTTTTGGGGCAGGTCATGACCAGCAGCACCGTNGTGTCCTTCTANCTGTATATCTCCAAGTTCTTCAACCCCATCCAGACGCTGGCCGAGCAATTCAATCAGCTCCAGTCCGCCTTNGCCTCGGCGGANAANATNTTCACCGTCTTTGACATGGANCCCGAGGTGGTGGACGAANCNGACGCCATGGAGCTGGACAGCATCCGGGGGGAGATCGANTTCAAGGANGTGTGGTTTGCCTACGAGCCCGGCGAGTGGGTGCTCAAAGGGCGTGTCCTTCCACGTGGAGGCCAAGCAGACCGCCGCCTTCGTGGGTGCCACCGGCTCGGGCAAGACCACCATTTTGTCCCTGATCTGCCGGAATTACGACATCCAGAAGGGCCAGATTTTGATNGACGGCATNGANATNCGNAAGATCAANATCTCCTCCCTGCGGCGGCATTTCGGGCAGATGCTCCAGGACGTGTTCCTGTTCTCCGGCACCATCCGCAGCAACATCGTCCTCCGGGAGGAGGGCTTCACCGANGAGGAGATNTGGGACGCCTGCCGCTACGTCAACGCCGATTCCTTNATCGGNAANCTGGATCGGGGGCTGGACGAGGAGGTTCGGGAGCGGGGCGGCAACTTCTCCGCCGGACAGCGGCAGCTTTTGAGCTTCGTACGCACCATCCTCCACAAGCCCGCCGTCATGATCCTGGACGAGGCCACCGCCAACATCGACACCGAGACCGAGCTGCTCATTCAGGACTCCCTGGAAAAGATGAAAAACATCGGCACCATGCTCATCGTGGCTCACCGGCTGTCCACCATCCAACACGCAGATCAGATCATCGTACTCTCCCACGGGGAGATCCTGGAATCCGGCACCCACCAGGAGCTGCTGGCCCAAAAGGGGCGGTATTACCAGCTCTATACCCTGCAATTCAACAAGCAGAAGCTGTTGGGGGCGTAAGGCACCTATGGCCGCTGTCTCCTTTTGCGCATGAAAAAAGCACGACCGTCAATTGATGCACTTAAAGAATATACCCGTACCCGGCCTTCCGAGACAGACGGAAGGCCGGGTATTTTGCGGAATGGTCACACCACTTCCCACCGTTGGATGGTGGTGGTATACGCCTCCCGCTTCCCGCTGGCGGTGTACCAAATGCGGAACGCCCCCAGTACAAATTTCACCTGCACCTCTATGTATTCCTCGAACACGGTAACACGCTCAATTACCTCCCGCCAGACCTCCTCTGAACCGTTCAGGCCTGCCCGGATGGTCTGGACAATCTCTTCCAGCCCCGTTTTCTGCTCCTCTAACACGCGGGCCGCGTCCGAAATGCGCCGAAGCTGTCCGTCGATCATAGACAGCTCCCGGTCATACCGCGCCCGTATGGTTTGAAGCTCCTCATCGGAGATTTTCCCGCTGAGAAAGGCGTCCAGGGCATTTTCGCGCTTGCGCTCTAAGGCTGATCTGCCGGCTTGAAGCCGCTTCTCGCTCTCACCGCTGTCTGGAGTATTTTGCAGCTTCTGAATGTCCTCCAACAGCTCGGCCACAATGGCGTCGCTGTCCAGATCCAGCTGTCCCAGCACAAAGGCTACAATGGCGGACAGGCTCTTATCGTTCACCATCCGCATATTGCAGCCCACACTCTCCCCCTGGCTGTCCCTCTTCCGGTTTCCGTAGTGTACCCGGTTATGGCAGCCCCAGGCCATGTATAGCTCGCCGTTGGGCCGTTTTCTTTTTCGCACCACAAATCTGCTCCCACAACAGCTGCAATGGATTTTCCCGGAACACCAATAGCGGTTGGAATGCTTGGACTTGTCCCCCTGTTTTTCGCTGCGCAGGGCAAGCTCCTGCTGAACGGCATCCCACATCCCGCGGTCTATGACGGCCTTGTGATGATTTCGGAGCAGCACCTGTTCTTCCTGACCCCTATTCAGCACCTTTTTGTGGGTCAAAAAGTCTGGCGTCACAAATTTCTTTTGGAGCAGGTCGCCCACATATTTTTCATTGCGCAGAATACGCAGGATCATCACACAGGACCATTTCCCGGTAGCCGTCTTTGGCGGCGCGATCCCTGCCTCGTACAGCTCCCGGGCAATGACATGAGTACCCTTCCCCTCGTCCAAGAATTTATGGTAGATCAGCTGCACCACCTGGGCCTCCTCCGGCTTGATGAAAAGCTGTCCGCCACGAACGTCAAAGCCATAGATGGAGTTGTTGCCAAAGACTACCCCCGCCTCCATCCGGCGCAGCTGGCCCCACTTTACCCGCTCGGAGGTCTTGCGGGACTCCTCCTGGGCAATGCTGGCCATGATGGTCAGGCGCAGCTCCCCGTCGTTTTCCCGTGTGTCGATGTTGTCGTTGATGAAGATGACCCCGACGCCCAACTCCTTGAGCTTCCGGGTGTATTTTAGGGCATCCACAGTGTTTCGGGCGAAACGGGACACCTCTTTGGTGAGAATCAGATCCAGCCCGCCTGTCTCGGCCTGGGCCACCATGCGGTTGAACGCCTCCCGCCTGCGGGTGCTGGTGCCGGAAATTCCCTCGTCGGCATATACTTCGGTCAAAGTCCACCCCTGACGGGTCTGGATATATTCGGTAAAATATTTCTGCTGGCTGTGCAGGGAATTGGCCTGATCCTCCCGATCCGTAGATACACGGCAGTAGGCCGCAACCCGCAGCGGCATGGCGTTCACCTCCTCCCGAAAAATTGCGGTAGGCGCGGGCCAACGTGCGACACCGCGCCCACCTGATCGGTTATGCCCGCTGGAGCTGCATCAGCCGCTCAAACTGGGTCTGGGTAATGTGGTGCTGACGATACAGTTCCCGGAGCAGACCAACCTTGACCAGATTACCGAGCTGGTCTTTCTGTGCGCATTTTGTCTGAAAACTGTTCATAAGGCATCCTCCTTGCGCTTTCCTACAAAATAATGTATATTCCTTTCCACCATGCTTCATACATCCATTGGCTAAAATCAATTACCATACCGCTAACGCCACAGGGATGGCGTTGAGTACCGCCAGCTCCTCCCGGGCAAAATAGTCCCGGAGCGCAAGGCTGCGCTCCTCGGCCATTTTCTTCAAGCTCTTTCCCACCATCCCGGCGCAGACCAACTGTCCGGGGCGCAGCGCGTCCAGCACTTCTTTTAATTCATGACGTTTGGCGGCCAGAGGGGCGTTCAGCTTTCCATCCGCCCCCATCGCCGGGAGGGGCAGCACCACACAGTCCGCCCGATCCACCCCCCGCATGGACGGCTCGCACTTCATTCCCTCGCCTTGATCCAGGGCATAGGTATGTACACTGTGGCCGTCGTCGGCCAAAAGGGCTGCCAACGCCGCCTGCCGGGGATCTCCCCCCACTACCCAGATGTTTTTTGCCCGCAGCATGATAATCCTCCTGTCCGGGCCGTCCGGCCGGCCCTCTCGTCATCAATCCAGTGTATTCCCCTCTCCGCGCAGGGGTGACAGGCGCAAATTTCCAATGCAAATTTTTCGCCAAACCGGGCATACTGTTCCCATCAATACATTGGAGGGAATCATATGCCAAACGTCTATCAAAACTACCACAAAGGCAATGTGGACTTTATGGACAGCCGCACCCGGGAGAACCTGATGCGCTCCTTTGCCGGGGAGAGCCAGGCCCGCAACCGCTACACCATCGCCGCCTCCGCCGCCCGCAAGGAGAAGCTGGAGGTGGTAGCCCGGGTATTTGAGTTCACCGCAAACCAGGAGCTGGCCCACGCCAAGGTGTTTTACGATCTGCTGCTGCCCTCCGCGGGGCAGAACATCACCATCGACGGCAACTACCCCATCGACCTGTCCGACAAAACCATCGACCTCTTAAAAGCCGCCCGGCACAACGAGTACCAGGAGTTCGAGCACGACTATGCCGCCTTTGCGGAGATTGCCCATAAGGAGGGCTTCGACCTCATCGGCGGCCAGTTCGAACTGATTGCCCAGATCGAAAAGACCCACGGCGACCGCTTCGGCCTGTTTGCCGACCTGCTGGAGCAGGAAAAGCTGTTCAACAGCGACGGGGAGACCCTGTGGATGTGCCTCAACTGCGGCGAGATCATCAAGGCGTCCCTGGCGCCCCAGGTGTGCCCAGTGTGCCGCCACGGCCGGGATTACTTCATCCGTTTGGATATGGCGCCCTTTACCCGCGGCTAAAAAATTGTCAGGCGGCCTCTGTTGGGGCCGCCTGACAATTTTGGCATTGCAATTGCCATGTGGACAGCTTATAATGGGTTTCAATAACGACAGGGAGGTACTCTCCACATGAAACATGACGTAAACTACACCATGCTCACCGACTTTTACGAGCTGACCATGGGTAACGGCTATTTCCAGACCGGTCTGAAAGACCGCGTCTGCTACTTCGACGTGTTTTTCCGCAATGTTCCCGATGGGGGCGGCTTCGCCATCGCCGCCGGACTGGAGCAGGTCATCCAATACATCCAGAACCTTCGCTTTGACGAGGAGGACATCGAATACCTCCGGGGGAAGGGCTGCTTCTCCCCCGAGTTTTTGGACTACTTGCGGGATTTCCGCTTCACCGGCGATATCTGGGCCGTCCCCGAGGGCACGCCCATTTTCCCCCGGGAGCCCATCCTCACCGTCCGGGCCCCGGCCATTGAGGCCCAGTTCATCGAGACCTATCTGCTGCTGGCCCTGAACCACCAGTCCCTCATCGCCACCAAATCCAACCGCATCGTCCGGGCCGCCGGGGGCCGCCCGGTGTCCGAGTTTGGCTCCCGCCGGGCCCAGGGGTCGGACGGCGCTCTGCTGGGCGCCCGGGCCAGCTACATCGCCGGTGCGGGCGGCACCGCCTGCGCCATGGCGGACGAGATGTTCTCCACCCCCGCCACCGGCACCATGGCCCACTCCTGGGTGCAGATGTTCCCCGACGAATACACCGCCTTTAAGACCTACTGCCAGGTCTATCCCCAGGCCGCCACCCTGCTGGTGGACACCTACAACGTCCTCCACTCCGGCGTGCCCAACGCCATTCGTGTGTTCCGGGAGCTGGGCATCACCAGCGGCGGCATCCGCATCGACTCCGGCGACTTGACCTACCTGTCCAAAAAGGCCCGGGCCATGCTGGACAACGCGGGCCTGCCCGGCATCAAGATCGTGGCCTCCAACTCCCTGGACGAGTATATCATCCGGGATCTCATCACCCAGGGGGCTCGCATCGACGCCTTCGGCGTGGGTGAGCGGCTCATCACCTCCAAGAGCGAGCCGGTGTTCGGCGGCGTGTACAAGCTGGCCGCCATTGAGGAGGAGGACGGCACCGTCATCCCCAAAATCAAGATCAGCGAAAACGCCGGAAAGGTCACTATCCCCCACTTCAAGAAGGTGTATCGCCTGTTTGAAAACGCCACCGGCAAAGCCATTGCCGACTATATCTGCGTCTACGACGAGGAGCCCGACTTCACCCAGCCCCTGGAGCTGTTTGACCCCGAGGCCACCTGGAAGCGCAAGACCGTCACCGACTTCACCGTCCGGCCCCTGCTGGTTCCCATTTTCAAGGACGGCAAGCTGGTCTACCAGGTGCCCACCATTCAGGAGTCCCGCGCCCACTGCACCCGGGAGGTGGACAGCCTGTGGGACGAGGTGAAGCGCTTCGAGTACCCCCACAACTACTACGTGGATCTGTCCCAGAAACTGTGGGACGTGCGCTCTGCCCTGTTGGCGGAACGGCACTGAGGAAAAGCAGGCCGCGGACAGGTGCCGCGGCCCGCTTTTCCCTTATAAAATATCATAATTCAGCTTCATGGAGATGAAATCAAATGAACCTTGTCCCCACATTAAATTTTGGCGGGAATTGCCGGGAGGCAATTCATATGTACGAGAATGCATTTCATGGGAAGATCAGCTGTCTCATTACATATCGGGAAGCAGACGACCCCGCATATAACCCGCTTCTTCAAGAAGATCAAAAGGACTATATCTACCATTCGGAGCTTCTATTGGGCGATCAAAGGATCATTATGAGCGACCATGTGGATATTCCGTTTCAAACGTGCTACTCCAATTTCCTCACCGTAATGTGCAATACGAAAGAGGAAGTGCAGCAGGCATATGAGGTCATGCGAGAGGGGAGTCAGACGATCTATCCCATGGAAGCCACCCCATACAGCTCCTGCCGGGTGGTTTTTGTCGATCGGTTTGGGATCCGCTGGGGGATCATGACAGAGCAGACGGAGCGGTAACAGGCGCACGCTGTGACCGCTTGAAAACGCCCCCGCCCTGTGCTATACTGGCCCTACCGAAATTTCACCGAAAGGGAGTAATACTTATGAGCATCATCCGCGACCCCGCGCTGGCCCCCTCCGGCCACCGCAAGATCGACTGGGTGCGCAACTTCATGCCCGCCCTGTCCCAGATCGAGGCCCGTTTTGAAAAAGAACAGCCCTTCAAGGGCCTGCGCGTCGCTGTCTCCGTCCACCTGGAGGCCAAGACCGCCAACCTGGGCCTGGTGCTGAAGGCCGGCGGGGCGGACGTCTATCTCACCGGCTCCAACCCCCTGTCCACCCAGGACGACGTGGCCGCCGCCGTGGCCGCCCGGGGCGTCAATGTGTTCGCATGGCACGGCTCCACTCCCGAGGAGTACGAGTCCCATCTGGTGGAGACCCTGAAGTGCCACCCCCACATCATCATCGACGACGGCGGCGACCTGGTGCAGCTGCTGTCCGACAAGTGCAAGGAGTACGCCGACTGCCTCATGGGCGGCTGTGAGGAGACCACCACCGGCATTCTGCGCCTCAAGGCCCGGGAGCGGGAGGGCACCCTGCCCTGCCCCATGATGGCGGTGAACGACGCCAAGGCCAAGCATTACTACGACAACAAGTACGGCACCGGCCAGTCCGTCTGGGACGCCATTATGCACATGACCAACCTGGTGGTGGCGGGCAAGACCGTGGTCGTGGCCGGCTTCGGCTGGTGCGGCTCCGGCGTGGCCCTCCGGGCCGCGGGCATGGGCGCCGACGTCATCGTCACCGAGATCGACCCCTTCAAGGCGCTGGACGCCACCATGAACGGCTACCGGGTCATGACCATGGCGGACGCCGCCAAGCTGGGCGACATCTTTGTCACCGTCACCGGCTGCAAGGACGTCATCACTCCGGAGCACTATGCCGTGATGAAGCCCAACGCCCTGTTGTCCAATGCGGGCCACTTCGACTGCGAGGTCAACGTGAAGTGGCTGGAGGACAACGCCGTGGACAAGTGGGAGCAGCGGGAAGGCATCACCGGCTACAAGCTGGCCGACGGCAAGGTGCTCAACGTGCTGGCGGAGGGCCGTCTGGTCAACCTGGCCGGCGGCAACGGCCACCCGGCGGAAATCATGGATATGTCCTTCTCCGTCCAGGCCCTGGCCGCCGAGTGGGTGGCCAAGCACAAGGGCGAGCTGGAAAAGAAGCTCTACGACATCCCCGCCGAAATCGACGACCAGATCGGCTGGGCCAAGCTGGCCGCTTTGGGCCTGACCATCGACAAGCTCACCCCCGAGCAGGAGGAGTACATCAACAGCTCCAACGCATAAACTCTGAAATCAATCAAGCGCCGCCCTGATGGGGCGGCGCTTAATTCGTTATACAGCCCGCTTGGCGGCCCTGGCCGTCTCGGGATCTCTGTCCAGAGAGATGCGGTCGGCGATCATGGCGATAAACTCGCTGTTGGTGGGTTTGCCCTTGGCGTTGGATACGGTGTAGCCGAAATACTTTTGCAGCGTCTCCAGGTCGCCCCGATCCCAGGCCACCTCAATGGCGTGGCGGATGGCCCGCTCCACCCGGCTGGCAGTGGTGCCGAATTTCTTGGCCACTGCGGGATACAATACCTTGGTCACCGCGTTGATGACCTCCATATCCGCCACGGCCAGGCCAATGGCCTCCCGCAGATACTGGTAGCCCTTGATATGGGCGGGCACGCCGATCTCGTGGATGATGGCGGTCACCTGCCGCTCCAGATCCCGGACGCCGTTCTCCCCCTGGAACGGCTCCTCCACCTGGTCGCTGGTGAGCAACCGGGCCCGCTCGATCACCGACTGAGCCCGGCAGGGCTTGAGCATACAGTAGTTCCCGCCCTTCTGGGAAATCTGCGCCGCCAGCTCCGGCCCGCCGAAGGCGGACAGCACCAGGATCTTCGGCCGGTTCTCTCCCAGCTCATCCAGCACCTCCAGCCCATCCTTGTCCGCCAGCATCAGATCCATCACCACAATGTCCGGCCTGTGACGGGCAATCAGATCCAGCAGTTCTTCCCCGCTGCCCGTCTGGGCGCACACGGACAGATCGTTTTCCTCTCTGATCAAGTCAGCCAGCATTTGGCGGAACTCCTCCGAAGCGTCCGCCAGTATGATCCTTTTCTTATCACTCATGTTCATGTTCCTTTCCGGTTCGTGACCCGAGGTTTTATTTCCATTTTTACCAAAATTTGGTGTATCCTTAAAATACCACAGATTCCCCCAGATGGCAAGGAAGTTTTCCACTTTTTATCAAAGTTTTCTTCGACACCCCTTGTCGAATTCACGAACCGGGCCGGGCCGCACCCCCGCGAAAATTGGAAATTCCCGTCAGTCCTGGCACTGCTGGAGCATCCGCCCCACATAGATGCCGTAGCCGCTGGAGGGGTCGTCCACCAGGACGTGGGTCACCGCCCCCACAATTTTGCCGCCTTGCAGGATGGGGCTGCCGCTCATCCCCTGGACGATGCCGCCGGTGGCGTCCAGCAGACGCTGGTCGGTGACCTTGATGAGATAGTCCCGGCAGTCGTCCGCCCGCTCGGGGAATACCTTGGAAATCTCAATGGCAAATTGATCCACCCGGTCGCCGGAGATGTTGCAGAGGATGGACGCCTCCCCGGGCTCTACCTCATCCCGCTGGGCCACCTCCACCGGCGTACCCTCCACCCAGCCGCTGTCCGCCATCATGCCGAACACGCCGCCGTCGGTATTGGCGCTGAGCAGGCCCAGGGTGGACGAGGTGTCAAACACCCCCTGGAGCTGTCCCGGGTCGCCGGATTTGCCCTTCTCCACCCCCGCCACGGTGGCGGGCAGGATGGAGCCGCTCTCCAGCGGCATGAGCAGCGCCGTATCCGCGTCATTGATGCCATGGCCCAGGGCGCCAAAAGCCCCCGTGTCCGGGCAATAGAAGGTCACTGTGCCGATCCCTGCCATGGAGTCCCGGATCCAGGCCCCCAGCTTATAGGCTCCGTCGGCGGAGCACAGCGCCGCTGTAGCGGTGAGCTGCACCTGTTTGTCGTTCCGGATGGCCCGAATGCTCATGGTCTCACCCTCCAGCTCCTGGAGCAGAGCGGATACCTCCTCGATGGTATCCACCTCCGTGGCGTTGATGTGGGTGATGATGTCCCCCTCTTTCAGCCCGCAGGCTTTGGCGGGATTCACATTGCCGTCCTCGGTGGTGATGTCGGAGGTGCCCACCACCACCACGCCGTCAGAAAAGAGCTTAATGCCCACGGCCTTTCCCACCGGGATCACCGTGGGCGCGCTGGCCCACGCCGCCGTGGGCCACAGCGTCAGCACAACCGCCAGCAGCAGCCCCAGCCCCCGCAAAGCCGCCGCTCCCATAAATGGTCTGGCTTCTTCATTCAAATCCATTCACCGCCTTCTTGGAATTTGGCGGCTCACTGTTCGTATTTCCGCCCCGATGGGGCGGAAATACACTGATAAACCGCCTTCTTGGAGTTTGGCGGCCTACTATTCGTGTTTCAGCCCCGATGGGGCGGAAATACACCGATAAACCGCCTTTTTGAAACTGCGGACGGCCGCGCGGCTGCGGAAATTCTTCCGCAAGCGCCCGGTTGCCCGCCTATTTAATATGGGCGGCGGGGCGGATTTTCACCGTGGCAAAGTCAGGCGGGGTTGGCAGAGCGGCAGATTGCTTTCGTTGTTTGAAAGGTACTCCCGATTTTATTCCGGTAAATTTGGGGGGTGCAGGTCATATTTGGACAAAATTCGACAAAACGAGCAAAAAAATTCCGTTTGCTTTAAACATAGTCTGCCCCGTCTGTCTCATACCTTGTATCAAAAAGCGAGGTGTGTTTATGGAAAAATCAACCAAAAAACTGATCTTCTACTATCTGATTACGGCGGCGGCCGGAGTACTGCTCCACTTCCTGTTTAGCTGGTTCCCCAACCCGGTGACGGCCCTGGTCTCCCCGGTGCGGGAGAGCATATGGGAGCACGTCAAGATCCTCTATTTCCCCCTGCTGGGCACGTCCCTGCTGATCTCCCGGGGCGACAAGGGGATCGGACGCACGCCTTGGCTGCTGAGTATGCTGGCGGTCTGCGCCATGATGCTGGGCATCGCGTATCTCTACCACGTGACCCTGCGGGGGGAGAACCTGTATGTGGATCTGGCGCTGTACTTCGTCCTGCTGGCGGTGGGCTTTCTGCTGCCCCGGGTGCTGTGGCCGCTGTGCGAGTGGCCAGGGACGGACAAGGCGGCGGTGGCGCTCACCATCCTGCTGGGTGTGCTCATCGTGTGGTTTACCTTCTTCCCCCCGGCGGGGGCGCTGTTCGCGGACATGAGCAACGCGCTGCGCACATTTTTGACGATACCGGTGTGACCGACGCCGACCCCAGCTTTACCTTCTTTCCAGTTATTTACTTATTGTACCATATTAAAACAGAAAAGGGAAGGTCAAAAAAGGGATCCGGAACTTTTCCGGATCCCTTTTCCACTTATTTGGAATAATGCTCCAGCGGCCTCCCGAAAGGATCGCCGGTGCTTACTTCGTGAACTGCTCCACCAGCTCGGCCACCTTGTCCACGCAGCCGCCGCAGTGAGTCCCGGCGCCGGTGGCCTCCTGAACGGCCTCCAGGGTGGTGTTGCCAGCCTCAACGGCGGCCTTGATGTCACCCACGGTGACGCCGCCGCAGAAGCATACGGTTTCGCTCATATCCATTTGCTGTATTCTCCCGAATTACTTGAAGTAGCGATCCAGCAGGCCCTTCAGGGCGCGGCCATGGCGGGCCTCATCCTTCGCCATCTCGTGGACGGTGTCGTGGATGGCGTCCAGGTTGTTCTTCTTGGCGCAGGCGGCCAGGTCGAACTTGCCCTTGGTGGCGCCGAACTCGCAGTCCACGCGCCAAGCCAGGTTCTTGGCGGTGTCGGCGGTCATGTTGGGCTCCAGATCCTCGCCCAGCATCTCGGCAAACTTGGCGGCGTGCTCCGCCTCCTCATAGGCGGCCTTCTCCCAGTACAGGCCGACCTCGGGATAGCCCTGACGGTGGGCGATGCGGGCCATGCACAGGTACATACCGACTTCGCCGCACTCGCCGTTGAAGTTGGCCATCAGCTGCTCGAAGATATACTTCTTGTCCTCCTCGCTGATGTCGGGGTTGTTCTTCACGGTCTTGGCATAGATGCCGTACTCATGCTCGGCGGCCAGCTTCATCTCGCCCACCTGCTCGGTGAACTTCTCGCCGGAGACATGGCACACGGGGCACTCGGCGGGGGGATTCTCGCCTTCGTAGACGTAACCACACACAGGGCAGATCCATTTTTTCATGATAGTTTTCCTCCAATGTTAAATTTGGGCGTCAGCCTGTTCATCCAGGCATCCCCGGCACACGCCGCGGACGATGAACTCACAGCCCTCCGCCTGGAATCCATATTGCACGCCCACGGCGTCCAGATAGTCCCGCCCAGGCGCGTGCTCGGGCAGATCCACAATGGCGCCGCAGCGCTTGCAAATAAAGTGGGAATGGGGGGCAACCACCCCGTCGTAGCGCTCCTGGCCGTTCACCGCCCCCACCCGCTGGATGAGCCCGCGCTCACACAGATGGTTCAGGTTGCGATAGACGGTGCCCAGGCTCAAGTCGGGGTATTCCGCTTTCATCTCCCGGTAGACCCAGTCCGCCGATGGATGGCAGGTGGTCTGCCGGAGCAGGGCAAGCATTGCGTCCCTCTTTTTACTCTGTCGGACGTTGTTCATGTTGTTCCCCTTTGACCTTTTTGCTAATAGGAATAATTACTGTTAATAACATAGCATAGCTTGCCCCATTTGTAAAGGTTTTTTTCAAAAAAGAGCGAGAAAATTTTTCTGCCCCCCTTGACAAAGCATCCCTTATGCGCTAATATATGAGCAGATGTTCATATGTTTGTTTTTTTGAGGAGGGCTGCCTATGACAGACAACAACGAGATCGAGCGCTGCGGCTTCCTATGCGTCCACGAGGACGCGGTGGAGCAGGTGCTGGACGAGATGCCGGATGATGAGACGCTGTACGACCTGGCGGAGCTGTTCAAGGTGTTCGGCGACTCCACACGGATCAAAATTTTGTACGCCCTGTTCGAGGCGGAGCTGTGCGTGTGCGACATCTCCAATCTGCTGGGGCTCACCCAGTCCGCGGTGTCCCACCAGCTGCGGGTACTGAAGAACAGCCGCCTGGTGAAGTTCCGCAAGGACGGCAAAACGGTTTTCTACTCTCTGGCCGATGACCATGTACGCAAGATCATCGCCCAAGGGATGGAGCACGTAAATGAATGAAAGGAAGTAATTACTATGAAAAAGACCTTTAAGCTCATCGACCTGGACTGCGCCAACTGCGCCGCCAAAATGGAAACCGCCATTAAGAAGCTCCCCGGCGTCACCGACGCCACCGTCAGCTTCCTCACCCAGAAGATGACCATCGAGGCGGACGACGTGGACGCCGTCATGAAGGACGTGGTGAAAGCCTGCCGCAAGGTGGAGCCGGATTGCGAGATCGTGCTGTGAAAAAAACTTTTTGGGATCGCATCGCTGGCCTGTACGACCTGGCGGAGTGGACCAATTCCAAGGTAAACACCGCCGCCCGGAAACGGGTGGGGGAGCTGGTGCCCACGGGCGCCCGTGTGCTGGACTGCGCCGCCGGGACGGGAGAATTTTCCCTGGCGGCGGCGAAACGGGCGGGGTCGGTGCTGTGCACCGACCTGTCCCTGCCCATGCTGGACAAAGCCCGGAAAAAGGCAAAAAAGCAGGGGATTTCCAACATAACCTTCGCCCAGCGGAACATTACCGCCCTGTCCGACCCGGACGGCAGCTTTGACGCGGTGATTGCCGGAAACGTACTCCATCTGCTGGACGATCCGGAGCCCGCCGTCCGGGAGCTGTGGCGGGTGACCGCCCCCGGCGGGCGGCTGATCCTGCCCACCTACCTGCAAGGGAACGTGGGGGCAACCTACGGGACGATGATCAAAATCTATCAGGGCGTGGGCTTCCACTATGAGCACGCCTTCACCGCCGAGACCTACCGGGAGTTTTTGGAGCGTCTGAACCTGGGCTTGGAACCGTCATTCGGCTCCGCCGAACGACCGGTCCGGCGGCCTTCGGCCGCCCAGGTGACGCTAGAGGTCGTGGAGGGAAAGGTGCCCGAGGGCATCGGAGTGGTCGAGAAGCCCAGGCAATAGAAAATCACGACGATTTCCTCGCCCCTCGGGTGAGGAAATCAAAACATAGAGGTGTTCGTTATGACAAAGAAGCAAAAAAAGACGCTGATCCGCATCATTGTGGCGGCGGCGCTGCTCATCGCGGCGGCTTTGTTCGTGCCGGAGAGTATCACGGTGCCGGTGCGTATCCCCCTGCTCACCGAGGAGATCGCGGGGGGCGGTTCCGGGTACGCGCTGTCCCTGTGGCCGCTGTACCTGATCCCCTACTTCGTCATCGGCTGGGATATCCTGTGGAAGGCCATCCGCAACATCGGCCACGGGCAGGTCTTTGACGAGAACTTCCTCATGTGCGTGGCCACCATCGGCGCGCTGGTGCTGGGCGAGTATTCCGAGGCCGTGGGCGTCATGCTGTTCTACCAGGTGGGCGAGCTGTTCCAGAGCTACGCCGTGGGCAAATCCCGCCGCTCTATCTCCCAGCTCATGGACATCCGCCCCGACGTGGCCAACGTGGAACGGGACGGCCAGATCATTGAGGTTGACCCCGACGAGGTGGCGGTGGGCGAGATCATCGTCATCCGCCCCGGCGAGAAGGTTCCTCTGGACGGCGTGGTCATCGAGGGTACGTCCTCCCTGAATACCGCCGCCCTCACCGGCGAATCCGCCCCCCGTGACGTGGGGGAGGGCAGCGAGCTTCTGTCCGGCTGCGTCAACATCACCGGGCTTTTGAAGGTGCAGACGACCCGCGAATTTGGCCAGTCCACCGTGGCGAAGATTCTGGACTTGGTGGAAAACGCCTCCTCCAAGAAAGCCAAAGCGGAGAACTTCATCACCAAGTTCGCCCGGTACTACACCCCCGCCGTGGTGTTCGCGGCGCTGGCGCTGGCCATTATCCCCTCCCTGATCACCGGGCAGTGGGATGTCTGGGTACACCGGGCCCTCACCTTCCTGGTCATCTCCTGCCCCTGCGCGCTGGTCATCTCCATCCCCCTGTCCTTCTTCGGCGGCATCGGCGGAGCCTCCGCCCAGGGCATCCTGGTCAAGGGCGGCAACTACCTGGAGCTACTGGCCAACGCCGAGACCGTGGTATTCGACAAAACCGGCACCCTCACCCAGGGCGTGTTCGAGGTGACCGGGCTCAACCCCGCCCCCGGCGTGGCAGAGCATGATCTGCTGGAAGCCGCCGCCCTGGCCGAGCGCCACTCCGGCCACCCCATCGCCCAATCCCTGCGGCGGGCACTGGGCGAGGAAGTTGACCCCGACCGGGTGACGGACGTACAGGAGATCCCCGGCCACGGTGTCTCCGCCCTGGTGGACGGCAGGCGCGTGCTGGCGGGCAACGAAAAGCTCATGAAGCGGGAGGGCGTGGCGTCCCTGCCCTGCGGCCAGGTGGGCACCATCGTCCATGTGGCCAGAGATGGCAAGTACCTGGGCTGCGCGGTGATCTCCGACCAGCTCAAGCCCACCGCCCCTGCGGCCATCCAGGCGCTGAAGCAGCGGGGCATCCGCACCGTCATGCTCACCGGCGACAGCGAGGCCGTGGGTCAGGCCGTGGCCGCCCAGTTGGGGCTGGATGAAGTACACGCCCAGCTCCTGCCGGCGGATAAGGTGGATCGCCTGGAGGAACTTCTGGCCCGCAAAAGCGAGAAGGGCGTGCTGGCCTACGTGGGCGACGGCGTGAACGACGCGCCGGTGCTGTCCCGGGCCGATGTGGGCATTGCCATGGGAGCCATGGGCTCCGATGCCGCCATCGAGGCCGCCGACGTGGTGCTGATGGACGACGACCCGGCCAAGCTGAGCCGCGCCATGGACATCGCCCACAAGTGTATGCGCATTGTGCGGGAGAACATCGTATTCGCCTTGGGCGTGAAAGCGCTGTGCCTGATTCTGGGCGCGATTGGCAGGGCCTCCATGTGGGTTGCGGTGTTCGCCGATGTGGGCGTGGCTGTCATCGCCATTCTCAACGCCACCCGGATGCTAAAGGCGGGCGGCAAAGAATCGAACTGATATTTCATGTGAAACGTGGGCGGCCGGGCGGGATTCCAAGATCCTGCCCGGCCACCTTTTTACTTTTTTCACGGGCTAAAGTCCGCTCAGTGCCGCTTTTTTGGCCCTTATGTCATTGACAGAACGGCTATCGGAAACATATAATACTAATAATACGCTAAAGCGGTAAAATGCAAGGCAATCCCCCGCGGCTTGCAAAAGACGGCCGCTGGGCAAATTGAAGGAGGAAGAGAAATGGGAACCGACCGCGTCTATAACTTCTCCGCCGGCCCGTCCATGCTGCCCTTAGAGGTGCTGGAGCGTGCGGGTGCTGAGATCACCAATTACCAGGGCTCCGGCATGTCCGTGATGGAGATGAGCCACCGCTCCAAGGTGTTCGACAAGATCTTCCAGGACACCAAGGCCAATTTCATCCGGCTGTTCCATGTGCCCGACAACTACAAGGTGCTTTTCCTGCAGGGGGGCGCGTCCAGCCAGTTCTCCATGGTGCCCCTGAACCTCATCGGCAAGACCGGCAAGGCGGACTACGCCGTCACCGGCAACTTCGCCAACGTGGCCTATAAGGAGGCCAAGAAGTACGGCCAGATCAATCTGGCCGCCTCCAGCGAGGACAAGAACCACACCTATATCCCTCAGCAGGATCAGCTCAAGCTGGACCCCGAGGCCAGCTATTTCTACTACTGCGCCAACAACACCATCTACGGCACCGAGTGGCAGTACGTGCCCGACACCGGGGACGTGCCCATCGTGTGCGATATGTCCTCCAACTTCCTGTCCAAGCCGGTGGACGTGTCCAAGTACGGCATCATCTTCGGCGGCGCCCAGAAAAACCTGGCCCCTGCCGGCCTGACCATCGCCGTCGTCCGGGAGGATCTGGCGGGCCATGAGCTGTCCTACACCCCGCTGATGATGAACTACAAGACCATGATCGACAAGGACTCCATGTACAACACCCCGCCCTGCTGGTGCATCTATATGCTGGGCCTGGTGCTGGAGTGGCTGGATGGCCAGGGCGGCGTGGAAGGCATGGAAAAGATCAAGCACGGCAAGGCGGAGCTGCTTTACAATGTGCTGGACGACTCCAGGCTGTTCACCTGCGCGGCGGAGAAAGCCAGCCGTTCCGACATGAACGTCACCTTCCGCTCCGTCAGCGAGGAGCTGGACGCCAAGTTTGTGAAGGAAGCCACCGCCGCCGGGTTCACCAACCTGAAGGGCCACCGCAACGTGGGCGGTATGCGGGCCTCCATCTACAACGCCATGCCCGTGGAGGGCGTGGAGAAGCTGGCGGACTTCATCCGTGCGTTTGACAAGGCGAACTGATATGGCTGACAAAATGCTGGAGAGCAACGAGCGGGCGCGGAAGCAGGCCCAGGAGGTCTATGACCTGGCCCGGAAGATCACAGCGGAGATCCACAACCAGCACCACCGCCCCGTTTTCCGTTTTACGCTGGAGCCGGGAGAGCCTGGTATCTTTGAGAGCAAAGCGGGGGGTACGCCCTACCTGCCTCACGATATGCCCTGGCCGCTGGATGCCAATGGGCAGGGGTTGGCCCTGCTGGCGCAGGTGGATTGTGCCAGCTTGAACGGTCTGCCCGATTTTCCCACGACGGGGCTGCTGCAATTCTTTGTGTCCTGGGGCGATACGTGGGGATTGGACTTTGACGACCAGGTGACCCAGACGGGATTTCGCGTGCTGTATCATGAGACGGCAGACCCTTCCGTCACTGCCGAGGAGGTGGAGGCCAAGCGGCCCCCTAAGCCGGAGAATGCGGACGACTGGTTTCCAATATGCAAAAACTGCTATATCTGTTTTGCCCCCTTCGTCATGGAGCAGGGCATCAACGAAACTGACCCGCGTTTCGACCCGCTGTTTGCGGAGAAGTGGAACAAGCTGCGGCCGGACACTCCCGTCAAGGGTACGTGGGATATGCACAAGCTGGTGGCTGACCGCCTGCGGGACTACGACGCCACCAGTCAGCCCGGCTGGCAGCCCGCCTATCACCAGCTGGGCGGCTACCCCTACTTCACCCAGGAGGATCCCCGGAACGGAACCGAATACGAGGATCTGGACGTCCTGCTGTTCCAACTGGACAGCGACGGGGAAAAGCAGGGGGGCGACCTGGTAATGTGGGGCGACTGCGGCGTGGCCAACTTCTTCATCAACCGGGACGCGCTGAAAAAGCGGGATTTCTCCCGGGTGTGCTATAACTGGGACTGCTGTTGACTCGCTTCGCCGTGGGCGGGCCTTTGGCCCGCTTAGGCCTGGGGCGGCTTCGCCGCCTAACGGCTGGGCTCACGCGGGGCCCGATTTTAGGAGAAGGCCAAATGATAACCACAAAAATCATCACAAAAGAGCATAAGGCCGATATCAACCTCAAAAACCATCCCTTCAAGCTGTTCGGGCTGATGCTGCCGTCCTATAACAACGGCAAGTGGGATCACACCGAGCTGCTGTTCCCCCAGGAGAACGTTACCGAGATGTGCTTCCCCGACGAGAACTATGACTTTGATGAAATGTCCGGGAACAGCGTGTTCGTGGGGGCCTACGACGGCGAGAGGTGCGTCGGCCTGGCCATCCTCCAGCAGGCGCCTCTGCGCTATATGTATCTGTACGACCTGAAGGTAGACCCGGACTGCCGGGGGCAGGGTGTGGGCAAGCTGCTGATCGAGAAATGCAAAGAGGTGGCCGCGGAGCAGGGCTACAAGGGCCTCTACACCCAAGGACAGGACAATAACCTGGGGGCCTGCCGGTTCTACTTGAAAATGGGATTCGAGATCGGCGGGCTGGACACCCGCGTGTACGGCGGCACCTCTCAGGAGCACAAAAAGGATATTCTGTTCTACTGTGACATCAAATAATATGAGGAGAACAAACCATGTTCAACATCAAAACCATGAACAAGATTGCGGCGGTGGGCCTGGAGCGCCTGCCTGCCGAGGATTACAACATCGGCGACGGCGTGGTCAATGAGGACGCCATCCTGGTGCGCTCCGCCAAGCTCCACGACTACGACTTCCCTGACACCCTCTGGGGCATCGCCCGGGCCGGTGCGGGGGTCAACAACATCCCCGTCGACAAGTGCTCCGAGGCGGGTATCGTGGTGTTCAATACCCCCGGCGCCAACGCCAATGCCGTGAAGGAGCTGGTGCTGTGCGCCATGCTGCTGGCCTCCCGTGACATCATCGGCGGGGCCGAGTGGGTGAAGGAGCAGGCCTGCACTGACGGCGTGGACGTGGCCGCCGCCGTGGAGAAGGGCAAGTCCGCCTTCGTGGGCCCTGAGATCTACCGCAAGACTCTGGGCGTGGTGGGCCTGGGCGCCATCGGCGCGCTGGTGGCCAACATCGGGCTGAGCATGGGTATGGAAGTGTACGGCTATGACCCCTATCTGTCCGTGGACGCCGCCCTGCGGCTTGACCGGCATATCAAGGTGGTCAAGGACATCGACGCCCTGTACGCCAACTCCGACTATATCACCCTCCATCTGCCCTATATGGATGCCACCAAGAACACCGTCAGCGCCGCCTCCATCGCCAAGATGAAGGACGGCGTGCGGGTCATCAACCTGGCCCGGGGCGGGCTGGTGAACAACGCCGACATGATCGAGGCGCTGAAGTCCGGCAAGGTGGCCCGGTACGTCACTGACTTCCCGGACAATGAGATCACCCTGGCCGACGGGGTCATCGCCATCCCCCACCTGGGGGCTTCCACCCCGGAGAGCGAGGACAATTGCGCCGTCATGGCCGCCAACCAGCTGAAAGACTTCCTGGAAAACGGCAACATCAAGAACTCCGTCAACTTCCCCAACGTGATTATGGAGCGCTCCGGCGCCCAGCGCCTGTGCGTCATCCACCGCAACGTCCCCGCCGTTATCGCCAGCATCACCACCCAGCTGGGCGCCGACGGGGTGAACGTGGAGAACATGACCAACAAGTCCAAGGGCGAGTACGCCTACACCATGGTGGACACCGGCTCCGTCGTGGACGAGAAGATCATCGAGGACATCCGCAAGGTGCCCGGCGTCATTCGGATGCGGGTGATCTGAGCGGCAATGTAAACCGCCGGATGACGCGGCCCCTGTCAAATCGCGTTTTTCATGTGGTGTTTTTTCTCCCGCCGTTATGCAATAATAAATCCGCGGCAGCAAACCCGCGAGTTTGTTCACATATGTGCATAAAAGGAGAATTGCCATGGGTTTAGGAAAAAACATCCAGTATTTGAGGAAGCAAAGGAAAATTACACAGGAGCAGCTCGCCGAGATGATGTCTGTTTCCCGCCAGACAATTTCCAGATGGGAAGCGGATGAAATCGTCCCGGAGCTGAACAAGCTCATCGCTTTAAGCGACCTGTTCTCCTGTAAGCTGGACGCCTTGGTCAAAGAGGATATGAGCGCCTGCGGCGAAATCTACTCGGACGTCACAATCAAAAAAGTGGACGCGTTCAAGATGGCCAGATATGTGATGGTTACGCCAAACCCGGAAGATGACGTAAACGCGTATATGGATCGCTGGGCCCAGCAATCCGGCCTGCTGGCGTGCCGGCCGGACGCCATGAGAATCGGATGGGATTTCCCATTTGTCTCCCCTGAATTGCAAAACAGGTTTGGCTTTCGCGGATATGTGGCGGCCTACGTTTTGCCGGAGGGGTTTGAAACGGACTGCCCCGGTGTGGAGTATGCCGATCAGGAAGAGGCCGAATACGCGGTCATTACCATATGTGACCCGTTCGCGGCGGCCTTTGAGCGTATCCCCAACGCGTACAAAAAAGCATTGGATTTCTTGCAGGCAAACGGCTTTCGGGAAAAGCCGAGGGAAAATGTATTGTCCTGCTTTGAATATGTGTATGAAAGGGATGGCGTCACCTGCATGGATGTATATCTTCATGTGGACAGCGTTTCCAAAACAGACAGCTTCACAAATTTCTCGTAGCATAGGTTGTCAACCCCCAGGCCCCTCCCATCCGGGAGGGGCCTTTTTTGTATTTTCGTGAAACCTGAACCGGGCATCCTGTGATATGATAGGTGAAAGCAGCTTTCAACGACCGACAAGGAGCCACCCTATGAGAGAAGACACCATCCTGCGAAAACTGCGCGGCCGCGACCCCGCCGGACTGGAGGCGCTGATGGATCGCTATCTCCCCTATGTGTCCACCGTGGTGTGGAGCATCCTCCGGGGATCTATGTCCCCCGAGGACGGGGAGGAGGTGGCGTCCGACGTGTTCCTGGCCGCCTGGGAGCAGTCTGCCGATCTGCGCCCGGGCCAGGTGAAGGCCTGGCTGGGGGCGGTGGCCCGGAACAAGGCGAAAAACAAGCTGCGCCAGCGGGGCCAGACCCTCCCTCTGGAGGAGGATGTGATCGACCTGCCCGGCCCCGGCGACCCCGCCGGGGAGCTGGAGCAGACGGAGGAGCGGCGGCTGGTGCGTCGGGCGGTGGACAGCCTCCCCGGCCAGGATCGGGAGATCTTCCTGCGGCACTACTACTACGCCCAGAGCGTCAAGGAGATTTCCGCCGCTATGGATCTCAATGAATCCACTGTAAAAACCAAACTGCGCAGGGGGCGGCTCAAATTAAAGGAACTGCTGACGAAGGAGGAATTGGCATGAACAAACGAATTTCCGACCTGTTGGATCACTATGCGGACGAGAGCGTGGATCTGGCCGGCGACAGCCCCCTTTCGTCCGCCCGGATCAAGGAGCTGACTATGAACAAGATTACGGAAGAGAAAAAGCCCAGGCTGCGCCGCCTGCCCGTCCGCATCGCGGCGGCGGCCGCCGTCGCCGCCGCCCTCACAGTGACCGCCTTTACAGCGCGGGTTCTCGGGGCGGGTGACCTGATGCAGGGCCTGTTCCAAAAGTGGACGGACGAGCCGCTGACCGCCACCCAGGTGGAGACCCTGAACGGGATGGGCCGCGTCTTTGACGGCAGCGAGGAGTACAGCGTCACCAGCAACGGGGCCACCATCACCCCCATCGCCGCCCTGGCGGATGAGGACGCCTACTACCTGCGCCTGCGCATTGAGGCGCCGGAGGGCACCGTACTCCCGGATTTGGACGCAGAGACCCAAGGCCGGTATGTGCTGACCGGAAAAGACAGTGAGGGCCGCTACCAGGACCTTCACCTGGAGGTGCCCAATTTTTACTATAGCCAGGTGGGACTCAGTAAGGCCTACGTCACCCCGGGTATGCGGGAGGTGCATCACGCAAGGTCGTGGAACTACTACACCCTTCCCGACAGCGACCCAACGGACAACGTGAAAGAACTGGTGTTGACTCTGTACTCCCACGAGTACAAGGACATCCCGTACAATGACGGCGTAAAAAAGTGGCTGACCGTGGAGGGGCTGTGGATCGAGCTGCCCTATTCCGAGGAAGGGGAGCACTATACCTATACCGAGGTGTTCCGCGGGACGTTTACCTTCGACATTGGCAGCCACTTCGTGAGCCAGGTGGCGACGATCGACTGCGGCGGGGCGGAATGGGCTGACCCGGCCACCGGGCAGGTCAACCTTGTGGACACCATGAAGCTCTCCCCCCTGGGGCTCAAATTCGAGTTCCGCAGCAACCTGCGGCAGGACAATGGCCGTCTCTCGCCCCAGCACCCCGGGGATGTGCGCATCGTTATGAAGGACGGTTCCGCACTGAGCCTTGAGCCGGGCAACGCCATCTACCTCACGGACACGCACAGGGATCCCTCAGACCCCTATTTCCAGGTGACCCCTGATCTGCTCACCGAGACCCCGGAATGGGAGCTGGGCACCTATTGGGCGTTTGACGCGCCCCTCGACCTGTCCCAGGTGGACTACGTCCAGCTGGGTGAGGATCATATCTACTATATCACCACAGAATGACCCCCAAGGCCCCCTCCCATCCGGGAGGGGGCCTTGACTTTCCCCTTTTTCGGTTGTAGATTGGCAGATCGTCGACGCGGCCCCCTCCCATCCGGGAGGGGGCCTTGACTTTCCCTCTTTTCGGTTGTAGAATAGTGGAAATTCAAAGTAAAGGAAATGATTTCCCAATGGCAAAAATCGACATCGTATCCGGCTTTTTGGGGGCTGGCAAGACCACCCTCATCAAGAAACTGCTGGCCGAGGCGTACCAGGGCGAGAAGCTGGTGCTCATCGAGAACGAGTTCGGCGAGATCAGCGTGGACGGCGGCTTTTTGAAGGACGCCGGGGTGGAGATCTCCGAGATGTCCTCCGGCTGCATCTGCTGCTCGCTGGTGGGCGACTTCGGCAAGGCCCTCCAGGAGGTGGAGGAGCGCTTCCACCCCGACCGCATCCTCATCGAGCCCTCCGGCGTGGGCAAGCTGTCCGACGTGGTGGCGGCGGTGGAGAACACCGCCAAGGAGAACCCGGCGCTGAAGCTGAACAGCTTCGTCACCGTGGCGGACGCCGCCAAGGTGAAGATGTATATGAAGAACTTCGGCGAGTTCTACAACAACCAGGTGGAAAATGCCGGCACCATCATCCTGTCCCGCACCCAGAACCTGACCCAGGAGAAGCTGGAGGCGGCAGTGGAGCTGCTGCGCACCAAGAACCCCGGTGCGGCCATCCTCACCACTCCCTGGGACCAGCTGGACGGCAAGACCGTTTTGTCCGCCATTGAAAAGACCTCTCTGGAGGAGGAACTGCTGGAGCGCGTCCGCGCCGCCCACGAAGCCGAGGAGGCGGCTCACGCCCATCACCACCATCATCATGACCACGATGAGGACGGACACGGGCACCATCATGACCACGATCACGAGGAGCACGAGCACCACCATCATCACGAGGATGAGGAGCATGACCACGAGCATTATCACCACCACCATGACCACGGGGAGGAGTGCTCCTGCGGCTGCCATGACCACGACCATCACGGCCACCACCACGCCGACGAGGTGTTCACCAGCTGGGGCAAGGAGACCGTCAAGCCCTTTACCAAGGAGGACTTGGAGCGTATCCTGGCTGAGCTGGATCTGGGCGAGTGCGGCGCCATCCTCCGGGCCAAGGGCATCGTCCCGGCGGGGGACGGCACGTGGCTCCACTTCGACTACGTGCCCGAGGAGCATGAGGTGCGCACCGGCCCCGCCGACTACACCGGGCGGCTGTGCGTCATCGGCGCGGACTTGAAAGAAGATAAGCTGGCCGCCCTGTTCGGCCTGTAAAAAGGGGCGGATACCGACATGGATATCCCTGTTTACCTGTTCGCCGGCTTTCTGGACGGCGGCAAAACCACCTTCATCAACGGCATCCTCCAGGACGGCTTCGCCCGGGACGGGCGCACCCTGCTGATCTGCTGTGAGGAGGGGGCGGAGGAATACGACCCCAAGGCGCTGCGCAACGTTACGGTGGTGACGGTGGAGGAAGAGGACGACATGACCCCCGCCTTCCTCAAGCAGCTGGAAAAGAAGCACCGCCCGAAGCAGATCCTCATCGAGTTCAACGGGATGTGGTCGCTGCAAAAGCTCTATCAGGACACCCTGCCCGACAACTGGGTGCTGTACCAGATCATGACCATGGTGGAGGCCTCCACCTTCGACGTGTACGCCAAGAACCTGGGCCAGCTGATGATGGAGAAGATCACCAACGCGGACATGATCGTGTTCAACCGCTGTGACGAGGCTCTGCGCACCTCCCTGCGCCAGCGCAACCTGAAGATGGTCAACCGCCGGGCCAACATCTACCTGGAAAACCTGGACGGCACCAGCGAGGACTACGCCGACGACACCGTGTGCCCCTTCGACCTGGAGCAGGACGTCATCGAGATTCCCGACGACGATTTCGGCGTGTGGTATGTGGACGTGATGGAGCATCCGGAGCGGTACGTTGGCAAGGCCATCCGGGCCAAGACGGTGGTGTGCCATCTGCCCAAGTACCCGGACAACGTGATCCTGGGCCGGTTTGCCATGACCTGCTGCGTGGAGGACATCACCTTCCTGGGCCTGGTGTCCACGGGGGACAGCTTTGCCGCGTTTGAAAACCGCGCTTGGGCCGACGTGACCGGCGTCATCCGGCTGGAATCCCACAAGGCCTATGAGGGAGAGGACGGCCCGGTGCTTCACGTCACCGCGGTCAGTCCGACGGACAAACCCAAGCAGGAAGTGCTGACATTTTAAGATTTGGAAAAGGCCGCCCCGAGAGGGGCGGCCTTTTAACATGAAAATTCCCCCCACCGCATAAAGTGGTACAAATCCAGCATTGGAGGGGTCTATATGAGCAAAACCAAGATCATTTACCTGCGCCGGAAGGTGATCGCCGGGGTGGCCTGCGCCCTGGCGGCGGCGCTGATGTTCTGGGTGGTGAACCACCCGGCGGTGGTGGGCGCGTCGGCGTCCACCCGGCAGCTGCCCATCTACTGCGTGCAGAAGGACTACAAGGTGCTGTCCATCAGCTTTGACGCAGCCTGGGGCAACGAGGACACCCAGCAGCTCATCGACATTCTGGGCAAGTACAACATCAAAGCCACCTTTTTCGTGGTGGGAGAATGGGTGGACAAATACCCGGAGTCGGTGAAGGCGCTGTCCGATGCGGGCCATGAGGTGATGAGCCATTCCAACACCCACGCCCATTTCAACAACCTGTCATCGGAGGAGATCATCGCCGACCTGAACGCCTGCAACGATAAAATTGAAGGGGTGACGGGGGTGCGGCCCACCTTGTTCCGCTGCCCCTACGGCGAGTACGACGACCATGTCATCAACGCTGTGCGCTCCATCGGCATTGAGCCCATCCAGTGGGACGTGGACAGCCTGGACTGGAAGGATCTGTCCGCCGCCGAAATCACCAAGCGGGTCACCTCCAAGGTGCAGCCCGGCTCCATCGTGCTGTTCCACAACGCGGCGCTCCATACCCCGGAGGCCCTGCCCAGCGTTATCGAGTCGCTTTTGCAGCAGGGCTACACCTTCGTGCCCATCTCCGAGCTGATTGTGCCCGGAACCTGCGGTCAGGATTACTCCATCGACCACACCGGGCGGCAGTGCCCCGGCGGAACCTGAATTAAGGCCGTCCCTTCCGGGACGGCCTTTTCAGGGGGGTATATAGAGCCGGCTCAGGCGGGATAACTGTCAGCTGCCGCCGCCACGGGGGCTGACAGCCCCGTCTCAGCACGTCTCATGCTTGATAAAGCCCTTGGCTTTCCACTTGCCTGACTGCCAGCGCAGGAACATACATACCGCGCGCACGCACTCATCGCCGGCAAGCCCGATGTAAGCGCCCACTGCCATGAGCTCCAAATGGATTCCAAAGAACCAGGTGCCGCCCACCATGCACAGATACATGAACACCACCGCGATAATGGTGGTAAACAGGGCGTCTCCGCTGGTCTTGAGGGCCTGGCCGAACACCAGATTCGTCGCGCGCCCCACTTCCAGGATAATATCAATGGCCAGCAGCTTTGCCACCAGGGCGATCATCTCCGGGTCGTCTGTAAACAGCCGGATCAGGAAATNCGCGTTCAGCGCGAATATAGCTTCCAGTCCCGCCGCCACGCAGATACCGATGCAGGCGGCTTTTTTGGTGCCCTTGTCGCAGGCCTCGTAGTCCCCCTCGCCAATCCGCCACCCCGTCATAATGGCGTTGGCCTGNGCCAGNGCCGCGCCGGCGCAGAAGGAAAAATTGGCGATCTGGGATGCGTATGCCCTGGCCGTCACATTCAGCCCCGCCTCATCCATNTGNTTCAAAAANCGGATGGTCAGCGTCATCGCCACATTGTACAGGGCGGTCTCCAGGGCGGAGGGCAGGCCCACCTTGATGATCTGGACAAAGACCTCGCNGTTNNTCAGCCGCTCNGGATCCTCNCCGGCCTTGATCAGCAGCTTNGCGGCCACCGCAATGATGACNAGGTTCAACACNCTTGAGATAACCGTGGCAATGGCCACNCCCGCCACGCCCCAGCGGANCCCAAACANAAAGAGCGCNTTGAGGCCCAAATTCACGGCATTGGACAGCAGCGAGGCGGCCANCGGCTCCNNGGTGTNGCCAAAGGCCCTCAAATANCTGGAAAAGATGGGNATCANGGCATTTAAGAAGCAGAANCCGCCCACAATTCTGAGATANGTTTTGGCGTAATCCATCAGAAGCGGCGCCACGCCCACNGCCTCTAAAATTCCCTCCGAGAAGGCGGCCAAAAAGGCGGCCAGCACAATGCCNACGCCCAGATTGAACACNGCCCCCAGCTGTTTNGCCTGATANGCCACTCCAACTCTGTCTGCCCCNATATACTGCGTCATNACGGCGATCATGCCGGACGACACAACNCTGAACATGATGATAAAAACACTGATATAGGTATTCGCGGTTCCCACCGCGCCCACCGCGTTGTCCCCCACNGAGGACAGCATGATGGTATCCACCATCCCCGCCAGCATATAGCACAGGGTNTCCAGCGCNATGGGGATGTACAGTTTTGTAAATGATTTCGTAGAACTCTGCATCTCGTTTCCCGGCCTCCGCTCTTTTCTGCNCNGTCGCTTTATTCCGCGAGCACCGCTGTCTCATAGTCCCCNAGGCGCCCCGAAAAGCGCTGGCCGNCCACAAGGTTTTTCCTGCCCTTCAGCTCCGGCAGCTCGGCGGTTCCCGCCCTCGTGTGGAACAGGACGGTCANNCGCTGATNNCCCAGCCGCCNTTCCATGGTAATGAGCCCGGTTTCGTCGTCCGCGTGCTGGGCCGTGAGTTCNCCCTCCGTCAATACCGNGTACTCNTGNCGGATCCGGATCANGGCCCGGTAATAGTCCAGCATATCCNGNTCCTGCCTGNCCTNNTCCCAGAGCATCCCCCGCCGGCAGTCNGGGTCGTGCCCNCCCTCCATNGCCACCTCGTCGCCNTAGTAGATCATGGGCATACCGGGGAGCAGGAGCTGAAGCGCCGCCGCCAGCTTCTGCTTNCNGCGGNTATTNCCNACGCTGTGGGAAAATCTGGCCGTGTCATGGCTGTCGATAAAATTCCACAGATACCCGTCCAGCGCCTGATTCAAATTTCCCTTCATAAAGCTGAGNCAGTTCACAAAGGAGCCGGCGCCNGTTTTTTCCGACACGATCAGATCCCGCGCCGCGTAATAAAACTGGTAATTCATGATGCTGTCCCACTCGTCGCCCTCCAAAAANTCGCCGGCAAANTGCCAGATCTCGCCGACGATCAGGGCGTCCCGCTTCACCGCCTTGATCTCNCGCCGGAACCGTTTCCAGAACCNGTGGCTGATCTCGTCCGCCACGTCCAGCCGCCAGCCGTCGATNNCGCATTCACGGATCCAGTAGNAGGCCACGTCGATGAAATANTCCGCCGTCTCNTTNTTTCGCAGNTTCAGCTTCGGCATNGGGGCGGCATAGCTGAAGGTCTTATAGTTGGGCCGCTTGCCCCACTCCATCACCAGCGGGAANTCCTGGATATAGTACCAGTCCAGATACTTCGANTCCGCCCCCTTCTCCCNGATGTCCTNNAAGGCNAAAAAGTCCCAGGATGTGTGGTTGAACACGCCGTCCAAAATCACATACATCCCCAGNNCGTGGGCNCTGCNCACCAGCTCCTTCAAGTCCTCNTTGGTTCCAAAGGACGGGTCGATGNNGTAATANTCGTCNATGTTNTATTTGTGGCTGGAANTGGAGCTGAAAATCGGCGTCATNTAGAGAATGTCNGCNCCCAGCGCTTTGATGTAGTCCAGGTGGTTGATGATCCCCCGGAGNGAGCCCTTCAGGTCGGCTTTNTGCCCAATGGGCGCCTGATACCAGACCTCCTCCGGNACNTCTTTGTCCGTGGCGAACCGGGACGGGAAAATCTGATACACCACCTTGTTTTTCGCCCAGGCGGGCAGNTCAAANANCTCCTCCTCCCGGAGNGTCTGGGGGCAGTCAAACATCCTGTCNATGTCNGTNANGCNTTCGNCGTAGAAATTGTGGTTGCCGTAATAGGTCACGTTTCCCGCTGTATCCTGNATTTCNAAGAAATACCGGAGGCAGACCACGTCAATGTCGATNACCGCCTCGTAATAGTCCCGGTAATCGTCNGAACAGGCGATCTCCATCTNCCACGNNCGCCTGGTATCCATAAANTTGATCGGCAGATACTTCTCCTGCCCGTGGAGGGTCACCCTGGCCGCNTCCCCCTTTTTNGTCTCAAGCCTGACCAGAAAGCGCCCTTTNNCCACCGCGCAGCAGTATCGTTTGTCCGCAAAATGNCTGATTGCAGCNTATTCCATCGCAANTCCCCTCCNCNGTCAGCGTGATTGGTGTTCNTTCANATATTGCAGGAATTCCGGCGTNTTTGACCAATANTTTACGCCCCAATNTTCAAANTNCCATTCCTCCATGTACTCNTTGCACTCAAAATCAATATAATAAATTTCTCCGNCCCGCACCNCAAAATTNGTGGGGAAATAGTCTATATTCANATGCGCGGCATAGAGCAGNNCGCACATACCGCGCAGCTGGTCAACATAGNCGGNTTTCATCTGATCCCNCAGAACCAAGTCNTAAATGGTATCNCCGTCAATGAATTCCTTCANAATGCGCTCATGCTCCATGTCAACGTCGATCATGGCGGGCATTCNGATNCCCACNNNCNTGAGCCGGTGATAATCGTTGAGTTCCGCCTCNAGCTTGTTTCCGAACTGGTAATAGGCGCAGGGCTCGTGGTGGATCTGCTTCAAAACATATTGCCTTGTCCCGTCATCCGCCAGATAGGAGTACCCGCCTTTCCCCTTGCCCAATAATTTCAGGATATTATACTCTCTCCCGTTTACGGTCATCCTTTTGTCCATGCCCGCCACCCTCCGGTTTCGATTTGCGGCGCTCGTCTAACTTGCATGATACGCTTATTTATTGTATAATTCTTGCAGTATCCCCTTCCCTTTTTGACACAATCCTATTTTCCGCAGCCATTCGACCGTTTGGAGGCATCTCATGGAACACACACCGCTGCATGAAACCAAGATACACGGAATGATTACCTTCCCCTACAGCGTCTACCGGGTGAAGATCCCCGGGTGGTTTTCCTCCTTTCCCCTGCATTGGCACGACGATTTTGAGCTGATCTATTGCAAAGAGGGGCAGGTTCAGGTCACTTTGTGGGGTCGGGCGTACACGCTCCGCGCCGGGGATCTGATCGTGATCCTGCCCCACGCGGTTCACTCCATCGAGCAGGCCGGTCTGGAGGGCGGGGAATACTTCAACATCATGTTTCACCCGTCTCTTTTTCAGGGCTCTGAGGACGACCTCTGCTACAGCAAATACGTCCTTCCCTTTTTGAATGGGGAGCGAAGCATGGATTGCTTTTGTCCCGCCGCCTCCCCGTTTAACCAGGCCGTGATCCCCTGCGTCCTGTCCCTGCTGGCCCACCGGGAGGACGCGTACTCCACCCGTGAGCTGCTGATCAAATCAAACCTGTTTCTGCTCCTCCACCATATGAATCAATACAGCGCCGCTGGCGACGGCGGCGATTCGCGGCTGTCCTACAGCAGGCTGAAAAACGCCCTTTATTATATTCAAAAATTTTACGACCGGGACGTCTCCATTGAACGGGCGGCGGAGCAGTGCGGCTTTTCCAAGAGCCACTTCATGAAGCTGTTCAAGGAATTCACCGGGATGAGCTTCAACGCCTATCTGGTGAACTACCGCCTGGATCTGGCGGCGAAGCAGCTATCCGAGACAAATTTTAAGGTGATCGACATCGCGGGGAACTGCGGCTTTCACAACCAGTCCTACTTTACCAGGGCTTTTCGGAAAAAATATCGGAAAACGCCGCTGGCGTACCGGGCGGCCGCCCGGTCAGGGCTGTAATTGTGCAAATATCGTCGAGCGTTTCCATGGGTTCCTGTGGTATCTTGTGTGTGAGGTGAGGACAGATGGACGAGCGAATCGAAGCGGTGCGCAGAATGCAGCGATATATCAACGGCCATCTGGATGAGGCGATCACCCCCGCTGACTTGGCGGCCGCTTCGCTGTTCAGCCCATGGTATGCCAGACGGCTCTTTGAGCAGCACACCGGCATGAGCCCCGCGAAATACATCCGCAGATTGAAGCTCAGCAGGTCGGCGCTGCGGCTCCGGGATGAAACCTGCAAGGTGCTGGATGTAGCGATGGATCTCGGGTTTGGCAGCGTAGACGGTTATCAGCGGGCCTTTCGCGCCGAGTTTGGCCTCAATCCGAAAGAATATGCCAAGCACCCCGTTCCGGTCTGGCTGTTTGTCCCTTACCTCATAGAATCCAACAAGGACAAAAGGAGCGGTCATATGGAAACGGTACGAAATGTCTTTATTCAAGTGGTGAACAAGCCCGCCAGGAAGGTCATCATCAAGCGGGGCGTCAAAGCCGACAACTACTGGGACTACAGCGCGGAGGTCGGGTGCGACGTGTGGGGGCTGCTGACAAGCATCCCAACGCTTTCCGGGGAGCCGGTGTGCCTGTGGCTGCCCGAGCACCTCCGCAGCCCCAAAGAGAACGTCTATGTCCAGGGGGCGGAGGTCTCCACGGACTACGACGGGGTTGTGCCCGATGGATTTGAGGTCATCGAGCTTCCCGCCGCCCAATATCTGATGTTCCAAGGGGAGCCCTTTGCCGAGGAGGACTACGGGAAAGCCATCCAGGAAATTTGGGAGGCCCAGCGGAAATACGATCCCTCCGTCATCGGCTGCACCTGGGACAACAGCAATCCCAGAATACAGCTGGAGCCCATTGGCGCCAGGGGCTACATCGAGCTGGTCGCGGTCAAAAAAAACGCCGGGTAAGTCAAACCAAAGCCGCCCGCTCTTGAACTGGTTCCTCTGCTGCGCTATAATGGGAAAAAGCAGCCCAAGGAGGGGATTTCATGACCGTCATCTACGGCGCGATGGGGGGCGACGGCAGACAGCTTGCCTGGCCGCTGCTGAAGGCGGCGGCCAAGCTGTGCTGGGGCTGGGACGCCCTGCCCCCGGTGGAGCGCTCTCCCCGGGGCAAGCCCTTCTTCCCGGGGCTGGACGACCGCTGGTTCTCCCTGTCCCACAGTGGGGGGATGGCCCTGTGCGCCCTGTCGGCCCGCCCGGTGGGGGTGGACGTGGAGCTGATCCGCCCCCGCCGGGCGGGTCTGCCGGCCTACGTGCTCAGCCCGGATGAGCTGGCCCGGTTTGACGGCGACTGGGCAGATTTCTACCGCCTGTGGACGCTTAAAGAGAGCTGGTGCAAGCGGGAGGACGCCCCCTTGTTCCCACCCCGGAAGGTGCCCGTCCCTCCCCCCTGCCCCCACAGGAGCTACACCGGAACGGACTGGCGGGCGGCGGTGTGCTGTCATGACGCCCCGCCCGAGGAAATCGTCTTTCTGGACATCGACCCATAAGAAAACCCCATCCCCTGCGGGGATGGGGTTCATTTTTTAGTGATACGCCCGGTAGAGGAACGCCGCGATCTCGCCACGGGTACACACTCTGTCCGGGGCAAAGGTGTCGCTGCCGCCGTAGCCGCGGGTCACGCCCTTCTCCACCGCCCAGGACACCGCCCCGGCATAGGGAGCATCGGCGTCCACATCGGAGAAGCTGGCGGCTTCAGACGCCTCGGGGGCGTCCAGGGCCTGCCAGATGTACCGCACCGCCTGGGAGCGGGTACACGGGGCGTCTGGGTCGAAATCATCGTCGATCATCTTCTGCTCATAGGCCCAGTTAATGGCGTCCTGATACCAGGTTTCAACGGTAATGGGGGCCCTGGTGGTGGACGTGGGCTCATCCGCCGCCCGCCACAGGAAGGTCAGGATCTGGGTGTGGGTGCAGTCCACGTTGGGAGCAAAAGTGGCGCTGCCGCCGTAGCCCTTGGTGATGCCCTTCTGGGCGGCCCAGGCCACCTCCGTCTCAAACCAGCTGGGAACGTCGGTGAAGCCCGCCGCCTCGGGCTGGGCGGCGCTGGGATCATAGACGTAGGCGCTGCCGCTGAGTTCCAGGTAACCATCAGTGTATAAATCCTTCTGCTCGTCCCGATAGGCGTAGGCCATAGAGCCGGGATTCAGGGGCATGATGTAGGCCCGCCCGCCGTCCTCCCGGGTTCCCCCCGCCAGGAACAGCTTGTCCGGAGCCCCGATGGTTCCGCTGTCGCAGTTGGTCACATCCACCATGTAGTTCTTGCCGTCCTCCATCTGAACCACGTTCCACATATGGTCACCGCCATTCATGGAGCCGGTGACAGTGCGGCACACAATATCCCCCTTGAACTCGGACAGGTCGCACAGATACTGGAACGCCTTGGCGTAGCCCTCGCACACCACGTTAGTGGCAGGATCGCCGTCAAATACATTCATCAGCTGCCAGGGATCGCCGTAGGGCACGCCGTTTGCGGTGGCGGCATAGTCAAAGGATACCAGTCCGCAGATCTCCTGGCAGTACGCCGCCAGCTTCTCATAGTCGGATTTGTCCTGATACTTGTCCACAATGGCCTTGGCGTTTTCCGCCGCCCTCTTTGCCGCCGCCACCTTGTCCGCGCTGACGGTGGTCTCACCGCCGCCCTGGTATGCCTCAGCCACCTGGAAGGTGACGGTCAGGTTCCGGACGGATGCCCGATTCCCCTGAATGGAATAAGAAAATTTGTAGGTGTATTCCGCGCCCCTCCAGAACATCTCATAGGCGCAGTCCGATACCAGCGCGGTGTAAACCCGCTCAATATGGAGGGTATCCGCCACCTTTTCCTTCAGCTTGTCTATGGCGGCGCTCTCGCTGTCCCCCGCCGCCCCAAGCTCCGACAGCGTCCAGGACAGGGCGTCCTGATCCGGGAGACTGACGACGGTGCTCGTTCTGGTTCCGTCTGCGATTTGGGCCACCTCGTCCTTCAGCGCCCGGTATACCACCAGATCCGCGCCGGTGAGCCGGCTGCCCGCCGGGCCTACGCCTTCCGCCGCCAGCGCCGTACCCGGCAGCAGAGTGGCGGCCAAGGCCAAAGCCAGCAGAGCTGCTGTCCATCGTTTCTTCATATTGTGTCCCTCACAAGTCAAATGATAATATATTTTATCAGATCAAGGGGAAAATGACAAGAGGAGCGAAAAAAGGTCCCTTTTAAGATCATGGCCGCTGGATATAAACTTCGGATATTTCACCAGCTCATATTGAATTTGCCGAGCGCTTTTGATAATATACTGAAAAGCATAGCTTGTACTTGATCGCCAATTCAACGAAATGCAGGAGGCAGTCATGTTAAAAGAGTTTCATATTCATTTTGATGAAAAACAATTAAGCGACCTTCGCTCCCGGATCGATTCTGCAAGGCTGCCGAGCGCATTAAAAACCGAAACATGGGATTTGGGAACAGACGGCGGCTATTTGACGGCGCTTCTCAACTACTGGCGCCGCGATTACGACTGGTATCGCAAAGAGCAGGAACTCAATCAATATCCGCAGTTCACCTGTGAGCTGGACGGTTTGATGATTCACTTTTTTCACATTCGCAGTTCCCGCGAGGGCGCGAAGCCGCTGCTGCTGACCCATGGATGGCCCGACAGCTTTCTGCGTTACGCGAAGGTATTTCCATTACTTGCTGATTACGATCTTGTCGTTCCGTCATTGCCTGGCTTTGCGTTCTCAACGCTGCCGCCGAAAGGATTCATGAACAACGCAGAGGTCTCGGAACTCTGGCACCGGCTGATGACAGAGGTGTTGGGCTACAAAGAATATGCGGCATCAGGCGGCGATATGGGCCGCGGCGTGACCTGCTACCTTGCCGCACGCTATCCCAATGAGATCAAGGGGATTCATCTGACCGATGTGGGCATGGCAGGCGATCTGGTCGCCGCGCCGGATGAAAGCCTGACGGCGGACGAGCTTGCCTACAAGCACAAGGCAATCGAATGGCAGCGCATGGAGGGTGCCTATATCAATATTCACAGCACAAAGCCGCAGTCATTGGCATACGCTCTGAGTGATTCGCCTGCGGGAATGGCCGCTTGGATCGTGGAGAAGTATCACGCCTGGAGTGATTTTCCTCTGCTGACGATGGATGACCTTTGTGACTGCCTGACACTTTATTGGGTAACAAACACAGCCTGTACATCGATCCGAGCTTACCACGGCAATAGTTTTACGCTGCCGCCATTGGGCAAAGTCATCACACCGACCGCTATTGCCGCTTTTCCTCACGATGTTCTTCCCGTGCCGAAAACGTGGGTTGAACAAAATTATCCTGTTATCATGTACACTGAAATGCCGCGCGGCGGCCACTTTACTGCTTTGGAGCAGCCAAAAGAATTCTCGGAGAACATTGTACGGTTCATGAATGAAATATTCTGATGATTATAATCCACCGAGTGGCTCATATTCCGGTTTATCGGGCACTTTGACAAAGAATTCAGAAGCCAGAGCATTGGCGGCCCTAATCTGAAAAAGGACGGGAAAAGCCCTCCCGGCCCACGGGCCGGGAGGGCTTGATTCACCGCTTCAAACGCTCCATGACCGCCTGCTCCAGGCGGTCGCCATATTTCATGGCCAGCAGGAATACCGACAGCCCCGCGATGCCCAGCAGGGCGAATCCCCATGGAGGGATCGCCACTGTGGCGCTGCCCACCATGCAGGCCACCAGCAGCCCCCAGGGCCGGGCGATGGCCACCAGCAGAATGAACCGCTTGAAGGAGATGTCGGTCAAACCCGCCAGGATGCACAGAATGTCGTCTGGGAAAAAGGGGAACAGGAAGGCCAGCAGCAGGAACACGTCCCGCTTCCGGCGGATCACGTCCAGGTATTTCTCGGACAGCTTCTCACTGACGAATTGGCCAACGAATTTCTGCCCCAGCACCCGGGCCAGAACAAACACAATGGCGGAGCCCAGCGCCACAGCCCCCCAGGTCAGCAGAAAGGAGGGCCACAGCCCGAACAGGTACGCCCCCGCCGCGGCGGTGATGTTGCTGGGGATGGGCGCGATGACCACCGAGGCCAGCTGGATGCCGAAATAGGCCAGGTGCGACCAGGGAGCGCTGCGGGCGATGTACTCCCCCATCTGCTCCGGGGAGCCTGCCGCCTGGAAAAAGCCGGTGGCGTACAGCGCCCACACGCTGCCGCCCAAAATGGCGATGGTCAGCACCCAAAGAAAGATCCTGCCCGTCTTGCTCTGCATAAAGTTCCCTGCTTTCCAACATGGTCTCAGTCTGTGCTATATTATACCGAGTCTGGGCAAAAACGCAACAAAGGTTCCCTTCAAAAATCATGAAGATTTCTTTAGGATGGGCAAAAAATCCCCCGAAGCGATGCTTCGGGGGATTTCCTTTGACAGATCAGTCGGTGACGTAGGGCAGCAGAGCCACGTGACGGGCGCGCTTGATGGCGTCGGTCAGCTGGCGCTGGTGCATGGCGCAGGTGCCGGTGGTGCGGCGGGGCAGGATCTTGGAGCGCTCGGACAGATACCGCTTCAGCTTCTGGGCGTCCTTGTAATCGATCTGTTCCACCTTGTCCACGCAGAACGCGCACACCTTGCGGCGCTTGCGGTTGCCGCGGGGCTTCGCATTATCCATAGCCATATTGGCAGACCTCCTTATGTTTGAGATGGCCCTTCCCTTAGAAGGGCAGTTCGCCGTCGTCGTCGGCCAGGTCGGAGAACTGGTCACCACCCGACGGGATGCCGTAGTCGGCAGGGGCCGCGGGAGCCGCTGGGCGGCTGCTGCCATAGCCGCCGCCATAGCTGGGGGCGCCATAGCCGCCGTAGCTTCCGCCCCGGTCGCCGCCGTCCCCGTCCCGGCGGGAATCGCCGAAATAGACGCTGTCGGCCACCACCTCGGCGGAGCGGCGCTTATTGCCCTCCTTGTCAGTCCAGTCCCGGATTTGGAGCCGGCCCTCCACCACGGCCATGCGGCCCTTGGAGAAGTAGCGGCTGACAAACTCGCCGGTTCCCCGCCAGGCCACCACGTCGATCCAGTCGGTCTGACGCTCGCCGGTGTTCTTGTCCTTGAAATCACGATCCACCGCCAGCGTAAAGCTGGCGACAGGGGTGCCGGACTGGGTGTGGCGCAGCTCCGGGTCACGGGCCAGCCGGCCCATGATGACGATATGATTGAGCATGATCTTCTTCCTCTCAGGCGTCCTTGCCCACGATGATGGAACGCATGACGTTGACATTGATCCGCATCAGACGATCCAGCTCAGCGGGGAACGCGGGGTCGGCGGAGAACGTCATCAGGACGTAATAGCCCTCCTCCAGGTCGTTGATGGGGTAGGCCAGACGGCGCTTGCCCCACTCGTCCACCTCAGTCACGGTGCCGTGCCCCTCAGCCAGCTCCTTGAAGCGGGCCACCAGAGCGGCGGTATCCTCCTCGCCCAGGGCGGGGTTGATGATATAGAGCACCTCGTAGTTGCCACTTACTTTAGCCATTGTGTTTGCACCTCCTTATGGTCTTATGGCCTCCGATCTCGCCGGAGGCAAGGATGTTGTTGTCGTACGCATATCGCATGATAAACATGGGCGCAGACCTATTTAGTATACACGAAAACCGGCTTTTGTCAAGGGGTTAGGCCCCGTTTTCCGGGGATTTTCCCGCATTTTTCCCGGAAACCGGCCTTCCCCAGCGATAGCGGGCGGCCAGCCGCTTCCACCTGTCGGGCGACGCGCACAGCCGCGCCCGCTCCTCGTCCACCAGGGCGCGCATCTCATCCAGCTCCTCCCGGGTCAGGGTGTGCTGGCTGAAGCGGGCCTTCTGGGCCAGCTCCAGGGCCCGGGGGGCGATTTGGCCGCCCCAGCGCTCCATGCCCTGCAAGTAGCCGTAGCCGTCCAGCGCGGCCCGGTTGCGGTCGGATCCAGCCAGCTTTTTCTCGCGGCGGCGCTTGGGCAGGTACTGCCCCAGCCACAGCAGGCCAAGCACCCCGGCCACCGCCGCCAGCCCCTTGCCGATCCTGATAAGCGGGGCGAAGTCGATCCCGCCGCCCTGGGGGCCGTTCCCCTCACCCCCAGGCAGTCCGGCGCTGGGCGCCTCCGAGGCGTCCGGGCCCTGGGACGGCGTGGGCGTGGGCTCCGGCTCCTCGCTCTCCGGCACAGCCTCCGAAGGCGTGGGGCTGGGCTCCGCATCTCCCTCCTCATACCAGGTAAAGGCACTGGCGGGGGTGACCTCCACCGGATACCACCCGTACCCGTCCACGTAGACCTCCACCCAGGCGTGGGCGGCATAGTCGAGCACGTCCCTCTCCCGCCCGGGAATGCTCTCCACGGTGTAGCCGCTGACATACCGGGCGGGAACTCCCATCTCCCGCAGTATCAGCGTGGCGGCGGAAGCAAAGTGCATACAGTACCCCCTCCGGCTCTCGGTGAGGAAGTACTCCACCGGATCCGTACCCGCCGGGGCGGCGGGGGTATCCGGGTCGTACTCGCACAGCTCGTCCAGCACTTGGGCCACCGTATAAGCGTCGCCCACTGGATCCCGGGCCAGATTCCCACCAATCAGAGACTGCAAATCGGTCAGAAAGGAGAGGACGCTGTCATTCGAAAATTGACGCAGCGGTTTTTCCAGCTCCTCCGGCACGTCCAGGTAGTGCTGCCGCACATAATCGCGGTAGTACTGCTCCGGCAGGGAGTCAGGGCGGATGAAAACGAATTCCACCGACGGCGTGAAGGCCACGGTATAGCGGGGCAGGCCGGCGCGCTGGGCCAGGTAGCTGTCCCGGACGGGCATTATCCCGATCTCAGCCCAGTCCTGTTCCACCAGCTCATAGGGCGTAAAGACGCCGGAGGCCCGCACACCCTCCACTGTGGCGGTGTAGATGGGCATGGATCCTGCCGAGGCGGAGCCGGAGTACATGATGTCCTCGATGCCCATCCCCGGGAACAGCAGCGGGGAGGGCGCGCCCTCCAGCTCCATCCCCTCCGCGCCCCCCAGGGCGTCCAGGTATTCCTGGTAGATATCCTGGCCCAGTTCCGTCCAGCGGCCGTCCTCGTACTGCCCCAAAGCCGAACCCCGGAGGTAAAGCCGCCCCTCATAGTCCGAGCTCACCCGCAGCATGGTGCGCCCGGTATAGCGCAGGGGCCCAGCATCCTTCAGATCCGCCGCCGCTGCCGAACCCACATAGCGGATAGAGGATTGGAAGGGCCCTTCCCACCGGGAGAAAAAATCGGACAGGTCGTCCCCGATGGCATACAGCTGCTCCTCCGCCTTTAGGGCCCATTCCGGGCGGGTATAGCCCTCCCGGGGCAGGAGCAGGGTGAGCCCCACCAGCACCAGCCCCACCGCGGGCAACGCCGCCAGGGTGAGCAGTCCCCGGCGGTCGGGAGCCGCCCACTTGCACAGATCGGTGAGCAGCATGGCGCACCAGCAGGCGCACAGCACCATAAAGGCGGGCCAGTTGGGGTACAGGTCGGCCAGCAGGCCGGGCAGCAGGGGCGGCAGGGTGAGCAGCACCACAATCCACCACCGCCGCGCCCGGACAACGGCCCAGCCCAGGGCGATGGCCAGCCCCGCCAGGGCCAGGAGCAGGAACAGCTGGACAGCCGACCTCTCCTTCACCAGATCCAACCCCGGGTCATATTCGAACACCTGGCCCCAGCTCACCCGCCGGGAGAACACCTCGGTGACGGCGCGGACGGTAAGCCCCGCCCCCTGGATCGCGCTCTTCCAGTTCGTCAGCACCACGCAGACCCACGCGGCGGTCAGCGCGCCCGCCGCCGCTCCCCGGAACCGGGGCAGCGACCAAACCGCCAGAGACAGCAGGGCAAACAGCCCCGCCGCCAGCACAAATTCATCTGTCTGGGCAGCCACCAGATCCAGGGCGGTGCGCCGCACTGAGTACACCCCCATCGTCCTGTCCCCGTACAGCGAGAGGAAGCTGGCGGCCAACCCCGCCAGGGCGCAGACCAGCAGCAGGCCGTCCCCCGCCACTGTGAGCGGGGACAGCCGCTTTTCCCGCTCAGCCATGGCCCTCACCCCCCTCCAGGTCAACGTGGATGCGGAACACCGGCCCGTCCGACCCGTGGAGCAGCTCCGGGCGGTCATCCAGATTGGGGCCCGTCAGCGGCGCAAACGTATTGAGCAGGGCCAGCACGCACTCGGCGTACTCCCGCTCGTCGGATATGGTGTGCAGCTGCGGCTCCCCCGCCCCGTCCAGCCACAGCACGGCATGGGGCCGCTGGACGTCCAAAAGCGCCCGGCTCAGCCCCAGCAGCTTATCCAGAAGCTGATCCAATAGCTCTGGCCCGCCGAAGCGATCCAGCGTGAGCAAGGGGAGTGGAACCACCGTCTCCGCCCGCTCCCGGACGATGAGCTCGTCCCACTTGGAGGACAGCTTCCAGTGCACCGACCGCATGGGGTCGCCGGGGCGGTACTCCCGCAGGTCGTAGTCGTCCCCCGGGCCCCGGCGGGCAGCGCTGCCGGAGGTGGGGCGCATCCCCTGGCCCTCCGGAATTGTGGGCAGCTCAGTGGCTACCGGGATGGGGCGGCACAGCAGCCGGGCAGGGGTGGGCAGATCCAACCGACGGGAGAACAGCCCCAAATAGTCATATACCCGGGCCTTGTCCACCCGCAGCTCCAAAAGGCCGCAGTGCCCGGTGGGGGCGGACAGCTCCACAGGCTTCCGCCGGGCCACGCCCGACATGGCCAGCCGTCTTTTCTTGGTCTCGCCGGTCAGCAGATTCTGCTCTGTGAGCCGCAGGGTGATCCGGGCCAGCGGCAGACCCACAGGCGCCCTCACGGACAGCTGCCACCGCCCCGCCTCTTTCCGGCTCAGGGCAGCGGGGACGGCGGATACCGTCAGGCGGCAGCCCAGCATCCCCGGCAGGGACAGCGCCAGGGACAGCAGCGGCATAGCGATACACAGCGCCAGCAGGAAATGGGCCAAATAGTTCTCATTGGTGATCTGGAACAGGAACACTCCCACCAGCACCGCGCCGTATATAATACGCCGGTAAAGCATGGTCTTTACCGGAAGCGGGGAGGCTGCACCGAGGCAAACACCTCCATGGCGATCTGCGATGTGCGCTGAGCGCCCCCCGCCGCCCCGGCGGGGAGAACCAGCCGGTGGGCAATGGCGTCCGCCCAGAGGTACTTCACATCCTCGGGTATCACGTAATCCCGCCCATGGAGGAAGGCGGACGCCCGGCACAGCGATGCCAGGGAGATGGCCGCTCTGGGGCTGGCCCCCTGGGCCAGCCCTGGATGGCTCCTGGTGGCACGTATCAGCCGGAGGATGTAATCCAGAACCGCGTCGCCCAGGAACACCCCGTCCACCATGCCGCGCAGGCGGGCAAGCTGCTCCCGATCCGCCGCCTGAACCACCTCCGCCATGGGGTCGCCCCGGAGCTTGCGGTGGAGCAGCTCCAGCTCGTCGGCGGGCTCCGGATAGCCCATGGACAGCCGCAGGGCGAAGCGATCCAGCTGGGAGTCAGGCAGCAGCTGGGTGCCGGAGGCCCCCGCAGGGTTCTGGGTGGCGATGACCAGGAAGGGATCGGGCACCGGACGGGACACGCCGTCCACCGTCACCCGCCCCTCCTCCATGGCCTCCAGCAGGGCGGACTGGGTGCGGCTGGTGGCCCGGTTCAGCTCGTCGGCCAGGAACAGGTTGCACAGCAGCGCCCCGGGCTGGTACTCCATCTGCCCGGTGGCCTTGTTGTAGAGGGAGAAACCCGTCAAATCGGAGGGCATCACGTCCGGGGTAAACTGCACCCGGTTGTATTTCAGGCCCAGGGCCTTGGAGAAGGCGATGGCCATGGTGGTCTTGCCTACGCCGGGGATGTCCTCCAGCAGGACGTGCCCCCGGGCCAGAATGGCCAGCAGCGTCTTGATGACGATCTCGTCCTTGCCCACCACGGCCTTTTTCACTTCGCCCACCACCTGGGCGGCCAATTGTGTCTCGCTCATCTTTCGTCACTTCCTTGGGGTCAGATTCCAGGGTATTATATCAAAAAAAGAAGGGCTTGAACAGCCCCCTGTTTTGGGGTGGAAAAAGCGCCCGGTCAAATGACCGGACGCTTTTTTCTACTATTTAGGCCAGCTTGCCCTTGGCCAGCTCGGTGAGCTGGGTGAAGGCGGCCTTGTCGTTGACGGCCATCTCGGCCAGCATCTTGCGGTTGATCTCCACGCCGGCCAGCTTCAGGCCGTGCATAAAGGTGGAGTAGTTCATGCCGTTCATCTTGCAGCCGGCGCTGATGCGGGCGATCCACAGCTGACGGAAGTCGCGCTTCTTCAGCCGGCGGCCCACGTAGGCGTACTGCAGGGACTTCATGACCTGCTCGTTGGCCATCTTGTAATGCTTGCTCTTGGCGCCCCAGTAGCCCTTGGCCAGCTTGAGGATCTTATTCCTTCTCTTGCGCGTCATCATCGCGCCCTTGACTCTTGCCATTGTCGTTCAGCCTCCTGTATTGAGTAAAATATGATGTCGTCCCTTATTTGTAGGGAACCATGCGCTTGATGGTGGCCGCGTTGGTCACGTCGGCGTAGCCGCCCTTGCGGAGGCTTCTCTTGAGCTTGCGGGTCTTGCCGTGGCCGTTGAGCAGGTGGCTCTTGTTGGCGTGGGCGCGCTTGACCTTCCCGTTCTTGGTCAGATTGAAACGCTTCTTGGCGCCGCTGTGGGTTTTCACTTTAGGCATGGCGGTTGTCTCCTTTTCGTAATGTTAGTTGGTGATGTCACGCTTCACCTGTTCGCGACGCGCGGCTTCGCTCCGACTCGGGCAAAATCCGCCTCCGCTATGCGGCGGCTGGGTTTTTGCCCTCGCTTCGTTCCATCCGCGCTGCTCACGACGGTTCAGCGCTTCGCGTTTGCGCTCTTGGCGGACAGGAAGATGCTCATATGCCGGCCCTCCAGCTTGGGCTCCTTGTCCATCACGGCCTGCTCGGCACACTGATCCGCAAAGTCCAGCAGCAGCTTCTTGCCTATGTCGGTGTGGGCCATCTCCCGGCCCCGGAAACGGACGGTGACCTTCACCCGGTTGCCCTCGCTCAAAAACTTCTGGGCGTTGCGCAGCTTGGTGTTGAAGTCGCCGATGTCGATGCCGGGGGACATCCGCACCTCCTTGACCTCCACCACGTGCTGGTTCTTTTTGGCCTCCTTCTCCCGCTTGGACTGCTCGAAGCGGTACTTGCCGTAGTCCATGAGCTTGCACACGGGGGGAGTGGCGGTGGGAGAGATCTTGACCAGGTCAAGGCCGGCCTCGTCGGCGCGAACCTGAGCCTGAGCCGCGGACATGACGCCCAGCTGAGCGCCGTCGGCGCCAATGAGACGCACCTCGCGGTCGCGGATTTCCTCGTTGATCTGATGAGCCGTATTAGCTATGGTCACGCACCTCCAAAATAAAAACGTGAATGCAAGGCAGCACCCACGTCCACAACAAAACCCGCGCTTATCGCACGCATTTCACCATGTTAACCCCTTCGCCCGCGGCGGGAGGTGAGGACGGCGGCGCCATTCCTGCTTCCTTTTGCCCAAGTATCATACCAGATGGGGAAGAGTTTGTCAACTGCTTTTTTTTCGTCCCCGTTTTTGTTATAATAGAAAAGCTGTCAATCCAAAGTCTCGCAGTCCCTTACAAAATCATCCCACAATGTATGATATATTTGATTCAGACGTTCAACGATCCGATCATTGACCTCTACAGTTTTATCCATAAATATTGTACCTCGTTCCCCCATAAAATCAACGCAATACATTAATGTATAGAAGTCAAATGCTATTTTTTCTATTTTATTCGGCTGCATCTCTTCCAAAATAAATGTGACATAATCGGTGTCATATCCCAAATCAAGCAATGCCATTTTTGTAAGTGCCGCAAATGTCAAACAATCACCAATCCCTATCCAGTCTATATCAATGATACCTGATATTTTGCCGTCGCAAATCAACAGGTTTTTCGTGCTGATATCGTCCAAATAAGCAGTTGGTTTCACACTTGCAAAATATTTATTTAGCACCTTCATCTGACTTTGAACTTGCTCGACCTTATCGATCGAAAAATAGCCATTCTCAGCAATTCGCTTTTTTGCCCTGTCCAATATGTCTTTGATGAATGTGTCCCACCTCCAATCAGCCCTAAGATCTCCTAAGTTCAACTCAGCTACTCTATTTTGAATTTTAACAACATCTTTTGCAATTTTTCTTTTCTCGTCTGTACTTAATCCTTGGTACACGAGCCCAATATCTGTTCCCGAGATATAGGTCAAAACAATGTATTCATATTGCAGGAATCTCCCTCGTTCAATTACTTTTGGAACAGGAATATCTATTGAGGATAGTTTTTCTAACCAATAAACAGTATCATCATAGACACCGTTTCCTTCACTGCATCTGACAACATATTTTATATTGTCATAATCTACGATATAAACAAAATTACCTATTCCAACTCCACATCTGTGTATACTTTTCGGCTCCTTCAGAAAATGCCATAAAAAAAGCTGTGCAACTATTTGCTCATTCATTATAATCACGCCTTCAGCTCATATATCTTTACATCTGTGCGCCAAATTCAATTTGTTGTTTTGATTTTACCACGGACAATTTCGAGATTCAAGGTTGCAGTTAGCGAAACTGACAGCCCCCGGTCTTACTGCGCAAAAAGGTAAGGGGGACAGAAAACCGCGAAAGGAGGCCCCGCCATGCTGGATCTGCTGTACGCCCGGGCCGGGCAGGACATCCGGAGGGAGCTGCTGGAGCGGATGGGCAAGTCCCCTGCCCGCCGCCGTCTGCTGATCGTCCCCGAGCAGTATTCCCACGAGAGTGAGCGAGCCATGTGTACTGCGCTGGGTGGGCAGCCTTCGGCTGCCCTCATGTCCTGCGAAGTACTATCCTTCACCCGGCTGGCCGGGCGGCTCACCGACGCCGCCGGGGGCGGGGCCGCCCCCATGCTGGACGCCGGGGGCCGGATGCTGCTGATGTATGCCGCCCTGCGGCGCGTGTCCGACGCGTTGACCACCTACCGCGCCCCCTCCCGGAAGCCCGCGTTCCTGACGGGCCTCTTGGCCACAGTGGACGAGTGCCGCTCCTACCGGGTGGAGCCGGAGGCACTGATTGCCGCCGGGGAGGAGCTGGAGGGCCGTCAGGGGGACAAGCTGCGGGATCTGGGGCTCATCTACGCCGCCTACCAGACCATGGAGCAGGCGGGCGCTGCCGACCCCCGGGGCCGTCTGGACCGACTGGCCCAGCAGCTCCAGGACACCCGCTGGGGAGCGGGGATGGCGTTCTACGTCTACGGCTTCACCGACTTCACTCCCCAGGAGGAGCAGGTGCTGTCCGCCCTCATGGCCCAAGGGGAGCTCACGGTGGCCTTTGTGTGCGATACCGGGGACGACCCATCCGGCATCTTCCAGCCCGCTCTGCGGGCCGCCCGGCGGCTGAGCCGCCTAGCGAAGGATAACGGCGTGTTTCTGCTGGAGGAAACCCTTGACCGTCCCCTGCCCCGCCACCCCTCCCTGGCCTTTTTGGAGCAGAATCTGTTCGGCCCCATGCCCGAGGCCCCCTGGCAGGGGGAGTGCAACCTCACCCGGATTGCCGCCGCCACGCCCCGCCAAGAGGCAGAGTGGTGCGCCGCCGAGATCCTGCGCCTGCTGCGGGAGGAAAACTACCGCTGCCGGGACATCGCCGTATGCGCCCGGAAGCTGGACGGATACGGGGAGCTCATCGAGAGCACCTTTGCCCGGTACGGCGTGCCTGTGTTCCTGTCCGCCATGGAGGACATACTGGAAAAGCCGGTGCTGGCGCTGGTCACCTCCGCCCTGGCCGCGGCGGCGGAGGACTACCCCTACGAGGAGCTGTTCCGCTACCTGAAAACCGGGCTCACCGGGATTTCTGACGAGGAGCGGGATCTGCTGGAAAACTATGCACTCACCTGGGATCTGAAGGGCTCCGCCTGGACGCGGAAAAAGCCCTGGGATATGCACCCCGAGGGCTACGGACGGGAATTCACCGACGAGGATACCGCTTTCGTGGCATGGCTGGACGAGCTGCGCCGAAAGGTCATCGCGCCGCTGGAAACCCTGCGGAAAAACAAGGACAAGACGGGCCGAGGCCGCGCCCTGGCCCTCTACCAGCTTTTGGACGACATCGACCTGCCTACCCGGCTGGCCCAGCGGGCGGACAGCCTGGAGGCCCGGGGCGACCGGAACACCGCCGCCCAATACCGCCAGCTGTGGGACATTTTAGTGGGCGGCCTGGAGCAGTGCGCCCTTTTATTAGAGGATACGGAATTGGAACTGGACGAGTTCTCCCGACTGTTCTCGCTGGTGCTGTCCCAGTACGACGTGGGGGCCATCCCCGTGTCCCTGGACGCGGTGACGGTGGGGGACGCCCCCCGCATGGCCCACAAGGAGGTCAAGGCGCTGTTCCTGCTGGGGACGGACAGCAATTCCATCCCCGACTGCGCCCCCTCGCCGGGGCTGTTCTCCGACCAGGATCGGGACGCGCTGGCCGCCATGGAGGTGGAGCTGGCCCCCCGGCAGGAGGACAAACTGCGCCGGGAGATGACCATCGCCTACGAGACCTGTTCCCGGCCGTCCCAGCGTCTGTATGTCAGTTATGCCGCCGGGTCGGGGGACAACCAGAAAACGCCCTGCTTCCTCTGGGAACGGTTGGGGCTGCTGTTTCCCGATGAACCGGTGTCGGATGGGGCTGATCCCCTGGCCCGGCTGTCCGCCCCAGACGCGGCGCTGGAGCTGGCAGGCCGCGACCCGGCTGTGGCCGACGCCCTGCGGCAGGTGCCGGGGCTGGCTCCTCGGGTGGAGCGGATTCAAAATGCGTCACACTGGCGGCGGGGACGGCTGTCCCGGCTGGCAGTGGACGAGCTGTTCGGGCCGGTGGTGCCCATGTCGGCCACAAGGCTTGATCTCTATAACTCCTGCCACTTCAGCCATTTCCTCCGCTTCGGCCTGGACGCCAAGCCCCGGCAGAAGGCCGCGTTCCGGCCCTCTGACTACGGCACCTTTGTCCACGACGTGCTGGAGAACACCCTCCGCGCGGCAAAACACGAGGGCGTCCCGCTGGACGACGTGGACGGGGTGCGCCGCCTGTCCCAGGCCGCCGCCGACCGCTATGAGCGGGAGGTGCTCACTGGCCTGGACGGCGAGACCGCCCGGTTCCGCTACCTGTTTGAGCGCATGAAGCAGGCCGCCCTGGACGTGACCCAAAGCGTGTGCGCCGAGCTTTCCGTCTCCAATTTCACCCCCGCCGCCTTCGAGCTGGGCTTCGGCCGGGGCAAGGAGCTGCCCCCGGTGGAGGTGGAGCAGGGGGTGCGCCTGCGGCTGAGCGGTTTTGTGGATCGGGTGGACGAATGGCTCCACGACGGCAAGCGCTACCTGCGGGTGGTGGACTACAAAACCGGCAAAAAGAGCTTCGACTTTGCCGACGTGGAGGACGGGCGGGGTTTGCAGATGCTGCTGTATTTGTTCGCTCTCAGCCGGGAGGGGGAGCGGGCGCTGGGCCCCGGGGAGATCGTCCCGGCGGGCGTACTGTACGTCCCTGCCCGCACCCCTCTAGTGGACGGCGAGCGGGGCATGACCGACGAGGACATCCAGCGGTCCCGGGACGGGCTGCTGCGCCGCCAGGGGCTGGTGCTGGACGATCCGGCGGTGCTGTCCGCCATGGAGCACGCGGCCGGGACGTTCCGCTTCCTGCCTGTCAGCACGGGCCGGGGCGGCGGCGATTACCTGGTCACCCCCGAGCAGATGGAGCTGCTGGACGAATATATCACGGATGCCTTGAAGCGGGCCGCTGGGGAGCTAGCGGCGGGCAACATTGACGCCGACCCCTACTGGCGGGGCGCCGACAAGAACCCCTGCCGCTGGTGCGACTACCGGGCCGCCTGCCACTTTGAGGAGGGCTGCGGGGACGCCAAACGCTACAGACGCGGAGTCAAGGCGGCGGAATTCTGGAGCTGGCTGGCTCGAAAGGAGGAGGACGGACATGGCGATTGAGCTGACAAAGCAGCAGCTTGCTGCGGTGGAAAACCGGGGAGGCGACTTGCTGGTGTCCGCCGCCGCCGGATCGGGCAAAACGAGGGTGCTGGTGGAGCGGTTGATGGGTTATGTGGAGCGGGGGGAAGACATCGACCGCTTCCTGGTTATCACCTTCACCAACGCCGCCGCCGCTGAGCTGCGCGACCGTATCGCCGCCGCCATTCACGCGGCCCTGGCCCAAAAACCGGGAGATCGGCACCTGCGGCGCAATGCCACCCTGGTATACAAGGCCCCTATCTGCACCATCGACGCGTTCTGCCTGGACTTTCTGCGCCAGTGGGGGCATTTGGCTGACTTAGACCCTGACTTCCGCCTGTGCGATGAGGCGGAGGGAGACGAGCTGCGCCGCCGCGCCCTGGAGGAGGTGCTGGAGGCGCGGTACGCGAACATCGCGGACGACGCCCCCTTTGCCGCCCTGGTGGACGCCCTGGCCGGGGAGCGGGACGACCAGACCCTGGAGGACGTGGTGCTGTACGTCCACCAACAGGTGCAGGCCCAGGCCGATCCTGTGGGCTGGCTCAGGTCGCGCCAGCGGGACTTCGTATTTCAGGAGGGCGCAGGCCCGGAGGACACCCCCTGGGGGAAGGCCCTGCTGGCCGACGGCTGGGAGCTGACGGACTACTGGCTGGGGGCGCTGAAAAACCTCCGGGATGAGATCTACTTTGACGAACTGCTGACCAAAAACTACGCCCCCACCCTGGGGGACACCATCGACGCGCTGGAGCGGCTGCGTTCCGCCCTGGGCCTGGGTTGGGACGACGCAGCGGCGTGCTTCCCCATCCCCTTCCCCCGCCCGGGAACCAAGCGGGGCGACTACGACGAGGGGCTGAAGGCCCGCATGACCGCCCAGCGGGATCAGTGCAAGGCCCAGATGAAAAAGCTGGGGGAGCGGTTCGACGTGACGGGAGCGCAGGCGGTGGAGGATCTGCGGGCCGTCGGCCCCGCCATGACGGCCCTGCTGGACGTGACGGCGGAGTTTGACACGGCCTTCACCAAGCTGAAACAGCGCCGCCATCTCATCGACTTTGCCGACGGGGAGCATTTAGCGGTGCGGCTGCTGACAAGCCCGGACGGCTCGCCCTCTGACCTGGCTCAGGACGTGGGCAAGCAGTTCCGGGAGATCATGGTGGACGAGTACCAGGACACCAACGCCGTGCAAAACGCCATCTTCGGGGCGCTGTCCCAGGGGGACAACTTGTTCATGGTGGGGGACGTGAAGCAGTCCATCTACCGCTTCCGGCTGGCGGAACCGGGCATTTTCCTGGACAAATATGAGCGCTTCCCCCCGGCGGAGGAGGCCGCCCCCGGCCAGGGGCGGAAGATTCTGCTGTCGGACAACTTCCGCTCCCGGCCCGAGGTGCTGGACGGGGTGAACTTCATCTTCCGCAACGTGATGACTCAAGCCGCCGGAGAGCTTGACTATACCGAGGCCGAAGCTCTGCGCCCTGGCCGCGCCGATTTGCCCCCGGATGAGCGGTACCGGGTGGAGCTGAACTGTGTGGATCTGTCCACCCTCGCCGATGATGGGGACGAGGAAAAGACGGATAAGGACTTGGTGGCCGCCCGTGCCGCCGCTCGGCGCATCCGAGAGCTGCTGGACAGCGGGGCAGTCGGAGACTGCCGGGACAGTCGTTCGCCGGACGGCCAAGGGCCGCTCCCTAGGCGAATGACGTCCCCCATCGGGGATCGGCCCGTGCGGGCGGAGGACATCGTCATCCTTCTGCGCTCGCCGGGCCCGGTGCTGCGGTATTATGCCGCCGCCCTGGACGAGCTGTCCATCCCCTGGAGTGCCGACGGCGGCCAGGAGTTCTTCGGCACCACGGAAATCTCCGTGGTCATCGCCCTGCTCCAGGTGCTGGACAACCCCAGGCAGGACGTGGCCCTGCTGGCGGCCCTGCGCTCCCCTCTGTTTGACTTCACCCCTGACCGGCTGGCCCGCCTCCGGGCGGGGAGCGGCGGCACGGTGTACGACTGTCTGGCCGCCGGCGCGGAACGAGGGGAGGAGGACTGCCTGTCCTTCCTCACCCTCCTGGGCGAGCTGCGGGAGCTGGCCGCAGAGGAGGGCAGCCACCGGCTGCTGTGGTACATCTACGGGAAGCTGGACGCGCCCGCCGTGTTCGCCGCCATGCCAGACGGACAGCGGCGGCGGGCAAACCTGATGGCCCTGTACGACGAGGCCGTCCGCTTTGAGAGCGGCGGGCACCGGGGGCTGATGGCCTTTTTGCTCCACCTCAGCCGGATGGCGGAGAACGGCGTGGCCGTCCCCGTCCCGGGGAGCGAGACGGGGGGCGTGCGCATCCTGTCCATCCACAAGTCCAAGGGTTTGGAGTTCCCGGTGGTGCTGGTGTGCGGTCTGGATCGGCGGTTCAACGAGGCGGACGCCAAGGCCACCATCCTGTTCCACCCCGACCTGGGCCTGGGCCCCAAGCGCACCGACCGAGCCCGGGGCCTGCGGTACACCACCATCGCCCGGGACGCGGTGGCCCTGCGGCTGCGGCGGCAGCTCCGGGCGGAGGAGATGCGGCTTTTGTACGTGGCCATGACCCGTGCGGAGCATAAACTGATTTTGTTCTCCGCCATCAACGGCTTGGGCGGCCAGCTCTCCACCCTGGCGGGTCAGGCCCAGTGCCCCCCGCCCCCCCGGCAGATGGCGTCGGCCCGNTCCATGNCGGACTGGGTGCTCACCCCCGTGCTGTGCCGGCGGGACAGCGCCCCCCTCTGGGAGNCGCTGGACGTCCCCCGGCCCNANNNNCCGGCGGACGAGGGGTATCCCTGGGACATCCGNCTGCTGTCCGGGGCGGANTNCGAGCATCCCCAGGGNCTGGGCGGCGGNGCAGCGCAGACCNAGGCCGGCGCNCNGCCNCCNGNCGGCCTGGTGGAGCGGNTGAGCTGGCGCTACCCCCACCAAAGCTGCGCCGCCATNCCCTCCAAGCTCACCGCCACCCANCTCAAGGGCAGGGANAAGGACGCNGAGGCGGCNGANNACGCNGTGGAGCTGCGNCCNGCCGCCCCCCAGACCACNCTGCGNCGCCCGGTNTTCGAGGGCCAGCGGCCCCTCACCCCCGCCCAGCGGGGCACCGCCCTGCACATGGTGATGCAGTACCTGAACTANGACCGCACAAACAGCNTTGANGANATCGCGGANGAGGTCGCCCGCCTTGTGNCGGGNCAGTACATCACCCCCCAGCAGGGGGAGGCGGTGAACCCGGCGGACATCCTGGNCTTNTTCCAATCCGGGCTGGGTCAGCGCCTGCGCAAGTCCCAGCGTGTGGAGCGGGANTTCAANTTCTCCCTGCTGGCCCCGGCNGCNGACTACTATGACGNGGCNGAGCNNGGGGANGAAGTNCTCCTCCAGGGCGTGGTGGACTGCTGGTTCACGGAGGCGGACGGCACGGTTACCGTGGTGGACTTCAAAACCGACCGGGTCAGNGAACACACTGTGNCACACCGCGCCGAGGAGTACCGCCCCCAGCTGGACGCCTACACCNGNGCCCTGTCCCAGGCNGNGGGNGTGACAGTAGGCCACCGGTATTTGTGGTTTTTTAGTGTNGGCCAAGCGCTTGAGGTATAGGGGNNCCCGCAAAAGCGCCTTTTAGCTTTTGTGGGGNGAGGAGGGGCAAGGGAGNGNATGNANCTTTCGCCGAAGGCGGAAGCGGAACAGAGCGGACTTTGCCCCGACGACAGNGTGGGCCANGAGGTGGAGCTGTAACGNCCCNCCGGGAAAAAGATTTGGGAAATCNAAAAAANTNCTTGCATTTTTCCGCNNGACATGATAAGATACGNTTTGCGTTTACAAGGGGTCGTTGTGCGCGGCACTGGTGCCCCTGGACTTTTGATCGACAGAAAGAGGTGAATCCCCGTGAAGGAAGGCATCCATCCCAANTACAACCACACCACCATTACGTGCGCGTGCGGCAACGTGATCGAGACTGGCTCGACCANNAAGGACATCAAGGTGGAAGTCTGCTCCAAGTGTCACCCCTTCTACACCGGTAAGCAGAAGATGGTGGATACCGGCGGACGCGTCAGCCGCTTCAACAAGAAGTTCGGCCTGGGCTAAAACCTGTCAGTTCAAAGACCCGTTGCAAGCGATTGCGGCGGGTCTTTCTCTTTTTTCGTGCATATACTATTCTATCAAAATCAGGAGGTATCCCGCCATGTTTCAGAAAGTNGANCCNAANNCCNTNAANCTCAACCCCTTCGCCGCCATCGGCGACCAGTGGATGCTCATCACCGCCGGGACNANNGAGNNNTGCAACACCATGACCGCCTCCTGGGGCGGNNTNGGNGTGCTGTGGGGCGCGCCCATGGCCACCGCCTATATCCGCCCNCAGCGGTACACCAAGCAGTTCGTGGACGAGAACGAGTACTTCACCCTGTCCTTCTTCCCNGAGGANTATCGCCCNCANCTCTCNCTGTGCGGCNCCAANAGCGGCCGGGACATGGACAAGGTGAANGANTGCGGCTTCACCGTGGCCGANGGNGCGGGCGGCGCGCCCTACTTNGAGCAGGCCGAGCTGGTGCTGGTNTGCCGCAAGCGGATGGCNATGCCCATGGATGAGGNCGCCATGCCGNAGGACGTGAAGGACAANTGGTACAAGGGCGACTACCACACCATGTACTGGGGCGAGATCGTGGAGGCTTTGCAGAAGGTCTGANGCCCCAAGTTTNNAGAAAATGAGGTATTTCACATTATATGTTTGACAAAACANAAGTAAAAGAAATCAANNGCGCNGTNCTGGTGGGCCTCAACGCCCCCAATCTCAGCCGGGAGGAGAACGCCACCGACGAATCCCTGGACGAGCTGGCCGCTCTGCTGGACACGGCGGGGGGAGAGTGCCTTGCCACGGTGCTGCAAAACAAATCCTCCCCCGACCCCCGCACCTTCATCGGCGAGGGCAAGNNGGNGGAGGTCANGGANCTNGTCCAGNGCCTGGGNGCGGACATCGTCATCTTTGACAACCCCCTGTCCCCCTCCCAGCAGCGGGTGCTCACCGAGGAGCTGGGGGTGACGGTCATGGACCGCTCCGCCCTGATTTTGGACATCTTCGCCAAGCGGGCCCGCACCGCTGAGGGGCGGCTCCAGGTGGCGCTGGCCCAGTACAAGTATCTGCTGCCCCGGCTGACCGGTATGTGGAAGCACCTGGAGCGGCAGGAGGGCGCCATCGGCACCCGAGGCCCCGGCGAGACCCAGATGGAGACTGACCGGCGGCTCATCCACCGCAAGATCGACAAATTGGAGGATGAACTCAAGGACGTGCGCCGTGTCCGGGCCACCCAGCGGGAACGGCGGGAGAAGAACGAGGTGCCCGTCGTCGCCATCGTGGGCTACACCAACGCAGGCAAGTCCACTCTTTTGAACGCCCTCACCGGCTCGGACATCCCGGCCAACGACCGGCTGTTCGACACCCTGGACACCACCACCCGGACGCTGGAGATCTCCGACACCTGCACGGCGCTGATCTCCGACACCGTGGGCTTCATCTCCAAGCTGCCCCACCAGCTGGTGGATGCCTTCAAGGCCACCCTGGAGGAGCTGACCTTTGCCGACCTGCTCCTTCACGTCATTGACGCCTCCGACCCCCACTGGCGGGAGCAGGCGGACGTGGTGGATCGGCTGATCCAGGAGCTGGGGGCGGCGGAAACGCCCCGGCTGGAGGTGTTCAACAAGTGCGACAAGTTTGTGGGCGACATCCTGCCCCACGGGGACGACATCGTGTCCATCTCCGCCAAGACCGGGGCGGGGCTCCCCGATTTGCTCGCGGCCATCGGCAGGCGGCTGGACGCCGGGGTGCGCCGGGTGGAGCTGCGCCTGCCCTACGACAAGGGCGGCATTCTGGACGCGCTCTACCGGGAGGCCAAGGTGGAAAAGGTTGAGTACGGCGAGGCCATTGAGGTCACCGCCGTGTGCACCCCCAAGACCCTGGGGCGGCTGGATGCCTACATCGTCCAGCGCTGAGTAAAAAATACCGCGTGGAGCTGACAGCTCCGCGCGGTATCGCTTTATTCCCTGCTGATATCCACCACGGTCAGCACCCCGTCCGCCACGCGGAAGCGCACCTCCAGCCCGGCAAAGCCGAAGCCGTACACCCGCTGGGGGTCGTCCTGGTAGTGGGGCCTGGGATCCTGGGCCAGCACGCCGGCCAGCGCCGCCCTGCGATCCTCCGGCACCCGCTCCATGAGGTCGGGCAGAATATCCACCGTCAGCACCCCTTCCGGGGCCGCTCCGGCAAAGCCGCCCACCGCCTCGGGGCGGCAGTCGGCGTAGGGGATGTAGGGCTTGATGTCAAAGATGGGTGTGCCGTCCACCAGATCCGCCCCAGAGACCACCAGCACCGGGCCGTCCGGGCCGGACAGCTCCACCCCCTCCAGCTTCACGCAGGACAGCCCGATGGGGTTGGGCCGGAAGGGGGAGCGGGTGGCGAACACGCCCATGCGCTGATTGCCCCCCAGCCGGGGCGGGCGCACCGTGGGTGACCAGCTCTGCCGCTTATTTTTCGAGAACTCCCAGATCAGCCACAGGTGGGAAAACCCCTCGATGCCCCGCAGGGCCTCGGGAACGCGGTAGGGCGGCTCAAAGACAATGGCGGCCCGCAGCTCCTCCACCAGTCCCGCCTGCCGGGGCACGCCGAACTTGGAGGAAAAGTCGGAACGAATGTGGGCAATAGGTTCCATATTAATCGGGTAGCTTGTCGGCTGTCCTGGGGACGTCATTCGTCCTGCGGACGAACGACTGTCCCGGCCTCGCTAGCCCGCATGGCCAGAATGGTCTTGCCAATCAGGTCGTCCAGCTCCCAGCCCAGCATGGCCGCGCCCCGCTCAATGACCTCCCGGGAGCACCCGGCGGCGAACTTCTTGTCCTTGTACTTTTTCTTCACCGACTTGACCTCCAAATCGCTGACGCTCCTGGAGGGCCGCATGAGGGCCGCCGCGCCGATGAGCCCGGTCAGTTCGTCCACGGCGAACAGCACCTTCTCCATCTGGTGCTCCGGTACGATATCCACCGTCAGGCCGTAGCCGTGGCTGGCGGTGGCGTGGACAATGGACTCGTCGATGTCACGCTCGCGCATCAGCTCCTGGCTCTTGACACAGTGCTCATCGGGCCACTGCTCGAAGTCCAGATCGTGGAGGATGCCTACGGCCTCCCAGAAGTCTGCCTCCTCGCCATAGCCCAATTCCTGGGCGAACCAGCGCAGCACGTCGCCCACAGTGCGGGCGTGTTTGCGGTGGAAGTCGCCCTCATTGAATTCACATAAAAGCTCCCAAGCCTGTTCGGGGGTGGGGATCATATCAAACAGCTCCTTTATTTGTATTTGAAGGAATCATATACCCGTTCCCGCCGGCTGTCAACTCTCTCTTGCCCTCTCACGCGTTGATATTCAGGCCCCCGCGCACCCCGGCGGCGGTGAGCTCCAATTCCTGGAGCGTGTAAAGTCCCGCCTGTTTGCTCACTGACCGCTTGAGGTCAGCTCCCAGCCGCTGAAGGTTGATTGTCGCTTCAAACAGCCCGGCCTTTGCCCATCCGTTCGGGCTGCTGAGCGCGACAGCATGGTACTTCGCCTCAAAGGACGCGAACACGGCCTGCACGCTGTCATAGACCTTCCGCACCTGCCCCACCTGGCCGCGGGCCTCCAGGGATACGCCCACCAGCTGGGCAAAGGAGTTTGCGGTCTCGTCCTTCGCCTCCTGATAGGAGGCGTCCAGCTTCGCGCTCTGCTCTTGGAACTCATACCCGGAGAAGCTGTCCCGCAGGGCCATTTTCTGCGCCTCGTAGGCGGCGGCCATCAGATCCACCCCGCCGCTCAGCTGCCCCATCTCATAGTTGGACGGGTCGAACGTCACACTGACACTGAACTCCGCCTTTCCCTTGTAGTGGAAGCCGTTGACACCGATCATGTTCGCGCTGCCGGACATGGTTTTTGTGACCGTCCCGTCCTCCGCTGTGGTCTCTGTGGTTTCCACGCCCCAGATCCGCTGCCAGCCGTCCTCGTAGGGCAGCCGCTCCACCTCTGCGTCCATCCGGACGGCGTTGGAAAAGTCCAGCTTCCGCTTTTCGGGCTCGTACTTGGTCATGGCGCTGGCATACGCCCCTGTGAAATGGACAGAAGCGGAATTGACGGACATATCGGACATGGAAATGCCTCCTTCAATTTTGCGGGCGTAAAATAACGCCGGATGGTATATTTCTACAGTTTATATCGGCATCCGGTGCCAAAACTTAAGAAAGGAAAGCTGCCAGGGACGTCATTCGGCTGGAACCGTCATTGGGGCTTTGCCCCAACGACCGGTTCGGCGGCCCTGTTGACTTTTCTCCCCGAAACCATTACAATACAAGGACTGTCATGCTCACAGGAGGAGAACCGCCATGGACAAACTCATCTACTTCGACTACGCCGCCACCACCCCCGTGAAGCGGGAGGCCGTGGACGCCATGGTGGACGCCCTCCGGCAGTTCGGCAACCCCTCCTCCCGCTACGAGTACGCCCGCCAGGCCGCCCAGCGAGTGAAGGAAGACCGGGAGACCGTCGCCAGGGCGTTCGGCTGCTCCCCCGCCGAGCTGTATTTTACCTCCTGCGGCACCGAAAGCGACAACTGGGCCATCCGCCGAGGGGTGGAGTTGGGCCGCCGGAAGGGGAAACACATCGTCACCACCGCCGTCGAGCACGCCGCCGTGCTGGAGACCTGCAAGGATCTGGAACGCCAGGGGTACGAGGTCACCTACCTGAAGCCCGACAAGGCGGGCCGCGTCACCGTGGAGCAGCTCACCGCCGCCCTGCAGCCCGACACCGTTCTGGTGTCCATGATGCTGGTCAACAACGAGACGGGGGTCATCCTGCCCGTGGCGGACTGCGTGAAGGCCGTCAAAGCCTATGACCCCGCCATCCTGTTCCACTGCGACGCGGTGCAGGGCTTTTTGAAAACCCCCGAGCCTCTGGCCCGCCTGGGGGCGGATCTGGTGGCTGTCAGCGGCCATAAAATCGGGGCGCCCAAGGGTATCGGAGCGCTGTACATCAAAAAGGGCGTGCGCCTGCGCCCTCTGCTCACCGGGGGCGGTCAGGAGGACGGCCTGCGCTCCGGCACCGAGGCCACGGCGCAAATCGCCGGCTTTGCCGCCGCCGTCCGGGCCAACACGGCAGACCCGGGCCGCCTGGAGCAGGCCGCCGCCATCAAGGAATACACGCTGGCAAAGCTAAAGGAGGCGCTGCCCAAGCTGGAGGTCATCTCCGCCGGGGATGCGCCCCACATCTGCGCCGTCACCCTTCCCGGCTACAAAAGCGAGGTAGTCGTCCGGGTGCTGGGGGACAAGGGCGTGTGCATTTCCTCCGGCTCCGCCTGCCACAAGGGCAAACCCAGCCATGTGTTCGCCGCCATGAACCTGCCCAAGCCCTGGCTGGACGGGGCGCTGCGGCTGTCCTTCTCCCCCGATTCCACAAAAGAGGAGGCGGACGCGCTGGTGTCCGCCCTCAAGGACGCGGCGGACAGCCTGTTCACCACCTTATCGTAACGCTTTACAAAGGAGCCTCCGACCAATATGTTCAAACTGTTCCAGCGGGAAGCGGGCTTTTACCGCAAATTACTGGCCCTGGCGCTGCCCATCCTGCTTCAAAATCTCATTACCAACTCTCTGGGGCTTGTAGACACCTTCATGGTGGGCACCATGGGCCAGCTGCCCTTGGCCGGGGTCACCCTGGCCAATATCCCCGTGTTCGTGGTTCAGCTCATGATGTTCGGCATCCAGAGCGGCTCTGCCGTCCTCATCAGCCAGTACCGGGGGAAGGGGGATCTGCGGGCCATCAATCGGATCATGGGCATCGGGATGTACACCGCCGGCTTCGTCGGGCTGGTATTCGCCCTCGTTATGGGCTTCCTCCCCAGCCAGTTCATGTCCCTGTTCGGCAAGGATCCCCAGGTCATCGCCACCGCCGCCCGGTACGCCCGAATCGTGGGCTGGTCTTACCTCTTCGACAGCTTTGTCCAGATCTACATCGGCGTCCACCGGGCCATGGGCAATCCCCGCCGGGGCCTGTATATCCTGGGCGTGTCCATGGTGGGCAACACTTTCCTCAACTGGGTGTTCATCTTCGGCAACCTGGGCGCGCCGCAGCTGGGGGTGGAGGGCGCCGCCCTGGCCACCCTGCTGGCCCGTGTGCTCTCCTGCTCCATTGCCGTCCTGTGGGCGGTTTTGGACAAAGGCTTCCGCATTGACCCCGCCCTGCTCTTCCGCCCCGGCCGGGAGATGGTGCGGCGCTTTGTCCGCTTCGCCACCCCGGTGATGTGCAACGAGACCTTCTGGGGCCTGGGCTCCTCCCTGTTCCCCACCATTATGGGCCACATGGACGGCTCGGAGGAGATTTTAGCCGCCTACGCCATCGCGGGCAACATCACCAACCTGTGCACTGTGGGCGTGTTCGCCATCGCGGGCACCGCCGCCATCCTGGTGGGCCAGGAGATCGGCTCGGGCAACGCGGACAAGGTGTACTCCCTGGGGGCACTGCTCAACGCGCTGGCCTTCCTGTTTGGGCTGGCGGCGGGGGCGGTGTTCCTGGCTCTGCTCTATTTCTTTATCGTGCCGGTGCTCTATCCCGTGTTCAAGCTGGCGGATTCAGCGGCGGGAGATATCTGCACCATGATGCTCACGGTGGTGTTTATTATGATGCCTCTGCGCTCCTTTGAGTGCACCAACATCGTTGGGGTTCTCCGGGGCGGGGGCGACGTGCGGGCGGCTACCATCATTGACCTCACGCCTCTGTGGCTGGTGGCCCTGCCGCTGGCGGCGCTGGCGGGACTGGTGTTCAAGCTGGGCATTTTGTGGGTGCAGCTGGCCACCATGAGCGAAAACGTGGTGAAGAGCATCGTGGGCTTTTGGCGATTTCAGTCAGGCAAGTGGATCCGGGACGTCACCATCCCCATTTATGGCACGGAAACACAGCCCTGACCTGGTGGGAAATTTCGGGAAAGGGCTTGCGTTCTCCTTCCCAGTGTGCTACACTGACGACAATGATAGTCAGAAACTGTGGATCATCAAAATGGAGGCTGTATTACAATGTCACTCAAAAAATTTTTCCCGCTTACATTGGCCGCTTTGTGCGTCCTCTCTCTGCTGACTACCGCCGCCTTTGCCCATGGCTGCCATGGGAGCGCCCGGCAGTCCCGATCCGCCCGGTGCGGCGTATGCACTGTGGAGGGCTGTGAGCGCTTGGGACGGCACACCCATGGCCGAACCACCTACTGCGGCTATGACCATGAGGACGGTTACTGCGACGGAACCTGCCTCCCTCTGTGCACGGTGGACGGCTGCACGCTCACAGGCCGTCACAGCCACAACGGCACGGCCTGCTGCGGCTATGACCACGAATGCGGCTTTTGCGACGGAAGCTGCCCTGTTTACAGTTCCACCTCCTCCCAGGGGCATCACAGCGGCAGCCACGGCGCACACCATTAAATTTGTTCTCTCTACGTGTTAAGGGCGGGCCTTCCGCAAGGCCCGCCCTTTCCCTATTTTTATTCCCCTTTGTATTTTTTTCTGGTGGCGATGCCGCCCCGTATATGGCGCTCCGCCTTATTTTCGTCCAGAACTTCCTTTACCTGCTCATACAGCCCCCGGTTGATGGCGGGCAGGCGCTCGCTCAAATCCTTATGTACGGTGGACTTGCTGATCCCGAAGCGGCTGGCGGCGGCCCGGACGGTGGCTTTGTTTTCGATGATGTACAGCGCCAGCTCCTGGGCGCGCTCTTCCATGTTCCCCTTCACTGACAACACTCCCCACTGTGGTTCTCGTCACGGTGATTTATATGCGGGAAGGGGCACTGATATGATGGAAGAGCCCTCCTGTTGTCACGCTCCGGCGGCTGTGCGCTTCCTAAATAAAAAATTAAGCTTCCATCTCCTTTACAGCGCCGCCGAAAAAGTATATAATGGTTTTTGTTATCGCATTCCGGGAGAGGGGGATCACCATGGCGGACGGCTACGGCACCGGCGGACAGGATCCGCAGAACAACTCACAGCAGAACAACACCTATCATTACAACTACAGCTATGGATCCGGCAGAGGAACTACTCCGACCGGCGGCTCCAAACCCCCGAAAAACTCCGGCGATTGGGGCGAGTGGGTGGGCATCGGCTTTTTGCTGTTCATCCTGCCCATTCCCTTCTTCAAAATCATCGGCGTGTTCTGGCTGCTGAGCAAGCTGGGCAGAATGTCCTCCAGCGACAAGCGGCGCTTCAAGCAGGAGGCCAGGAACGCGGCCAACCGGGCCAAAAACACGGCGGAGCACTTTTTCCAGCAGAACGCCGAGGCGGCCCAGCGGGGGGCGGAAGCCGCCCGACAGGCTGCTGACAGCGCCCGTCAGCAGACCCAGGGTTCGTCCAGCGGCACCTATCACTATCAGTACAGCCAGACCGCCCAGTCCAAGCAGAAGCAGCCGCCCAAGGCGGAGCCCTGGGAGACCCCCGACCCGGCGGAGCAGCGGAAACGCAGCCGGAAGCAGTCCAAGCTGATGGGCAGCAGCGGCAAGGGCCTTATCATCGCGGGCAGTATCCTCACCGGTATTTTCGGTCTGGGTGCGCTGACGGTATCCATGCCCTTCCTCTACGACTTCTCTTACGGGTATTGGGAGTGGGCGCTGCTCATCCCCATCGTGGCCTGCCTGATGTTCATGGGCGGCGGCATCAGTATGCTGGCCTCTGGCATCAGCAAGGGACGGCGGAATGAGCGCTACCTCAACTATCTGGCCTATATCGGCGCCAACCGGGAGGTGGCCCTGGCCCCCATGGCCGCCAGCTTCGGCGTGCCTGTCAGCAAGCTGTGCAAGGATCTGCGGCGGATGCTGGCCAAGGGCATTCTGCCCACAGGCTACCTGGATCTGGCCGAGGGCAAGCTGTTCCTCACCGAGATGGGCTACCACACCCCCGAGCCCAAGCGGGAGGCTCCGCCCGTCCAGGAGGAGACCCCTCAGCAGGCCGCCGCCCGGGAGGACGATATCCTCCGGGAGATCCGGCAGGTCAACGACGACATTCCTGATGCGGCGATGAGCGCCAAAATCGACCGCATCGAGGAGATCACGGGAAAGATTTTGAAGTATCAGAAGGAGCACCCCAATAAGGAGGGCCAGCTGCGCACCTTCCTGAACTACTATCTGCCCACCACCCTGAAAATCCTGCGGGCCTATGCCCAGCTGGATGCCCAGGGCATCGAGGGGGAGAACATCTCCGCCGCCAAGAAGCGCATCGAGGACATGATGGATCAGGTGGTGTCCGGGTTCGAGAAGCAGCTCGACAAGCTGTTTCAGGACGACGCTATGGACATCACCTCCGACGTGGAGGTGCTGGAGAATATGCTCAAGAAGGACGGCCTGTCCGACGAGGGCGGGATCACCATGACGCTGTAATACAGAGGAAAACGATATGGAACCCATATGGAACGAACTGTACCGCGCGGCGAAGGCCGTGCAGAATGAACGAAAAATATCCGAGTATGTGTATGCCGGCGGGGTTGCCGCCGCGATACAATCCTCATCCGGGAAAATCTACACCGGCGTCTGCATCGACACCTGTTCTACACTGGGAATCTGCGCCGAGCGCAACGCGATCTTCAACATGATTACCAACGGAGAGCAGGAAATCAGCAAAGTCCTCGCGATCATGCCGGACGGGAAGTCGGGCGCCCCCTGCGGCGCCTGCCGGGAATTGATGGTCCAGCTGATGCCTGACCATTATCGGGAAATCGAAATACTTCTCGATCTTGAGTCCGAAAAAATCATCACGCTGGGTGAGCTTACGCCGGAATGGTGGATATAAGTAAACATAAGAGCGGCAAGGTCAGTTGACCTTGCCGCTCCTGCTTTATTTTAGAATTTTCAGGACTTCCCGCCCTTGAGAGCCTTCATCCGCTTCTCGTGGTTCAAAATGCGCTTGCGCAGGCGCAGGGTCGAAGGCGTGACCTCCAGCAGCTCGTCGTCCGCCAGGAACTCCAAGCACTGCTCCAGGCTCATGGACTTGGGGGGCACCAGCCGCAGGGCCTCGTCGGAGCCGGAGGCCCGCATATTGGTGAGCTGCTTCTTCTTGCACACATTGACGGTGATGTCCTCCATCTTGGGGCACACCCCGACCACCATGCCCTCGTACACGGGCACGCCCGCGCCGATGAACAGCGCGCCCCGCTCCTGGGCGGCGAACAGACCGTAGGTCACGGACTCGCCCGTCTCGTGGGCCACCAGGGAGCCGGTGTTCCGGCGCTGGATATCGCCCTTGAAGGGGGCGTACTTCTCAAAGACGGAGGCCATGATACCCTCGCCCTTGGTGTCGGTGAGGAACTCGTTCCGGTAGCCGAACAGGCCACGGGACGGCACCAGGAATTCCAGCTTGGTGCGGCTGCCGATGGGGTCCATGGACAGGAACTCGCCCTTCCGGGCGCCCAGCTTTTCCATCACCGCGCCCACGTTATCGGCGGGCACGTCGACGACCACCCGCTCCACGGGCTCGCACTTCTGGCCGTCCACCACCTGGTAGACCACGCGGGGGGGCGACACCTGGAACTCATACCCCTCCCGGCGCATGGTCTCGATGAGGATGGACAGGGACATCTCGCCCCGGCCCGCCACATTGAAGGCATCAGTGGACGCCTCCACCTCGGTGACCCGCAGGGACACATCTTTCAGTGTCTCCCGGAACAGTCGATCCCGGAGCTGGCGGCTGGTGACGTACTTGCCCTCACGTCCGGCAAAGGGGGCGTCGTTGACGGAGAAGGTCATCTCCAGGGTAGGAGCGGAGATCTTCACAAACTCAATGGGCTCGGGGGCGGCGGGGGCGCAGATGGTGTCGCCGATGGTGATGTCGCCGATGCCGCTCATGGCAATGATCTCACCGGCCTTGGCCTCGGTGACGGGGGTGCGGGCCAGACCGTCGAAGGTGTACAGACTGGTGGCCTTGGCCTTCTTGGGAGCCTCGTCCTGCTTGTGGTAGTTGCACACCACGATCTCCTGGTTCTGCTTCACGGTGCCACGCTCAATGCGGCCCACGGCGATGCGGCCCACGAACTCGTTGTAGTCGATGGAGGACACCAGCATCTGGAAGGGAGCCTCCGGATCGCAGTCCGGAGCGGGGATATAGTTCAGGATGGTCTCGAACAGGGGCACCAGGTCGGTGCCCGCCACGTCGGGGGAGTAGCTGGCGGTGCCCTGCCGCCCGGAGCAGAACAGGGTGGGGGACTCAAACTGCTCATCGGTGGCGTTCAGATCCAGCAGCAGCTCCAGCACCTCGTCCATGACCTCGTGGATGCGCTGGTCGGGGCGGTCGATCTTGTTCACCACCACGATGACCTTGTGGCCCAGCTCCAGGGCCTTNGANAGCACNAANCGGGTCTGNGGCATGGGGCCCTCGGCGGCGTCCACCAGNAGGATNACGCCGTTGACCATCTTCAAAATGCGCTCCACCTCGCCGCCGAAGTCGGCGTGGCCCGGGGTGTCCACGATGTTGATCTTGGTNTCCTTGTAGTGGACGGCGGTGTTCTTGGCCAGGATGGTGATGCCCCGCTCCCGCTCCAGGTCGTTGGAGTCCATGACCCGCTCCACGGTGGCCTGGTTCTCCCGGTAAATGCCGCCCTGNTTGAGCATCTCGTCCACCAGNGTGGTTTTGCCGTGGTCAACGTGGGCGATGATGGCGATGTTGCGCAGCTTCTCGTTTTGCATATCCGTACCTTCTATCTGAATTTTAGAATCATTTTTCCAAACACAAGTNATTATTATATCCTCTGTTCCCNNTGATTGCAACAGTCGGAAAAACCGAATCGTGGGACATTTTAGAAAATTTCTTGTGTTGCATTGACAGAATGCACGAAATTGGTTACAATAGNCTTTGCTCTGCAGCGTGATANGCCCGCGTAGCTCAGGGGATAGAGCATTCGCCTCCTAAGCGAAGGGTCGGACGTTCGATTCGTCTCGCGGGTGCCAGTGATGCAAAAGCCAACCGCCCAGTGATTACTGGGCGGTTGGCTTTTGTCTCAAAATCGGTTCAGCCGACATGGGCCGCAATGGCCGCCTGAATCATGGCCACGCACTCGTCCACAATCTGCCCGTCGCCCTCCGTCAGCGGAGCCAGGGGAGCGCGCACGCTGCCCACATCCGGCCCGCCGCTGCGGCGGAGGATCTCCTTGATGGTGGCATACATATTGCCATGGGTGGAGCACATCTTGTAGATGATACGGCAGCAGTCGTTCTGCACCTGCCGGGCCTCTTCCAGCTTGCCCGCGCGGAACAGCTCCATGGCCTTGATGTACAGCTCCGGCATAGCGGCGTAGGTTCCGCCGATGCCGCCGAGGGCTCCGGCCGCCAGACCGGAGACGAACTGCTCGTCCGGACCGTTGAACACAATGGCCCCCTCGTCCTTCCACATCTGGATATCCTGCACCGGCATAGAGGAGTTCTTCACGCCGATCACCCGGGGGTTTTTCAGCATCTCCCGCAGCAGGGGCGCAGACAGAGCCACGCCCGCCAGCTGAGGAATGTTGTAAATGATGAAGTCGGTGTTGGGAGCGGCGTCCGAGATATCGTTCCAATACTTGGCCACCGCGTGGTCAGGCAGATGGAAGTAGATGGGCGGAATGGCGGCAATGGCATCCACGCCCTGGGCCTCGGCGTGGGCGGCCAGCTCACGGCTGTCCGCCGTGTTGTTGCAGGCCACGTGGGCAATGATGGTAAGCTTACCCCTGGCCTCCGCCATCACATTCTCCAGCACCAGCTTGCGCTCCGCCACGCTCTGGTAGATGCACTCGCCGGAGGAGCCGCCCACATACAGGCCCTTGACCCCCTTGTCCGCCAGGTAGCGCACCAAGGCCCGCACCCGCTCCGGGGAGACGGCTCCGGCCTCGTCGTAGCAGGCGTAGAACGCGGGGATAACGCCCTGATACTTGGTAAAATCTTTCATAGTTAAGCTCCTTCGCACTCTTGTATTTTGACCTTGAATACCGCCTTGCTCACCGTCTCGGGCCCATTCACCTGCATTTTGATCTTGTGGGCGTCGTCAGGGAACACCACCAGGAAATCCCCGGGGGCAAGGACGACGCTGTGCCGTCCCTCCCCACGATAGGCGTAGAAGTCCCCCTTCTGGTCGAACTGCGCGAGGGCGGACGGCGAGGCCAGCTCCACCCGCTCCGACCCGGAGAGCATGAGATGGATGTCCAAATAGAGCCGGTGGGCCTCGAAGAAGGCATCCTTCTCCGGGATGGTCTCATAGGTGAACTTGGTGCAGTAGACCTCCTCGCCCTTCAGCTCCACCCGATCCTCCCCCAGGGAGGAGAGAAATTCCGGCGTGATATGCTCCAGGGCCAGATCGAGGTTGGGATGGATGCCCCGGTAGTCCAGGGCGGTACTGTTGGAAGCCAGTATCATGTCCTCACCCCTTCACCGCGCCCATGGTGATGCCCTTGGTGAAGTACTTCTGGAACACCAGGAACACAATGATGATGGGGACGGAGGCCAGGGCCGCGCCCGCCATCAGCAGGCCGTAGTCCGTACCGAACTGGCCCTGCATCTTGGCAATACCCAGGGCACTGGTCAGGACTTTGGTATCGGTCAGCATGACCAGCTGCATGAAGTAATCGTTCCAGGAGTTGATGAAGGTGAAAATGGCCAGCGCGCCGACACCCGGCTTAATCATTGGGAACACGACGGTGGTAAAGGTCTTGAGCTCGCTGCTGCCGTCGATGCGGGCGGCCTCCAGGATCTCTCCCGGAATGCCCTCGGCGAACTGCTTCATCAGGAACACACCAAAAGGCCAGCCCACGATGGGGTAAATGACCGACCAGAGGGTATCAGTCAGATGAAGGGCAGACATTTCCCGCAGCAACGGGATCAGGATGACCTGCTTCGGCAGAGCCATGGCGCACACGATCAGGGAAAACAGGATCGTGCGGCCGATGAAACGCTTTTTCGCCAAGGCGTAGCCGGCCAGTGACGCGGTGACACAGGTCAGGATCATAGCGGTCACCGACATGAACACCGTATTGATCAGCCAGCGGATGGCCGCGGGAAGCACCGGCCCGGAAAAGAACACAATCTGACTGTTGTCCTTGGTAAACCACTCGCTCAGGGGGATATGCAGCTCCCACAGCGGCGCGGAGCGCTTGGAAAACAGCTCCTTGAAGTTTCGCATGGTCCACTCGTCAGGCCACCACACCGGGGTTGGGCTGTTAATGGCTGTGGGAGTCTTGAACGCACCGGTGATGATCCAGTACAGAGGGAACAGGAAGATGACCACCGCGATGACAACGATGATAACGAGTGTGATGACTCGATAGGGAGAGATATGCGTGACCGCACCGGTTCGTGCCTTGTTTTTCGAATTCATACTTCCGCCTCCCCTCATTCAGCCTTTGCCAGCTTGAACTGAACCGCGGACAGCACCGCAATGCACAGGGCCAGGATAACGCCCATGGCGTTGGCATAGCCGTAGCGATACAGTGTAAAGCAGCTGTAATAGATGTAGTACATGACGGTATCGGTTGCGTGGGTCGGACCGCCGGAAGTCAGCAGCTGGATCAGCGCGAAGCACTGGAAGCTGTTGATGGTGGTGATGACCAGGATGTACAGGGTGGTGGGCATAATCTGGGGCCACTTCACCTTCCAGAACACCTGAAGNTCGNTGGCGCCGTCCACCTGGGCGGCNTCAATCAGGGTCTGATCCACATTGCCCAGGGCGGAGACATAGAGCACGATGGGCTGGCCCACGGAGGTGGTGAACAGGATCAGGATGATGCATCCCAGGGCGAACTTGGTATCGCCCAGCCAGTTGATATTCTTCTCCCACAGGCCCAGGTGGGTGCCCGCGAAATTCAGAATGCCGTTGTAGTAGCTATAGATCCATCTCCACACCACGGTGACAGCCACAGAACCGGTGACCACGGGCAGATAGAAGATCACGCGGAAGGCGGAGCACGCCCAGCCCGTCATATTATAGATGCGCGCGCCCACCCACAGGGAAAACACGCACACAGTGGGGACGGACACTACCACGATGATCACAGTGTTTACCAGCGCCTTCTGGAATGTTTTATCCTGAAACAGCTCCACATAATTTTTCAGGCCGATAAACGTATCCGTGGAGTTGGCGCTCATGGTGGCATCCGTCAGGCTGGTGATCACACACATAATCATGGGATAGACAACGAACATAATGAAAAACAGCAGGCTGGGCAGCAGGAACAGATAGCCGGAAATGGTCTCACGCCGAACCAGGGCGCGGCTCATGCCGCCGGGTTTTGTCTTTGCCAAAATACAGAACCTCCTCTCTTGTTGCGAAGCGGGTCGGGAAATAGNGCGCGCCCTCCCTGCGCTNNTCACGCAGGGAGGGCGCGCATTACCCTAAATCAGTTTGNCTCTAATCGNCAANGTCTCAGCCCGCCTCAGCGGCCTCGGCGGCAGCGTTGGCCGCGGCCACAAAGTCATCCAGAGCGGTCTGAACGTCCTTGGCGCCGCTGCCGATGTTCTGCAGCTCATTCCACCAAGCGGTACGGGCATCNGCCCAGCCCAGGGTGATCTGGTAGTAGGGGCCCATGTAGGGAACCAGCAGGCCGTACTCGGTCATGATGTCCTCAGCGTCGGTGCCCGCGTACAGGCCGGACACCTCGCGGGTAGCCCAGTAACCNGTGGCTTCCACGCTCTTCTTGTACTGAGCCTCGTCCTCGGTCATGAACTTGGCGAACGCCTTGGCGGCCTCGATCCTGGCCTCGTCGCCGTTGTCAAACACGCCGTAGCCCCAGATGCCGCCCTGGAGGACGGGATCGCCGGACTCAGTGGGGAAGGCCATGGGGAAGATCTCGAACTGNGCGGTCTTGCCCTGGGTGTCGCTCTTGGCGGCGCCCACGTTCCAGCAGGTGGCCATGGCCAGGGTGCCGTTGCAGAACAGGTCGATCTCCTGGCCGCCCACGATGGCGGGGTCAAACTCGATGCCGTTCACATCGACCAGGGCCTGGAGGGCCTTCNCGTTCTCGGCGCAGTTGGCGGTGTAGCGGGTGAAGTCGGAGTTGGTGTACTGGCCGCCGTACATATTGGTCACCAGAGCGCGGTTGCCCTGGTCGCCGCCCTGGCCGCCGCAGAACACGACGCCGACCTGGGGATGGATGGCGGCAACNGCCTCAACGGCCTTCAGGAAATCCTCNGTGGACTTCCAGGTGTGGGTNTCCTCGTTGATGTACTGCATNGCGCCGGCCTCNGTGAAGAGATCCTTGTTGATGCCCATGCAGTGAGCGGTCTGGCAGACNGGCAGCTCGTACACGGCGCCATCGGCGCTGGTGCAGGAGCCGACGGTCACGTCATAGGTGCCGGCGGGGATCAGATCCTTCAGNTCGACCAGGTAGCCCTTGGCGCCCCAGTTGGCCACCAGGCGCTCGGGACCCTCAAAGAGCAGGTCGGGNGCGTTGCCGCCTTCGACCATGCCGTTCAGGGTCTGGTCGCCGTTGGTGTAATCAAGATACACCACGTCGATCTTCACATTGGGATAGACAGCGTTGAAGTCAGCAATCAGNCCCTTGACGACATCCTCGTTGGTCATGTCGCCTACGGGGTAGGTGGCCAGAGTCAGGTTGGCGCTCAGGTCGTTGCCGCCGGTTGGCTCGTCGACCTTCTCGGTCTGAGTGGTGTCGGGCTCCTTGGTGGGATCGGGAGCCTTGCTCTCGTCGGCGGTCTTGTTGCCGCAGGCGGCCAGCCCCATGATCATGCACAGTGCCAGCAGCAGCGCCAGAGCCTTGCGAATGTTCTTCATTCTGATGTCCTCCTCAAAATTTAATAAATTTTCGCCCGTCTATCCATCGGGCTCTTGTATAGATTGTATAATTTTTCTCTCCGCTTGTCAATACGATTTCGCAAATAATTTTGACTATTATTTAGAGATGAAAAAACTTTTTCACCGCGCCAGCAGCTCTCCCAAAATTCCGTCCACCAGAGTCAGGGCGCGGGGCACATGGAAGGGGCCCTTGAAGGTGGAGCCTTTGGTGGAGGGCATAGTGGGCAGGCCGTCCCGGCGCAGGTAGCCGTACCACTCGCCGTACTCCGGGTCGGCAAAGTGCTCCTTGCAGTAGTCCACCGTCTTGTAGAACCAGTCCAGGTACTTCTCGTCCCCGGTATCCCGGTAGAGCATGGAGGAGGCGATCATGATCTCGTTGTGGGGCCACCACAGCTTCATGTCGTGCTCGTAGGCCTCGGGGGGCTTGCCCAGGCAGTCGGTGAAGTAGAGCAGTCCGCCGTACTCCTTGTCCCAGCCGGCCTCGATGGCCCAGTCGAAGATCTGGGCGGCCTTGCCCACCAGCTCCTCGTCCCCGGTGCGCTTGGCGTGTTCCAGCAGGAACCACACGCCCTCGATGTCGTGGCCGGGGTTGACGGTGCGGCCCTCGGTGTAGTAGAGGCGGGGGGTGCCGTCCGTGTCCACGTTCTCCAGCACGCACTTCAGCTCCGGCTTGACGTGATACTTGAAGATCTCGTCCACGGACTGCTGGGCCCGCTCCTCATAGAGAGCCTTGCGCTCGGGATCCACCCGGAGCATCACCCCGGTGACGTTCAGGATAATCATGGGGCCGCCGAAGGCCCGGCCCTGCCGGGTCTCAGGGACAGTCTTGGGGCCCAGCCCCGTGGGGTCTGCCATGCCGTGGTTCAGATCCCAGTACAGGTCGTAAGCGCGGCGGGCCCGCTCCAGGCGAACCGTTTCGCCGGTAACGCCATAGTATTCGGCGTTGGCCAGGGCGTAGAACGCCTCGGAGAAATAATACCGCCGCTGGCGCAGGGGCTTGCCGTCCTCNGTGACGGTGAAGTACATCCGATCCCCGGCGGCGCGGTTGATGCAGTGCTCCTCCATGAAGTCCAGGCAGCTCCGGCTGGCCTCCAGCCACTCCTCCTTCACGCCGTAGGTGTGGCACAGGAAAGCAAAGATCCATCCGCACCGCCCCTGCATCCACACGCTTTTATCCGTGGAGTAGATTTCGCCCTTCCGATCCAGGCAGGTGTACACTCCGCCATGCTTCCGATCCAGGCCGTGCTCCAGCCANAAGGCGGCGCAGCGATCCAGCTCGTCCCGCACCCATTGGCGGGTCTGCTCCATTTTTACCCGATCCATGTCCAATCCCCGTCCTTTCACTTTGTGCATNGTGCGCAGTTCGACCGGCTCAAATCCCGCGCAGCTTTGTATNGTTTTACATCCTATATGCGCATTGTACCATCTCAGGGAGGATTTTTCAAGAACTATATTTTTTGAAAACATTTTCTATTTTTTCGNCAAAAAGACGTGACAGCGCCNCTCTNACGTGATATCATAGAGGTAATATGCCGAAACCAATCAAGATACGGAGGTTCTGACGATATGAAAAAACACATTATCTGTCTGGGCGACTCCAACACCCACGGCTACTGCGCCGACCCCGCCGACTGCGCCGACTCCGCCCTCCAGCGCTTCAACGAGGATGAGCGGTGGACAAANCTGCTGCAAAAGGCNCTGGGGGAGGACTACCTGGTGTTNGAGGAGGGTCTGTCCGGCCGCACCACCGTGTTCCANGATCCGCTGTACGAGGGGCTGGACGCGCTGAGCTANCTCTGGCCCTGNCTGAAGAGCCATGAGCCGGTGAGCCTGCTTATTATCATGCTGGGCACCAACGACAGCAANGAGCGCTTCGGCATGAACGCCTTCGCCATCGGCCTGGGGATGCGCCGGNTNGTGCAGAANGCCCAGACCACCGAATGCTGGGGGCCNGGAGGCAAACCCAATATTCTCATCATCGCCCCGCCCGTCATTGACGAGGGGGTGCTCACCTCCCCGGTGGCCGACGAGATGGGCACCATGGGCCCNGGCTGTGTGGAAAAGAGCCGCAAGNTCCCNGCGGAGTANAANCGGGTGGCGGCCGAGGTGGGCTGCCATTTCCTGGACGCCAACGAGATCGGCGCGGAATTCAACACCATCGACTTCATGCACCTGACCCGCCGGGGCCACGCCGCTNTGGCCNCCGCTCTGGCNGAACTGGTGCCCACGCTGCTATGAANCAGATTTTCAACCCGGACAATTATTTCTGGAGATATCTCGACAAANCGGCGGACGTGGTGGGGCTGAGCCTGCTGTGGTTTCTCTGCTCCCTGCCGGTGGTCACCATACCCGCCGCCTCCACCGCCCTGTACGACTGTACCGCCCGCTGCGTCCGGGGCGGGGAGCCCACCGTCTACAGCCGGTTTTTCCGCACCTTCAAACGGGAATTCAAGCTGGCCACTCCATCGGGTCTGCTCTGGGGGGCGGCGGTGCTGCTGCCCATGGCGGGCTCCAATCTCCTGGCCAACGCCGCCCAAGGCTCCAGGCNGATGGCGGTGCTGGCGGTGGCCTACTATGTGCTNATGGCCNTTCCCGCCGGGATGCTGTGCTGGCTGTTCCCGCTGTGTTCCCGCTACCAGCTCACNTTCTGGGAGCTGAACCGCACCGCCCTCCAGCTCTGGCTGGCCCATCTCCCCTCCACCCTGGCCATGGCGGCGCTGCTGGCGCTGTGCGTGGATATCACCGTTCAGCTTCTGCTGCCGGTGTGCTGTCTGCCCTGCCTNCTGGCGCTGGTTCACTCTCTGTTTGTGGAGCGCGCNTTCCNAAAGCATATGCCGGAGGAGGCTCCTCCCCCAACCGAGGAAGAAGCCTGATNCCCACACAAATAGCAAAGGCCCNGGGACAATGTCCNGGGGCCTTTTNTTGCGAAGNNCGCCCCNCGGAAANTACGCAGAATTTATAGCCTGTTCATTGCTTTTTTCTNAAAAAAGGTGTAAACTATATTGATTCAACAAAATTTTNCCATNGGAGGCTGNNGCTATGGCGTACACGTTTGCACAGTATCAAGANAGCGCTGATTACATTAAGGAAAAAATCGGAGGTTTTATCCCCAANGTAGCCATGGTGCTGGGCTCCGGCCTGGGCTTCCTGGGCGANGTNGTGGANAACNCCACNGCCATCCCCTACGGCGAAATCCCCCATTTCAAGGCGTCCACNGCCCCCGGCCACAAGGGCCAGCTGGTGTTCGGCAAGCTCTCAGGGCAAAACGTGGCCGTCATGCAGGGCCGGATGCACCACTACGAGGGCTACGGCTATGACGANGTGTCCTANGCCGTCCGCGTCCTGCGCCTGCTGGGCTGCGACACGCTGATCGTCACCAACGCCGCCGGCTGNGTGCGCACCGACTGGCAGGCGGGCGACCTGATGCTCATCACCGACCANATNAANATGTTCTCCGAGTCNCCNNTNCGGGGGGCNAANATCCCNGAGTTCGGCGTGCGCTTCCCNGACGCCTCCCANCTGTACACNGTCCGGCTCCAGGACGTGGCCCGNNANGCNGCNGCNGAGCTGTCCATCCCCCTGCGGGNGGGCGTGTACTTCTACTGCTACGGNCCCCAGTACGANACTCCTGCGGANATCCGCGCAGCNCGGATTTTAGGCGGCGACGCGGTGGGTATGTCCACCGCCCCGGAGGTCATCGTGGCGGGCCACTGCGGCATGGANATNCTGGGNTTNACCCTGCTGAGCAACATGGCGGCGGGNATNCTGGATCAGCCNCTCAGNGAGCAGGAGGTGCTGGACGCCGCNGCNGCNGCCAAGGACAAGTTCTCCCGNCTGGTGCTGGCCTGNCTGGANAAGCTGTAAAGGGGGCTNTTTTNATGACCANGCTGTTTACCAACGTCACCGCCCTGCTGATGGACGAGGNCTTCACCACCCTGCGNANCGGCTATGTGGCNGTNGAGGNGANAAANATCTCCTANGTGGGCNCNGANCGCCCCGCGGGNGANTTTGACGAGACCATCGACTGCACCGGCAAGGTGATGATGCCCGGCTTCGTCAACTGCCACACCCANATCCCCATGACCCTCATGCGGGGCTACGGCGGGGGGTGTGACCTGCACACCTGGCTCAACGACTTCATCTTCCCCGCCGAGGCCAAGTGGGATGACCGCTCCCTGGCCGCCGCCACGGGGCTTGGCCTTGCCGAGATGATTGCCTGCGGCGTCACCTGCGTCGCGGATATGTATATGCGCACCGGCGTCATCGCTAAGCAGGTGCTGGACGCGGGCATTTCCGCCAACCTGTCGGTGGGCGGGGTGTACTTCGGTGCGCCCGAGGATTTCTCCCCCGACAAGTGCGGCGACTGCGCCAACCAGCGGGCCCTCACCGAGGAGTGGCACATGGCCGGGGACGGCCAGATCATCGCCGATGCCTCCATCCACGGCGAGTACACCTCCTCCGCCCCCCTGTGGCAGTGGATGGCGGACTACGCGCTGGAGCACGGCCTGGGTATGCACGTCCACATCTCCGAGACCCGCAAGGAACACGAGGAGTGCAAGGGCCGCCGGGGCGGCCTGACCCCCATCCAGATCCTCAACCAATACGGCGTGTGGGACACCCGGGCCATCGCCGCCCACTGCGTGTGGACCACCCCCGAGGACTGGGCCATCATGGCGGACAAGGGGGTTTCCTGCGTCCACAACCCCTACTCCAACCTGAAACTGGGCTCCGGCGTGGCCCACATCCCCGATATGCTCCAGGCCGGGGTGAACGTGGCCCTGGGCACCGACGGCGTCAGCTCCCACAACAGCGTGGACTTCTTTGACGACATGAAGCTGGCCGCCATCCTCCATAACGGGGTGCGGGTGGATCCCATGGCCCTCACCGCCCGTCAGGCGCTGGAAATGGCCACCGTCAGCGGTGCAAAGGCCCTGGGCCGGAACATCGGGCGCATTGAGGCGGGCGCCGTGGCCGACCTGATCCTGGTGGACTTTGACTCCCCCAACCTGATCCCCTGCCATGACGAGGCGGAAAACCTGGTGTTCTCCGCCCATGGCTCCAATGTGTGGATGAATATGGCCCGGGGCAAAATCATATACAAAAACGGGGCTTTCCTGACTTTGGATCTGGAGAAGATCCGCGCCGAGGTCAAGCAGTACGCCCTGCCCCTTATCTTCCGTTGATGGGAAAGGTCTGAGGATATGTCTGCATCCACCCCAAAAAAGAATACCTTTTTCGGCGGCGCCGCCATTCTGGCGGCCAGCGTCGTGCTGGTCAAGGTCATCGGCGCGCTGTACAAGATCCCTCTGGGCGGCATCCTCACCGACGCGGCCTTTGCCGACTTCAACACCGCCTATTATATCTATTCCCTGCTCATCATCATCTCCACCGGCGGCCTGCCGGTGGCTCTGTCCAAGATGGTGTCCGAGGCCCACGCCCAGAACCGGGGCAATCAGGTGCAAAAGGTCTTTCGGCTGTCCATGGTGGCTTTCTGTACCCTGGGCGCGCTGAGCTGCGCCATCATGCTCTTCTTCCCCAAGCAGCTGGCGGAGCTGATGAACAACTCCCACAGCTATTGGAGCATTCTGGCTCTGGCCCCCGCCCTGTTTTTCATCTGCCCCATGTCCGCCCTGCGCGGGTACTTCCAGGGCCACTCCCTGATGACCCCCACCGCCGTGTCCCAGGTCATCGAGGCACTGTGCAAGCTGGTCATCGGCCTGGCCCTGGCCAAGATGATGGTGGGCGCGGGGATGGACGAGTCCCAGACCGCCGGCGGCGCCATTCTGGGCGTGTCGGTGGGCTGCGCCCTGGGCATGGTGTATATGTTTTTCTGCTACGGGCGCTTCCGCCTGTCCCTGCCCAAGTTCCGGGACAGGCCGGATGAGTCGGAGAAGATCCTGTCCACCCTGACCAAGCTGGCCATTCCCATCACCCTTGGCTCGTCGGTGATGGCGGTGGTCAACCTGCTGGATTCCAGCATCATCATGGGCCGGCTCCAGGACGCCGCCGGCTTCACCGAGGAGACCGCCCGCACCCTGAAGGGCATCTACGACAAGGCCATGACCCTCTATAATCTGCCCGCCTCCTTCATGGTTCCCCTGACGGCCAGCGTGGTTCCCGCGGTGTCCGCCGCCCGGGCCACGAAAAATTACCGGCAGGCCGCCCAGGTCAGCGAGACCGCCCTGCGCACCACCGCCCTGCTGGCCATACCCGCCGGGGTGGGGCTGTTCGCCCTGGGCGAGCCCATCATCCGGCTGCTCTATCCCAGCACCGACGTGGCCCTGGCGGGCTGGATGCTGTCCATGCTGGGCCTCGCTTCCATCTGTGTGTGCATCATGCTGGTGTGCAATTCCATCATGCAGGCCCACCGGCTGGTCTCCATCCCGGTACTCACTACCGCCATCGGGTGCGTCCTCAAAATCATCATCAACTATGTGCTGGTGGGCAAACCCGACATCAACATCCAGGGCGGCCCCATCGGCACCCTGGTGTGCTTTGCCGTCATCGCCCTGCTGGATCTGGTCATCATCAAACTGGCCCTGCCTCGCTCCCTGAGCTATGTCCGGGTGTTCGCCAAGCCTGCGGCGGCCGCCGCCGCCATGGGCGCGTCCGTCTGGGCCGTCTACGGGCTGGCGTCCAAGCTGCTGGTCAAGCTGACCGCCTTCCAGGCCCTGGGTGAGGACGAAATGCCCCTGCTCACCGAGGCGGGCGAAGCCATCCTGTCCTGGAAGGGGAACGCCCTGTCGGTGATCGCCGCCATCGGGGTGGGCGTCATCGTCTATTTCGCCTTGGTGCTGCTCACCCATGCCATCTCTCGGGAAGATTTGGCCCTCATGCCCAAGGGGGATAAGATCGCCCGGCTGCTCCGTATCCCGTAATTTTTACGCTTCAAGCCTCTTTTCGGGGGCAAAAGCTAAACTTTCGTGCAAAATCTATTGCAATTCAGGTGACACTATGGTAAACTGGTCAGCGAAATCGTCCTATAACTGTAAGGATCTGGAAGAAATTGTCCGCATCCTGCGCCACCCCGGCGGCTGTCCCTGGGATCAGGAGCAGACCCACCAGTCCATCCGCCGCAATTTCCTGGAGGAATCCTACGAAGTGGCTGAGGCCATCGACCGGGACGACGTGGATGGCCTGAAGGAGGAGCTGGGCGACGTGCTTCTCCAGGTGTACTTCCACACCTCCATCGAGGAGGACGCGGGCCGGTTCACCCTGGACGACGTGGCGGACGGCGTGTGTAAAAAGCTGATTTACCGTCACCCCCATGTGTTTGGGGATGTGTCGGTGGATTCCACCGATCAGGTTCTCTCCAACTGGGAGGAACTGAAAAAGAAGGAGAAGCACCAAGAGACCCAGGCCGACGCGGTGGACGCCGTGGCCCGCACCCTGCCCGCGCTTTGGCGGGCGGAGAAGATGAAGAAAAAAGCCGCCAAGACCGGCTTTGACTGGTCGGACATATCCGGCGCGCTGGACAAGCTTTCCGAGGAGCTGGATGAGTTGCGCGCCGCCGTGCAGGAAGGAGACGGCGACCCGGCGGAGGAGCTGGGCGATCTGCTGCTGGCCGCGGTCAGCGTGGGCAGGTTCCTGAACGCCGACCCGGAGGACGCCCTTCACGCCGCCTGCGATAAGTTTTCCGCCCGTTTCCGCAAAACGGAGGAACTGACGGCGGGGCGCGGCCTGAAGATGGACGAGCTGTCGGAAGAAGAGCTTCACGCCATCTGGGTCGAGGCCAAAACCCATCTGCATTGACAACTTACAGCGTCATTCGCGCTTTAAGTTATATATTCTGCGGCCGGAGCCGCAATCATGAAAGGCAGTGACGCGCCACCGCGCGGCCTTGCTGGAACACAAATTTTAGGAGGAAGAAAAAACATGAACAAAACCGAACTGATCGCCGCCGTGGCGGAGAAGACCGGCCTGTCCAAGAAGGACAGCGACGCCGCCGTGGCCGCCGTGGTGGATGCCATTACCGAGTCCCTGGTGAACGGCGAGAAGGTGCAGCTGGTGGGCTTTGGCTCCTTCGAGGTGAAGAGCCGCGCCGCCCGCATGGGCCGCAACCCCCACACCAAGGAGCAGATTGAGATTCCCGCGTCCAAGGTGCCCGTGTTCAAGGCCGGCAAGGCCCTCAAGGACACCGTGGCGAAATAATATAAATATATTCCCACCTCCTCTGGGGGTGGGAATCATGTTATGGAGGATCATCATGAGATTGGATAAATGGCTGAAGGTGTCCCGGCTCATCAAGCGGCGCACCGTGGCCAACGAAGCCTGTGACGCCGGGCGGGTGACCGCCAACGGCCGTCCGGTGAAAGCGTCCTATGACGTGAAGCCCGGGGACGTGCTGGAGCTGAAGTTCGGCGAGAAGCTGATCCGGGTGGAGGTGCTGTCCACCGCCGACATCGTGGGCAAGGCGGACGCGGAGGCCATGTACCGCCAGATCGTATAACACATAGATAAACACTATAGAGAGGAAGCGTTTCACATGGAAAAGCAGAACAAGAAAAAACTTGCTCCGGTATTGGCAGTCGCGGCCTTTATCGCGCTGGCCGTAGTGCTGGCGCTGGTGTGGCAGTTCACCCGTCCCGCCCCCGCGGCGGGGGCCAAGCACATCACGGTGGAGGTCGTCCACAAGGACGAGAGCACCAAGACCTTCACCTATGACACCGACGAGGAGTATCTGGCCGAGGTGCTGGTGGCCGAGGGGCTCATCTCGGGCGACGAGAGCGAGTTCGGCCTGTACGTCAAGACAGTGGACGGTGAGACCGCCGACTATGACGTGGATCAGAGCTGGTGGGCCCTGTCCATCAACGGGGAGTTTGCCCAGACCGGCGTCAGCGCCACCCCGGTGTACGACGGGGACGCCTACACCTGGACTTACACCGTCGGCTGACATGGCCCGCACCCTTGCCCGGAGGATCGCCCTCTTCGGCCTGCTGGGCGGGCTGCTCTTCGCCGCCAAGATGGCCATGGCCCCCCTGCCCAACATCGAGCCGGTGTCCCTGCTGGTGATGCTGTACGCCGTGTGTTTCGGCTGGCGGGGACTGTATGCCGTTTATGTCTACGTACTCCTGGAATACGCCGTCTGGGGTCTCCAGCTCTGGTCGGTGTTCTACTTATACGTGTGGCTCATCCTGTTCTGTCTGGCCCGCCTGCTGCGGAAGATGGAGTCTCCCCTGGGTTGGGCGGCATTGTCCGGCCTGTTTGGGCTAAGCTTCGGGGCGCTGTGCGCCCTCACCTACTGGGCGGCGGGGGGCTGGGCGGCAGCACTGTCCTGGTGGCTGTCGGGCATCCCCTGGGATCTTGTCCATGGCGTCGCCAACTTCGCCATCGCCCTGGTGCTGTTCAATCCCCTGCGCGGGCTGCTCACCAAGCTGCGCGGCCAATACGGCTTCAACCGATAAAAACCGGGCTCCGGCTTACGCCGGAACCCGGTTTTTTACCGCAATTCTTTCATGATCCGCGCAATCAATTCCACCCGGCGGAATGGGGTCATGAGATACCACCCGTCGGTGTAGGGCTCCATGTCCCGGGCGGTTTTCACCGACAGCTCCAGGGCCAGATCCTCCGCCTCCTCCCGGCCCAGGCCCTCATAGCGCCTCACGATCTCCTCCGGCACAGATACCCCCGCCACCTCGTTGTTGAGGAACAGGGCGTTGCGGTGGCTGACGATGGGGAACACGCCGCCCAGGATCTTCCCGTTCAGCCGCTCCCGGGCCAGCGCCAGGTTTTCCAGCGCCCGGGGGGAGTGGACAGGTTGGGTGAGGAAACCAGCCGCCCCGGCCTCTTCCTTCTCCAGGGCCAGCTCCAGCTGCTTCCGGAAGTTGACGGCGTTCACGTTCAGCGCCCCGAAGATCTGGAAGGGGGCGGACAGGCCGTGGCCGGTCAGGCCGCTGACATAGCGGATCAGCTTCCGGGAGTTGAAGTTGAATACGCTCTTCACCTCGTCCCGATCCTCGGTGGGGACGGGGTCGCCGGTGACCAGCAGCACGTTGCGCACGCCCTCCATGCTCAGCCCCAGCAGCAGCGCCTTGGTGGCGTTCAGGTTGCGGTCCCGGCAGGTCATATGGGGCAGGGGTTCCATCCCCGTCTCCCGGCGGATCTTACAGGCCAGCAGGCAGCTGTCCGCCCTGGGGCGGCCCACCGGGCAGTCGGACACGGTGACGGCGTCCGCTCCCGCGTCCCGCAGGGCCCGAACCCCGGCCATAAAGGTATCCACCTGGTCGTCCGCCGGCGGGTCCAGCTCCACGGCGACCACCCGCTTTCCCGCCTCCAGCTTATCCCGTAGGCGGTTCCGCCCAGGTTGTTTCTCCATCCTGACCCTGGGCTGGGCCAGGGCGGCCGGCAGGCCGCCGGGACAGTCGTTCGGCAGGCAGTCGGCAGACTGCCGGACCGGTCGTTGGGGCGAAGCCCCAATGACGGTTCCAGTCGAATGACGTCCCCCGCCCAATGCCCCAGCAGTAGCCGCGATGTGCCGGGGTGTGGTGCCGCAGCAGCCGCCCACAATGGCCGCCCCCGCCCCGGCGATGTCCGCCATCTGGGCGGCGAAGTAGTCCGCCTGACCCTGGTATACCACCCTCCGGCCCAGCACCGTTGGGTAGCCCGCGTTGGGCATCACAGAGAGAAATTTCCCGTTCAAAACACTCAGATCCAGCCCCCGGACAAATTCCAGCAGATGGTGGGGGCCGGACACGCAGTTGAAGCCCACCGCGTCCACCCCGTCCAGGCCGGCGGCCCGCTCAAAGAGGGCGCGGCCCGGCAGGCCCTCCCGGGTCATCCCGTCCGCCCCCACGGCAAAGGACACCAGCAGGAACGCCTCGGGGCAGCGTCCCTTGATGTACCGGGCCAGCTCGGAGACACCCTCGTCGGAGGACAGGGTCTCCACCACGAAATGGGTCAGCCCCTCATCCAGAAACACCTCCGCCTGCTGGCGGTAATACTCCCCAGGGGGCAACTCCCCCTCCGGGGGCGCGGGGCCCAGGTCGGCAAACACATAAGCCCCGAAGGGTTGGGCCGCCTCCAGGGCGAGGCGGCACCCCGCCTCGATGAGCCTCCGGGCCTCCTCCCCGTCCGTCCCCACGTCGAAGGTGTTGGTGCGGATGGCGCGGGTGCCCGCCTCCAGATAGGAGCGGTGGATGGCCGTAATCTCCTCTGGGTGATTCAAATTGGCCAGCTCGCACTGGGCCTCGGCCCTGCCGGGGCGGGAGGCAAAGTACGTGCCCATGGCCCCGTCAAACAGCAGGGGCTTCCCCTGCGCCAAATACTCTCGAATGTTCATGCGCCAAACACCTTCCGGGCAATCTCCACCGACTGGCGGGCATCTTTTGCGTAGTAGTCCGCCCCCATCTCGCTGGCGTACTCGGGGGTCACCACCGCGCCGCCCACCCAGACCACCGGGGGAACGGGCAGGGCCTTGAGCTGCCGGATGGTCTCTTCCATGGCGGGCAGAGTGGTGGTCATCAGGGCAGACAGTCCCACCAGTTTGATATTCTGCTCCTTCACCGTGTCCACGACGACCTCGGGCGGCACGTCCCGGCCCAGGTCAACGGCCTCATAGCCGTAGTTCTCCATCACCGTGCGCACGATGTTTTTGCCGATGTCGTGGATGTCCCCCTTGACGGTGGCGATGGCGAATTTGCCCTTCTTCACCGGAGCGCCGCCCTTTTGGGCCACAGACGCCTTGATGACCTCGAAGACGGCCTGAGCCGCCTGGGCGGCGCTCAGGAGCTGGGGCAGGAAGGCCCGCCCCGCCTCATAGTCCTCCCCCACCTTGTCCAGGGCGGGGATGAGCCGCCCCTCCACCAGGGACAGCTCGTCCTGGCTTTGCAACGCCTCCTTCGCCAACCGTCCGGCGTCTCCCTCCAGCCCCCGGATGATGGCATCCTCCAGGGTGAGACCCTTCCCCGGCGCGGCGGGGGCTGCTTTCGCCACCGGGGCGGCGTCGGCAAACCGGGCAATGTAGTCCCGGCTGCCCGCGTCCTCGCCGGACAGCACCTTGAAGGCCGCCACCGCGTCCATCATCTCCCGCTGGTTGGGGTTTATGATGGGCAGGGTGAGCCCCGCGGCCATGGCCTGGATGAGGAAATTCTGGGTGACCAGGGGCCGGTTGGGCAGGCCGAAGGAGATGTTGGACACCCCCAGCACCACCTGGAGGCCCAGCTCCTCCCGCACCATGCGCACCGCTTTCAGAGTCTCCCGGGCCTGCTCCTGCTGGGCGGACACGGTGAGGGTCAGGCAGTCGATCCACACGTCCTCTGCCGGGATACCATAGCTCAGTGCCGCGTCCAAAATGCGGCGGGCGATGGCCACCCGGCCCTCGGCGGTCTGGGGGATGCCCTTTTCGTCCAGGCACAGACCCACCACGCTGGCCCCGTATTTCTTCACGATGGGCAAAATGCGATCCAGCACCGCCCGCTCGCCGTTCACCGAGTTCACCGCAGCCTTGCCGTTGTATACCCGCAGCCCCGCCTCCAGGGCGGCCGGGTTGGAGGAATCCAATTGCAGGGGCAGGGAGACGGCGCTCTGGATCTTCTTCACCACCCGGGGGAGCATAGCCACCTCGTCCACCCCGGGGAAGCCCACGTTCACGTCCAGGATGTCCGCCCCTGCGTCCTCCTGCTGGACGGCCACGTCCAGGATATAGTCCAGGTCGTTTTCCAGCAGGGCCTGCTGGAAGCGCTTTTTCCCCGTGGGGTTGACCCGCTCGCCGATGACCCGCACCCCGTCCAGAGCGCAGGGGGTCATGGCAGAGCACACAAAACCCATAGATCGGTACACACGGGGAGCAGGCATTCTGCTTTCCAGCGCCTCCGCCAACGCCCGGATATACTCCGGCGAGGTGCCGCAGCAGCCGCCGAAGATGGTGACGCCCACGTCCAGGCAGGGGGCCAGCGCCTTGACGAAGTCCTCCGGGCCCATGTCATAGGCCCCGGTGGCCGGGTCGGGCAGGCCCGCGTTGGGCTTGGCGATGACGGGCAGGCGGGTGTTCTCGCACAGCTCCTTGAGCAGCGGAGCCAGCAGGTCGGGGCCAAGGGAGCAGTTCAGCCCGATGGCGTCCGCCCCCAGCCCCTCCAGCGTCCGGGCCATGGAGGCAATGGTACAGCCAGTGAAAGTGCGGCCGTTTTGCTCAAAGGACATGGTGACGAACACCGGCAGATTTGTGTTCTCCTTCACCGCCAGCAGGGCTGCTTTAGCCTCGTACAGGTCGGTCATGGTCTCGATGACCGCCAGATCGGCCCCCGCCTTTTCGCCTGCCACGGCCACCTCTTTGAACCACTCATAGGCCTGCTCGAAGGACAGCGTGCCCAAGGGTTCCAGCAGCTCCCCCAGGGGCCCCATGTCCAAGGACACCTTCACAGACGTCCCGGTGGCGGCCTCCTTGGCAATGGCGACGGCGGCGGACACCACCTCGTCTACACTGTGGCCCGTCCCGGCCAGCTTGGGGGCGCTGGCCCCAAAGGTGTTGGCATAGATGATATTGCTCCCGGCGTCGATGTACTCCCGGTAAACGCTTCGGAGCAAGTCGGGTTGGGTAAAGTTCAGCAGTTCCGGCTTGCCCCCGGGGGGCAGGCCCTTTTGCTGCAAAACGGTGCCCATGGCGCCGTCCAGAATGACGATCCCATCGTATAAGAAATCAAGTTCCACAGGTTTTCCCCTCCTCGCGGTATTGACAATTCTCTCTAAAGCTACAAAATCCGCACCCTCGAATCCGGGCGGGCTGAGGATGGCCGGACAGGCCGATGACGGCGGTGACGGATTTGGTGGGGTTCATCAGCAGGCTGTCCGTCACCTGCACCCCCAGCCGCCGCTGGGCATCCAGCAAAGCGCAGATGTCCCTTTGCAGCTCCAGCGGCAGGTCGCCGTAGCCGGGGCTGAAGCGGTCAGTGAGGTACAGCCCAGGGAACCGGGCGGAAATCTCCTGCTCCGCCTCATCGCAACCCGCCTCCACCCAGGCGGAGCCGCACACGTCCAGCATAGCCGCCCGGGCCATGCTCCGGGCCTGCTCCGCGCGGAGCATGGATTCAAACCCCGCCCCCAGGGTGCAGGCCAGCAGCACCGCCTGGGAGCAGTCTGCCAGCATCTTATGGGCCATCTCCCCCGTCAGGGTGAGGCCCGTCCCTTCCAGCGTCGGGCCCTCCTCCCCAAGCACCAGGGGAAACACCCGGTAGATGTACCGGGGTTCCACCGCCTGGGTAAGCTTGTCCGCCACAGCGGACATCTCAGCGTACAGCGCGGGGTCAGGCTCGCCCCGCACCCCCAGGTAGCGCAGGGGCTCCGATAAATCCAGCTTCATCTCATCACCCTCTTGTGAAAAGGCCCCGCGCCGTCAACGCGGGGCCGGGTTTTGCCTCGAAACGCGCCCTACCATTCCTGCGCTTTCTCCTCAGCTTCAATGGCCCGGAACCGAGGCATGATGCCGATCTTGTCCGGGGTGTGGACGGGGAGCTGGTAGATGTCGTGGCCGGGGAACTGGTTGCCCTCCACCAGGCAGGGGCCGTCCGGGGTGAAGCACACGTCCCAGCCCACGTAGCCCACTTCCGGGATGATCTGGGCGGCCTCCGTCACCAGGGCTTTGGCCCTGTCCCAGTCGGGGAAGGTAAAGCCCTTGATCTGCGCGCCGGTGGCGGGGTGGTCGGCGTACAGGTTTTTCTGCTTGTCCAGCGCCCGGTCGATGACGGTGCCCGTCTCCGGGTTCATGGGGGCCACCATGCCGCCGCTGTTGAAGTTGTCCACGAACTTGCCGTTGCCGATGCGGAACATGGCGGTGACCAGATATACCTTGCCGCTCTTCCCCCGGATGGTCACCATGCGCACCGTGTTGATGGAGCCGGGGTAAATGGCCGCCACCGCTGGGTGCTGGATAATGACCTCCTCCAGCTCCAGCAGGGGGGCTTTTTCCGCCAGGTGGTCGTAGAGGGCGTCCAGGGAGGAAAAATCCTCTGTTTTCAGCTTTTCGATGCCCCAGCCGCAGCTGCCCTTTGAGGGCTTGGCCATAAACACCGAGTGGCGGCTCAAAAACGCCAGCACGTCCTCTCTGTTGTCCCCGGTCACCGACACCCAATCCCGGTGGAGGAACCGCTCAAACCGGGCGTTAAACCGGATCTTGTCCCCAAAATCGTCCATGTGGGCCTTGTCGTTGTATTTCACCACGAGCTCGTTGTTCCGCCCCCGGGTCAGGTAGGTGTCCCGCTGCTCGGGGGTAAGGTTGTACATCTCAAACAGGTCGTAGTCCATATAGCCCGCGCCGTACTTCACCGCGCAGTCCTGCATATCCCGGAAGATAGACAGGCGGGAGCGGCCCGTCTTTTTATGGATGGAGCTGATTTTGTCCAGCATGGCTTTGTAGTTCATGTTCAGCACCCGCTGAACCAGATATTTTACCTTCATGGAGACCTCCTTGTTCCTTTTTCTTGAAAGAAAAAGGAACCGAAAAAGAACTTTAATTCGCTGACGAACCGGGTAAAAACCCATCCATTACCGCCCGGCAACAAACATTTACCATATGGTAACACATTGCGGGGAAAAACGCAATGCCGGGAAAAACGGTCTTGACAGGGCCCCGCCCCTATTGTATACTCTAACTCGTAAATCAGTTTACAATTGGAGTGATCCTAGTATGACAGCGAAATCCTCGGTGGACACTCGCCGACTCACCCTGTGCGCGGTGATGGCGGCGGTGATGTGCGTGATCGCCCCCATCTCCATCCCCATCGGCGTGATCTCCATCACCGGGGGCACCCTGGCCATCTATCTGGCAGCCTATATGCTGGGCGCCATCTGGGGTACGGTGAGCACCCTGGTGTACCTACTGGTGGGCTTTGTGGGCCTGCCGGTATTCAGCAACTATATGGGCGGCGCGGCCCGTCTGCTGGGCCCTACGGGGGGCTATCTGGTGGGCTATCTGCCCATGGTTCTGCTGGCGGGGGCGGCGGTTCAATGGTCGGCCCACCGCTTTGATGAAAAGGGCAAGTCCGGCATGGTCATCGCCCTGGCGGCGCAGTTCGTGGGGATGGTGCTGGCCACCGCGGTGCTGTACGCCTTTGGCACCGCCTGGTACTGTATCCAGGCGGGGGTGGATCTGCAAAAAGCCCTGGCGGCCTGCGTGTTCCCGTTCATCCCCTGGGATCTGGCCAAGATGGCGGTGGCCCTGATTGTGGGCACACCCGTCCGCCGCCGGCTGGAGCGGGCCAATCTGCTGTGAGCCCCGCCCCGTTCTGCTTTTCCCTGCGCCCTGCCCCGGTACATACACCGTATCGGGGCAGGGCTTTTTTGGGCTTTATCCGCCCACGGCGAAAAGAGTTGGCAAAAAAGGGCTTTCTTTTCCCGCCGGTTCGTAGTAAGATATTGAAGTTGAGGATTTTCCCGTTTTACAGATACGAGCGCGCGCGGCGCGCATGGAGGTTTTGATGATAAACTTACTGGCTTTGACCGCCTCGGCAACCCCGGAGGAGAGCGCCCCGCTCACCCTCCAGGGGGCCTGGGACGCGGTAGTATACGGCGTGTCCTGGTTTTTCGGCAATCTGTCCCCTGCCTTTGTGTGGGCCATTCTGGGGATCGCGGTGTGCGTTGTCTTTTTTGTCTACTACTGGTGGTGCCTGCTCCCCCGGCCCCGCAGCCTGGAGTGGATCGCCATGTCGGAGGAGCGCTCCAAGCCCCGGCGCATGACCCTCACCCTGCCCTGCCACCCCATGGAGCGGCGGGATATCCTGCCCGTTCTGCTGCTGACGGCGGTGTACGCCTTTACCGCTTTTTTCCAGCTGGGGGACTTTTCCGTCCCTCAGAACCCGGTCAAATTTCAGCAGGGGGACAGCTATGAGTTCTCCTATGACCAGCCAATAACGGTGACCCAATTGTCCTTCTACACCTCCCTGGGCACCGGGTACTACACCCTGGAGTGGCAGGACGAAAACGGGAACTGGCAGGGCGTCAAGCTGGATCAACCCTATAACTCCCTCTTCAAGTGGCGGGTACTGAACCTGGCCCATGTGGATCAGAACGGCCTGGAAATCAGCGCGGAGAACAAAAACGAGGACAAGGAGCCGGTGGGCGCCGTTACCGCCTTCCATTTCCGCATCACCGCCACCAGCGCTCCCCGAGAAGAGGGATTGTGGCTGTCGGAGCTGGCCCTGTGGGGGGCTGCCGCCTGCGGCCCCGATCCGGAGCTCGTCCCGAACCATGTGGACGAGGGCGGCGCGGCCCTGTTCGACGAGCATGACCTCTGGTCCTGCAAGTACACCTACATGAACTCGTCCTACTTCGACGAGATCTACCACCCCCGCACCGCCCTGGAGCACCTGAACAACGTCTACCCCTATGAGGTGTCCCACCCGCCCCTGGGCAAGCTGATTTTGTCCATCGGGATCATGATGTTTGGCATGGTTCCCTTCGGCTGGCGGTTCATGGGCACGCTCTTCGGCGTGCTGATGGTGCCTGTACTCTATCTTTTCCTCAAAAACCTGTTCGGCAAAACCCCTGTGGCCCTGTGCGGCACGGCCCTGTTCACCTTCGACTTCATGCACCTGGTGCAGACCCGCATCGCCACCATCGACACCTACGGCGTGTTCTTCATCCTGGTGTCCTACTACTTCATGTACCGCTGGCTGGCGGTGCCCGCCGGGAAGAAGCTGCGGCACTACATCCTGCCCCTGGGGCTCAGCGGCCTGTTTTGGGGCATCGGCTGCGCCTCCAAGTGGACGGTGGTGTACGCCGGGGCAGGGCTGGCCCTGCTGTGGCTGCTGGGGATGATCTTCAAGGCCGGGGACTGGCACGAGGCGGAGAACAAGGCCCGGCTGACAGCGGCCCCTCCGGAACTCCGTCAGGAGGTGACGGAGGCCATGTTCCAGGAGGCCCCGCCCCCCTGGGAGCGGCCCCAGGTTCCCTCTTTCGCCATTCACGTGGCGGGCACTATCTTACTCTCTGTGTTATTCTTTGTTATAATTCCCCTTTGTATTTACACGGTGTCCTATTTCCCCTACGCCGCCGCCAAGGGCAATACAGGCGGCTTCAGCGGCATGGCCCGGGAGTCCTTGACCTGGCTCTTCACCCAGTTGCCCCAGCACCTGGACAAGCTGCCGAAGTATATGGAGCAGCTCACCCAGACCATGGCGGCGGAGGGCAAGGCCCCCGGCCTCATTGATCGCATCGACGGATTTTTCAAGGTGATCCCCGGCGACAGCAGCAACCCGGTGGATATCATGCTGAAAAATCAGCACTTCATGCTCACCTACCATCAGGGCGTCCACACCCCCCACCCCTACGAGTCCTACTGGTATCAGTGGATCTTCGACGGACGGCCCATCCTGTACTACCGCGACCTGGATGTGCCGGGGATGAAGAGCCTGTTCGCCTCCTTCAACAACCCCCTGGTGTCCTGGGCGGGCCTGGCGGCCATTTTCGGCGTGGCCATCCAGACGGTGCGGCGCAAATGCGGCAAGGGACTGTTTATCCTCATCGCGCTGCTGTCCCAATTTGTGCCCTGGCTGCCCATCGGGCGCATCCTCTTTGCTTACCACTACTTCCCCACGGTGCTGTTCCTGTGCTTCGCCATCGCCTATCTCATGGACGACATGATGACCCGGAAGCGGACGGGATACCGGCTGGCGGTCTACGGCTTCACCGGCTGCGCGGTTGGTCTGTACGCCATCTTCTATCCCGAACTTATCGGCATCTACGTGCCAACCTGGTACAGCACTTATTTTCTCCGCTGGTTCCCAAGCTGGCCGCTGTGAGGCTGAGATTCCGTGATGCTTCGTTGCGGGAACCCCAAACACCGGTCACATACCCCAAGTATGCTCCCGGCGTTTGAGAACCCCGCGCCTCGCCTGACGAAATCTCAGCTCTCACAGAATCCGCATTCAAAATACCGAAGGTGATTGTTTTGTACCTCTGCGACATCCACAGCCACACAAAAATCTCCCACGACAGCCAAGCGGAGCTGTCCGATACCGCCCGGGCCGCCATTGCCGCCGGCCTGCGGGAGTTCTGCGTCACCGACCACCATGACCTTTTGAACTTCGATGGGTCGCCCGCCGGCCCCTTCGACTGGCCCGCCGCCAAGGAGCAGTACCGGGCGGTGAAGCGGGAGGTGGGGGACAGGCTCATCCTCCGCCTTGGCATCGAACTGGGCTCCGCGCCCTATAACCCAGACATGGCCCGGGAAGTGCTGGCCCAGGGCGGGGAGGAGCTGGACTTTGTACTGGGCTCCCTCCACAACTGGATCGGGATGGAGGGGGATCGGGATCTGTACTTTTCCGACTTCCACAACAATATGGAGCTGAGCCGCAAAGCGTTGGAGAGCACCCTGGATCACACCTGGACGCTGGTGACCCAATGTCCCGACTGCTACGACAGCCTGGCCCACATCGTCTATCCCCTGCGGTACATCCACCGGGACGGCGTCGACCTGTCCATCGCCGAGTATGAGGAGCGGGTGCGGGCCATCTTCACCGAGGTGGCCAAGACCGACCACGCCATGGAGGTCAACGTGTGCCGGGGGGAGGATCTGGACTCCTGGCCTCCCCTGCTGACCTGGTTCAGGGAGTGCGGAGGCAGGCTGGTCACCGTGGGGTCGGACGCCCACCGGGCCGAGGACGTGGCAAAGGGCATCCCCCAGGCCCTGGAAATGATTAAGGCGGCGGGCTTTGACTGCGTAACCACCTATGAGCGCCGCCGCCCGGTGCTCCACAAACTTTGAACAGAGAGGATTTGAGGATATGAAAATTTCCATTGCCTGCGACCACGGCGCGTACGATCTGAAGGAACGGCTGAAAGCCCACCTGCTGGAGCAGGGCCACGAGGTGACCGACTGCGGCACTACTAGCACGGATAGCTGCGACTACCCCGACTTCGCCCGCCCAGCCGCCCAGCTGGTGGCGGACGGAACCTGTGAGCGAGGCGTCGTCCTCTGCACCACCGGCATCGGCGTGTCCATGGTGGCCAACAAGGTGAAGGGCGTGCGGTGCGCCCTGTGCCACGAAACCCTGTCCGCCGAGATGACCCGCCGCCACAACGACGCCAACGTGCTGGCCATGGGGGCCGGGGTCACCGGGGGCAACCTGGCGGAGCGGATTTTGGACGTGTTCCTGTCCACCGAGTTTGAGGGCGGCCGCCACGTGCGCCGGGTGGAAAAAATTATGGAGACGGAACAATAAACACTTTTTGTCATATCGCACAGTAATATAACAAAACGGAGTGCCTTCCACAATGGAACGCACTCCGTTTTTATCCATTCAGCAGCTCGTCCAGCTCGTCCGGGGTATACAGCGCGTTCAGCGCCGCCAGCAGCGCCTTGGCGCTCATGTGCTCGGGCAGCTCCAGCCTGCGAAGAAGGGCGGCCCGCCGCTGGGCCGCGTCGGGCGTCCCGGACAATCCCAAAGCAAACAAGTCCGCCGGGGTGAGATCCCCCGAGGGGCGGGACGGCGCTTCCCCGTCCAGCACCGTGGCCCCGGCCCGGAGGATGGCGTTTCGCAGCACCTCGGGCGGCATCCCCTCCACCCCCAGCTTGCCCTCCTTGCCGGGGGCGCGCTTGCGGCGCTCCTTGCCGTACACGTCGGGGACATAGGCGTGCTTGAGCTGTCCCTTGGGAATGGCCCCTTTCAGGTAGTTTCGGATGACAAACCCCGCCCCGTCCGGGTCGGTGAGGACGATGAGCCCACGCTTTGCCGCCAGCTTCCGCAGCAGGGCCAGCCGCTCGCTGTCCTTGAACACGCCGAACCCGGCGGTGTCCAGGATCAGGGTGTCCACCACCCCGGCCAGGGCGGATTTGTCGTACCGCCCCTCTACCACAATAGCCTCTTGAATTCTCATATCAGTCTCCCATTAAACAAAGCTGCTTCGTCACCGGTTTCAAGCGACTATATACTACTTGCTAAAAAATCCAAAATAGCTTTGAATATCTGTTCTCTGTTGTAAGATGTATCATAGTATGGTAGGTTATAAATTCTGCATTGTTCTTTCAGTTGTCTGCTTATCGTTACAATGTCGGCGCAATCCCCTTTGTTTTCTTCTTCCGTTTTATAATAAGTATAGTCCTTGGGGGTATCGTACCTTTTTAAAAGTTCATATCTTTCTTCAGGAGTTACTTCCGATGTGCCGAGATAATAAATATCACAAAGAGAAGGATCTATATATTGGATATAGTGTTTTGGTAATAACTGAAATATATCAATTACCATTCCGTAGTCACATTCATTATACTCACCGCTGTCCATCATCGCCCGTATGAATAACGCGATCTTAGAACTGATATATTGGATATTTTCTTGTAAATCTGTATCTGCATCAGAATTTATGCCTGTTTCAGGAAAAACTTTCTCGATCCCCGCAATGATTGAGTCCATACTGATATGTTGGTATCCAAATTTTTTGATATCAGTTGAGAAACTGTGCTTTTCCCTGATCTCGGCACACCTGCAATGATAATATGTTTCTTCAAAATTTGCCTCCTCTTATACCGCCACCCTCCGGCCCGAGGCCAGCTCCATCAGCAGGGCGGTGAGCACCTCGTTCTCCTGGCCGTAAGAGGATTTCAGCGTGATGTCCGTCTCGGCGCACCGGCGCACGGCGTACCGGCACCAGGGCAGGGAGAACCGCCGAGCGGCGTCCAGCAGCTTGTCCGCCGGGTAGGCCGATTTCATCCCCCACAGCTCCATGAACTCTCCCCGGCCCTTCCCCGCGTCCAGGTACAGCCGGGCGGTGTACAGCTGGCGGAAGTACTTGCCCATGGCGGCCAGGATCATGATGGGGGCCTGCTGGCTGTGGAGCAGATCGGCCAACACCGACGCGGCCTTGTCGAAGTCCTTGCGGGCCATGGCGTCCGTCATCTGGAACACCACTGCGTCCAGCTTGGGGATGACCACCGCGTCCATGTCGGCCCGGGTGACCCTGGGGTGGTCGGCGTAAGCGGCCAGCTTGCCGATTTCGGAGGCCAGGTCGTGCATCAGGTCGCCCACCAGGAACATGAGATACCGGGCGTCCTCGGTGTCCACGCTCTTACCCACCTTTTTGAACTGCCGGCAGATCCAGTCGGTGAGGTCGCCCTGCTCCTGGCGCTGGAAGTTCACCGCCGCCCCCTCTTTTTTCAGTAGCGCCGCCAGCTTGTCCTTCGCCGGGGCCTTATAGGGCAGCAGGTCGTACACGAACACCAGGCAGCAGTAGTCAGGCAGGGCGGAGAGGATTTCCAGCAGCCGCTCCTTTGCCTTGTCCCCCTGGGCGAACAGGTCGAAGTCGGTGACGACCACCAGGGTGCGCCCGCTCATCATGGGCAGGCAGTCCACCGCCTGCTCGATCCAGTCCACCGAGCAGTCCTTCCCCCGGGCGGCGTGGAGGTTGAAGTCCTCCAACCCTTCGGGCAAAAGGGTTCGCTTCAGCTGGCCCAGATAGTAGTCCCGGAGGAACGCCTCTTCCCCGTGGAAGATGTAGAGGTTTTTGGGCGCAACCTCCTTCAGAGCCCGCTTCAGCTCCCGCATGGCGGTGTTGTCCACTTTATCCCGTTTTGGCGGCATCATCGCCGCCCCCTTTCTCAGCAAGTATGAAACCGGTTCTCTCTAATATACCCCCACCCGATCTCCCTGAATCCGCACGGTGACGGTTCCCTCCTGATCGGTGCGGTGGATCTCCGCGCCCAGTGCCTCCAAACGCTCCAGCGTCTCGTCCGCCGGGTGGCCGTAGGAGTTGTTGGCCCCGGCGGAAATAACCGCCAGCTCCGGGGCGGCGGCCTGGAGAAACTCCTCGCAGCTGGAGTTTTTGGAGCCATGGTGGCCCACCACCAGCAGCTCAACGTCCGGGATGGGGCAGTACTTCACCAGCATTTTCTCCACAAAGGCGTCCGCGTCCCCGGTGATGAGCACGTCAAAATCCTGATAACTGCACAGGATGAACTGGCCTGACTCGTTGGAGGTGCCCCCACCCAGGGGCGGGAACAGGGTGAGGGCCGACTTGCCCAGATCCAGCTCCACCGTGTCGTCCACCAGGATGACCTCCGCGCCCTCTGCCTCTGCCAGGGCAATGACCCGCGCGGCATCTTCAGGGTCTGTATCGCTCCCGGGAATCGCCACTTTGTCCACTTTCATGCGGTAAAACAGCTGCTCCACCCCGTTGAAGTGGTCGCTGTCAAAATGGGTGAGCACCAGTAAGTCCAGCCGGGCGCGGCCCATGGAAGCGAAGTAGTCGGCGGCGGTGTCCCCGGCACTGCGGGAGCCGTCCCCGCCGCAGTCCACCAGCGCCGCCTGCCCGCCGGACAGCAAGGCGGTGGACGACCCCTGCCCCACATCCAGCGCAGATACGGTGAGGTCGGCGGTTTCCACCTCCAGCCAACTGAACTCAATGGAGGCGCACAGCAGCACAATCAGCCCGCAGACCCAGAGCAGGGGCCGACGAGGCTTCTCCCGACTGACAAACGCCGTCAGCAGCACCAAGTACACTGCCCCCAGCCAGATGACACAGTACCGGCTGTCGGTACTCAGCGAGGCAAAGGGGAATCTGCCCAGCCACAAAACCACCCACCGGGTGTAGTGCCCCAGCAATCCGGCAATCACACCCAAACAGGCGGCAGGGCCGGGGAGGAAAACAGCCAGCGCCCCCAATACCAGGGCACACATCATCAACAGGCTCAGCGCCCACAGCGCCAGCACAGAGGACACTGGGGACAGCAGCAAAATCTGCCCAAAGTACAGCGCGATCAGCGGCACGGTGAACAGCATGGCCCCCAGAGAGGTGGACACGCCGGCAAGTACCATGCGTCCCGCTTTCCATAGCGCCAGCCGAAGCCGCTTCCCTTTGTCAGGCCGCAGGGGCTTCAAGGGCTCGCACATCCATTGGCACAGCGGCTCGGAGACCAGCAGGATGCCCGCCACTGAGGCAAAGGACAACTGCAAACCCACGCTGGCGGCAGCAAATGGGTTCTGGAACAGCAATACCAGCAGGGCAAGGCCCAGGGCGGAGGGCCCGTCCTCTTCTCTCTGGGCAACGGGCGCGAACAGCAGGGCGCACTGCATGATGACTGCCCGGAAGGCCGACGGAGTGCCGCCGGCCATGAGGGCGTAAAACACCAACAGCGGGATCATGGCCAATGCCACATTTCGCCGCCGCCCGCACAGAAACAGCGCCATCTGTACAAGAAAGGAGATATGGAAGCCGGACACCACTGCCGCGTGCATCAGCCCCGCCCGGTTGAAGGCGGAGTAGAGCGTATCGTCCAATCCCGTCTTGTCCCCCAGGGTGACGGCGGCGGCGATGGGGGCGGCGAGGTCGTCAAAGGCGGCGTAAATGCCGTCACGGAGCTTGCGGGCGCACAGGGCGGGCCAGTGGCGGAAGGGGACGCGCTCCACCGGCGTGACCTCCGGCCCGTCGTCGCAATAGGCCAAGAGGTACACTCCCTTGGCAGTGTAATAGGTGGTCTCGTCGCCGTAGGCATGGGTAGACAGCTTGATCCGGGCCGTACAGGCCACCCGGTCGCCTGGCTTCAGCTCTCCCCAATCCGCCGAGCCGTACACCAGCGCGTCCGGGGCAAAAAAGCCGCCGCCCAAATGGACGGTGACGGAATAGCCGCCAATGGAGGTGGGACTGGGGTAGGAGGACATCTCCCCGGAGATGGTCACCTCATCCCCTATCCACTTTTCTGCCGGAGCGCGGAACAGCACGAAATACGCCCCGGCCCACCCGAGGGCCAGCACGCCGCCCAGGCACAGGGCCAGCCCCCGCCGGGAAATCTGGTATAACGTCCACCGGGACAACGGGCGTTTATCTTTGGGACAGCGCAGGAGGATGGGGTGGTCGTCCCCTCGGGGCCGGGTGGTCAGCCACACCGACAGCATCAATGTCAGCAATACGGCCACGGCTATGACGGGGATTGTCCCTGTTCCCCGATAGCACGCCCACAGGCAGGCGGCGCCGAAGCCAGCCGAAAACCAGGCCAGTTTCCGCATACCACCGCCCCCTTCTCTGTCTCTTTCCCCTATTTTATCCGCAAAAGCGGAACAAGTCAACGCCGGGGAGAAAAATGGCGAAAGGGCTTGCCAGCGGGGAGCGGGTCTGGTATGCTGACAGGGACGAGGAGATGATATTGTGTACATATTCGACCTGGACGGCACCATCACCGACACCAACGGCCTGTGGGCGGAGGTGGATCGGGAATTCTTGGCCCGCCGGGGGCTGACCAACACCGAGGAGTACCGGCGGGTGGTGGAGCGCTCCATTTTCCCCATCGCGGCCCAGTTCACCAGAGACTACTACCACCTGCCCGACGCACCAGAGGACATCATGGCGGAGTGGGACAGCTTGGCGGAACGCCATTATCGGGAGCTGGCCCCTTTAAAGCCGGGGGCGGAGGAATTCCTGCGCCAATGCAAGGCCGAGGGCCGCCCCATGGCCATCTTCACCGCCTGCCGCCCCGCCCTGTGCGAGGCCATCCTGGAGCGGTATGGGCTGCGGGAGCTGTTCGGCCATGTGATCTTCGCCGAGGAGATCGGCCTGGAAAAGCGGGATCCCCGGTGCTTTACCCGGCTCAGCGAGCTGCTGGGCGCGCCGCCCGAGGACTGCACTCTCTTTGACGACAGCCCGGACAACTGCGCCACCGCCATGAAAGCGGGTATGACCGCCGTGGGGGTGTACGACGACTATTACGCCTCCCGCCAGGACGAGCTGAAATCGGTGTGTCGCCGGTATGTCCGCTCTCTGGAAGAATTGGTGAAACAATAGGCCCATTGGCAAACCCCTCCCCTGTCACATAGAATGTGGGGCAAAGGAGGTGTTTTACCATATGGAAGAAATGATCCCATGCTCGGTAAAGGATCAGGACGTGTTCCAGCGGGTGTGGCAGCGGGTGATGGGAGACCGCGACCAGGAAAGCAGCCCCATCCGCTCCGGCCCCCTCAATATGGAGGGCGACCTGTCCTGCGACTGCCTGAAGGCCCTGGCGCAGCAGCAGGGAACTGGCTTCCCCCCGGAGTGTGAGCGCCAAGAGCAACCAGCCCAGCCCATGGAGCCGGAGATGCCCATGGAGCCGGAACCGCCTATTCAGACACCGAACTGCTGGCAGCCCGTGGAGGAGATGCCGGGGGAGCAGACCCCCACCCAGGAAACCCCGGCCCAAGAGTCTCAGACTCAAGAGCCAACGGCTCAAGATCAGCCCGTCCCGGAGGAAACCTGCGAGGACTGCGCCGAAACAGAGGGCCTGCCCGAGGCGGACGGCCCCGACCGTGGAAACGACCTGCCCCAGCTGTGGGAGGAGCCCCAGCCCGCCGATGACCGCACCGCCCGACTGCGCCGCCACGTGATGGACGCGCTGGAGGGCTGGCAGTTCTACCGCCACCTGGCCAGGAGAGCCCGTGGGACGGACGCGCGGACGCTGAACAGCATGGCGGGGGAGCAGCACAAGGATGCCCGGAAGCTGTCGGCGGCCTATTTCCTGCTCACTGGGCTGCGGTACTGGCCCTCTGAGATGCTGGGCGCTCCGGCCATCCCGTCCTACTGGGGGGCGCTGCGCACCCGCCACCAGGCGGAACAGCGGCAGGAGAACGCCTATCGGCTGGCCGCCGACGACTGGGACGATCCCGATCTGCTGGCGCTGTACAACGAGCTCATTGAGGGCTGCCAGCGGCGCAGCCATCAGCTGCGGGGCCTGCTGGAGCAGGATATTACTTAACCGCGTGTGTGAACGGGAGAGCGCCGGGGCCAAACCCCCGGCGCTCCTGATTATGCCAGCTCTTTTCGCAGGATGATCTCCAGCGGTTCACCGGGCAGCAGCAGGGAGCCGCAGTCCACATAGCCGTTTTTGCGGTAAAAGAACTGGGCCTGCTCGTTGGACAGGGTGGAGGTCAAGACCCGCTCACAGCCGCGCCTTGCCATCTCTTCCTCCCAATGGCGCGTGAGCCGGGTTCCAAAACCCTTTCCCCTGTATCCCTCCAAAAAATACAGCATATTCATGAAGGGAATCTCATCCCAGAACAGATTGAACCTGAGCCAGCCCACAAAGGCATCCTGCTCAAACATCATGAGAACCCGCCCGGCCTCTATGCTGTGTACTAGTTCGCCTTCGCTGATGTGGCGGTCATGCTCTCTCAGCAGTTCAAAGTCATTTTGGTCAGCGTATCGTATCATGCTCCCATCCCTCCCGGCCTGTTTGGGCTATCTTACCACACCTGCCCTCCCTTTGCAACGGAACGCCCCTGTACTTTTTTGCGAAACTCTGCTATAATGTGTCCACTTGACAAAAGGAGAATGATACCATGCTGACACAGCAACAGGAGCTGGAATTCTGCCGCCTCCGCCGGGAGGTCATCGGCTTAAACTACCAAAATCTCAACCCCGAACAGCGCAAAGCCGTGCTGGCCACCGAGGGGCCGCTGCTGCTGCTGGCGGGGGCAGGGTCGGGCAAAACCACCGTGCTCATCCACCGGGTGGCCAACCTCATCCGCTATGGCCGGGGATCGGACTGCCTGGAGGTGCCCGACTGGGTGACGGAGGACGACCTGGCCTTCCTGAAAAGCTACGCAGAACACCCCGCCAAGGAGGGCCGTCTCCAGGCCGACCGGCTGTGCGCCGTAGAGCCCGCCGCCCCCTGGTCCATTATCGCCATCACCTTTACCAACAAGGCCGCCGGGGAGCTGAAAAACCGCCTGGAAAAAATGCTTGGCTCCCAGGCCCGGGACGTGTGGGCGTCCACCTTCCACTCCGCCTGCGTGCGCATCCTCCGCCGGGACATCGAGAAGCTGGGCTTCCCCGCCTCCTTCACCATCTACGACACCGACGACTCCCAGCGGGTGATGAAGGACTGCATCCGGGAGCTGAACTTTGACGACAAGCAGTTCCCGCCCCGCTCGGTGCTAGGGACGATTTCAAAGGCCAAGGACAAGCTCCAGCTTGCCAAGGATTTCGCCAAGGAGTGCGACCAGTCCGGCGACTATCGCCTGCAAAAGATCGCCAAGCTGTACGCCGCTTACGAAAAGCGGCTGTGGGAAGCGGGGGCGCTGGACTTCGACGACATCATCCTCCACACCGTCCGTCTGCTCCAGCAGCATGATGACATTCTGCAATATTACCAGAGAAAATTCCGTTATGTACTCATCGACGAGTACCAGGACACCAACAATCTGCAATACCTGCTGGCCTCCCTGCTGGCCGGGGGGCGGGAGAACATCTGCGTGGTGGGGGACGACGACCAGTCCATCTACCGATTCCGGGGGGCCACCATTGAGAACATCCTCTCCTTCGAGGATCAGTACAAGGGCTGCCGCACCATCCGGCTGGAGCAGAACTACCGCTCCACCAAGAACATCCTGGACGCCGCCAACGCCGTCATCCGCCACAACCAGGGCCGCAAGGGCAAAGAGCTGTGGACGGCGGGAAACGAGGGAGACAAGGTGTCCCTGTACACCGCCATGAATGAGAACGACGAGGCCCGGTACGTGGCGGACAAGCTGATGGAGGACTACCGGGCGGGAGAAAAGTGGAATTCCCACGCCATCCTCTACCGGATGAACGCCCAGTCCAACCAGCTGGAAGTGGCCTTCAAGCGCAGCGGCATCCCCTACCGGGTCATCGGCGGCACCCGGTTCTTCGACCGGGCGGAGGTCAAGGATATGCTGGCCTACCTGTGCGCCATCCAGAACCACGCCGACGATCTGCGGCTCACCCGCATCATCAATAACCCGCCCCGGGGCATCGGGAACACTACGGTGGAGCGGGCCCGGTTCATCGCCGCAGAACAGGGGCTGTCCCTGTGGGAGGTGATCTCCAACGCCGGAGCATACCCGGAGCTGCAAAAGCCCGCCGCCAAGCTGGGCCAGTTTGTCACCATGATAGGCGAACTCACCGTCCTGTCTCAGACCATGGATCTGCCCAATTTCTACGAGGAGGTGGTGGCCCGGACGGGCTACGCCGCCATGCTCCAGGCGAAAAACGACATTGAGAGCCGCACCCGGCTGGAAAACGTGCGGGAGCTGCTCACCTCCATCAACGGCTACATGGAGAACGCGGAGGAGGAACCCACCCTGGCGGGCTTTTTGGACGAGATCGCCCTGTACACCGACCTGGACAGCCACGACCCCAACGAGGACGCGGTGGTGATGATGACCATGCACTCCGCCAAAGGGCTGGAGTTCCCCACCGTGTTCGTAGTCGGCATGGAGGAGGGCATCTTCCCCGGCATCCGGGCCATCGGCGAGGCGGAGGAGATGGAGGAGGAGCGGCGGCTGTGTTACGTGGCTCTGACCCGAGCCAAGGAGCGGCTGTACCTCACCTGCGCCGGCCAGCGGATGCTGTTCGGCCACACCAGCAACAACCGGCCCTCCCGGTTCGCCGGGGAGATCCCCAACGAGCTGCTGGAGCAATCGGGGCGCTCCTACTTAGATCCAACACCCACTGGGGATTGGGACGACTTCGACCAGACCCCTCAGGTGTCCACCTACCGGGAGCCCTACCGTCAGGCCCAGCCCTCCTACGGCGGTCAGTGGCGGAGCACCTACACCGGGCGGTCGCAGACTGCCGCTGGCGGGCGGTCGCAGACTGCCTCCAGCCTGCAAAAGTCCTCCTCCCGGCCTGTGTTCCAGTCCGCCGTCTCTACCCCCTCCACCCCCCTGCCGGACTACCAGAAGGGGGATATGCTGGAGCACAAAGCCTTTGGCCGGGGCATGGTGACGTCCGCCCAGAAAATGGGGGGCGATGTGCTGCTGGAGATTGCCTTCGACGGCGTGGGCACCAAGCGGCTCATGCTGAAAACCAGCGCACAATATATCAAGAAGCTATAAAGGAGATATTTTATGCGTATTGTTATCAGTGCTTTGGCGATCTTATTCGGCCTGCTTCACATCATCGCGGCGCGTACCCAGTTAAAATCCACAGATTCTGCCGCCCGGGGCTTTGCCATCGCCATGCTATGCGGGGGCGTCTGTGTGGCGTTTGAGGCATTCGCGCACCTGGTGGGAAACAACCCCGGTTGGATAGACGCCCTGGCGTGCGCCACGGGCTGTCTGCTCATCTGCTTTCCGGCCTATGCCAACGGCAGACGGGCGGGAAACGTCCACCTGTCTCACCACATTATACGGGGGACGATCGCCGCCCTGCTGGTGGCGGGCTTTGTGATCTGGTAATGAAAAAGGACAGCCCCGCGCTAACCGCGCGGGGCTGTCTGTTACATTTGGAAAATGACCCCCGCAATTGCGGCCAGCCCGATAAAGCAGATGGGGTGCAGTTTTTTCAGCGGGGTGTACTTCACCAGCACAAAGATGACGACTGCCAGTATGATCGCGGGCCAATAAAACAATTGGGTTTTAATTGTACCGCCGTCTCCCGTCACTTCGTGGAACATCAGGGCGATCTTGGCCACCTGGAGCAGGGCGGCGGTGATGAGCGCCACCGACGCGGCCCGCAGGCCGTAAAACACCCCGTCCACCGCCTTGGACTGGCGGAACTTCTGCAAAAACCCGGCGATGATGAGGATGATGACGATGGAGGGGAAAATGAGCCCCAGGGTAGAGACGATGCCCCCGACGATGCCCAACACCGGGCCACCAACCAAGCTCCCGGTGTGGAAGCCCACATAGGTGGCCATGTTCACCCCCATGGGGCCGGGGGTGGACTCGGAGATGGCAATCATGTCCGCCAGGTCGCCGGAGGTGAACCAGCCGGTGCGCTCCCCCAGGTCGGTGAGGAAAGGGATGGTGGCAAGGCCGCCGCCCACGGAGAACAGCCCCACCCGGCAGAACTCAAAAAACAGTCTGATGAGGGTCATCATTTCAGCCCTCCCTTTGCCGCCCGAACACACAGCCCCGCCGCCCCAGCGGCAATGACCAGGAACACCGGGGAGGTCACGACCCCCAGCACCGTCCCCAGCGTGCCCACAGGCAGGGAAAAGAAGGTGCTCCACGCCGCCAGCACCAGCACCACGGCGTAGATGATCCGGGTGGGCCAGTCGATGACGGAGTTTTTGAACAGCTTGATGACACTGGACGCGATCAGCGCCACCACCCCGGCCCGGACGCCGTTGAAGGCGTGGATCACCCAGGAGATGTGCATGAAATTCTGCAAAAAGGCGGCGATGACCATGATAATCACAATGGACGGGAACACCAGCCCCAGGGTGGCGAACACGCCGCCCATGATGCCCGCCTGACCGCGGCCCACAAAGGTGGCGGTGTTCACCGCAATGATGCCGGGGGTACACTGGCCCACGGCGTAGTAGTCGGCCAACTCGCCCTCGGTGGCCCACTTTTTGTTCTCCACCAGCTCCCGCTGGAGGATGGGCAGCATGGCGTAGCCGCCGCCGAAGGTACACACGCCGATCCGGGCGAAGGTCACAAACAAATCGACCAGCAGGTTCATTCGATCCCCTCCAGATCATCCAGCCATAATTTTGCCACGGCATCGCTGGGCATCCGCCAATCGCCACGGGGAGACAGGGTAACCGACCCCACCTTGGGCCCGTCGGGCAGGCAGGAGCGCTTGAACTGCTGGGAGAAGAAGCGGCGGTAGAAGTTCTTCAGCCATTTCAGCAGGGTTTCCCGGTCGTAACGATCCCCCAGGGCATATTCCGCAAGCCGCAGCACCTTCCGGGGCCGGAACCCCCAGCGGATGGCGTAGTACAGGAAGAAGTCGTGGAGCTCATAGGGTCCCACCAGATCCTCCGTCTTTTGGGCGATCTCCCCGTCCTTGGGGGGGAGCAGCTCGGGGGAGACGGGGGTGTCCAGGATGTCCCTGAGGACTTCTCCGGCCCGTCCGCCCAGGCGGTCGGCCTCGTAGGCCACCAGGTGGCGCACCAGCGTCTTGGGGATGGAGGCGTTGACGGCGTACATGGACATATGGTCGCCGTTGTAGGTGGCCCAGCCCAGGGCCAGCTCGGACAGGTCGCCGGTGCCGATGACCAGGCCCCCCCGCTGGTTGGCCAGATCCATCAGCACCTGTGTGCGCTCCCGGGCCTGGCCGTTCTCGAAGGTGACGGACTGATCCTCCATGGACTGGCCGATGTCGGCAAAGTGCTGCTCCACCGCCTTGCCGATGTTGACCTCCCGGAAGTCGGTGCCCAGCTCCATGGCCAGCACCTCCGCGTTGGAGCGGGTGCGTTTGGTGGTGCCGAAACAGGGCATGGTGACGGCCAGAATGCCCTTCCGATCCCGGCCCAGCATATCGAAGGCTTTGGCGGTGATGAGGATGGCCAGGGTGGAGTCCAGCCCGCCGGACAGGCCCACCACGGCGCAGGAGGCATTGGTGTGCTCCAGCCGCTTTTTGAGGCCCAGAGCGGCGATTTTCAGGATTTCCTCGCACCGCTCCGCCCGGTGCTCCGCGTCCGCCGGAATGAAGGGAGCGGGTGAAATGGAGCGGGTGAGTTCGGTTTCCCCCGCCTCCAGCTGGAAGGTGCGGCGCCAGGACTCCCCCTCCACCGCGCCGAAGGTGGTCATGCGCTGGCGCTCATGGGCCAGGCGGCCCAGGTCGATCTCCGAGACGGTCAGGCCGGTGGAGAACCGGTTCTCCGCCAGCAGAGTCCCGTTTTCAGCAATCATGTTGTGTCCGGCGAACACCAGGTCGGTGGTGGACTCCCCCTCGCCGGCGTCGGCGTAGATATAACCGCACACCAGGCGGGCGGACTGGCCGGTGACCAGCTGGCGGCGGTAATTGGCCTTGCTGACCACCTCATTGCTGGCGGACAGGTTCAAAATGACCGTCGCGCCATTCGGGGTCAGGCAGTTGGAGGGCGGATCGGCGGCCCATAGATCCTCGCAGATTTCCACGCCTACGGTCAGGCCGGGGACGGTTTTGCAGTCGAACAGAGCCACATTATGGGCGTCCATCAACACTTGCTGTCCGCACAGAGTCAGACTGTACTCCGCCCCACGGCCGGAAGAGAACCAGCGGCCCTCATAGAACTCGCCGTAGCTGGGAATGCAAATTTTCGGAACCAGACCCAGGATATTACCCCGGTTGACCACCGCCGCGCAGTTGTAGAGCTTGCTGTCCCACCGGTTCCACACAGGCAGGCCCACGGCGGTGAGCAGATCCAGCTCTGCCGTCTCGTCCAGAATGCGCCCCAGGGCCTGTTCGGCCCCGTCCAGCAGGGTGTCCTGCAAAAACAGGTCGCCGCAGGTGTACCCGGTGACGCACAGCTCCGGCAAGGCTAAAACCTTGACCCCCTGCGCCGCCGCTTCCTTCATCAGCTTGATGATCTGTTCCGCGTTGTAATCGCAGTCCGCTACCCGGATTTTGGGCGTGCCCGCCGCAACCTTCACAAAGCCGTCTCTCATGGAGTAATGCCTCCTTTAACCTTCGTCATCCAGCTTCAATACCGCCATGAACGCCTCGGTAGGCATCTGCACCGTGCCCAGGGAGCGCATCTTCTTCTTGCCCTCTTTCTGCTTCTCCAGCAGCTTCTTCTTTCGGGTGATGTCGCCGCCGTAGCACTTGGCCAGCACGTCCTTGCGCAGGGCCTTCAGCGTCTCCCGGGCGATGACCTTGCCGCCGATGGCCGCCTGGATGGGTACCTCAAACATCTGGCGGGGGATGTTCTCCTTCAGCTTCTCGCAGATGCGCCTTGCCCGCTTGTATGCCTTGTCCCGGTGGGCAATGAAGCTCAATGCGTCCACCTGGTCGCCGTTGAGCAACAAATCCACCTTCACCAGGTCGGAGGGGCGGTACTCGTCCAGCTCGTAGTCCAGGGAGGCGTAGCCCCGGGTCTTGGCCTTCAGCGTATCGAAAAAGTCGTAGATGATCTCATTCAGCGGCATCAAATACCGAATTTCCACCAAGTTGGTGTCCAGATACTGCATATCCTTATACTCGCCGCGCCTGTCCTGGCACAGGGGCATGATATTGCCCACGTAGTCCGGGGGCGAGATGATGGACACGTTGGCGTAGGGCTCCATGGCCTCCTTGATGGAGCCGGGATCGGGGTAGTTGTGGGGATTGTCCACCCGCACCAGAGTACCGTCCGTTTTTGTCACCTCATAAATTACCGAGGGTAATGTGGTGATGAGATCCAAATCGAACTCCCGCTCCAGCCGCTCCTGGATGATCTCCATGTGAAGCATTCCCAAAAAACCGCAGCGAAATCCAAAGCCCAGGGCGATGGAAGATTCCGGTTCAAAGGACAGGGAGGCGTCGTTGAGCTGGAGCTTTTCCAGCGCGTCCCGCAGGTCGGGGTATTTACTGCCGTCCTCGGTGTACACGCCGCAGTACACCATGGACTGGGCGGGCCGGTAGCCGGGGAGCGCCTCGGCAGTGGGCCGCTCCACCCCGGTGATGGTGTCGCCCACCCGGGTGTCCTTCACCGTCTTGATGGACGCGGTGAACCAGCCCACCTCACCGGCGGACAGCTCTTTCGCGCTCTCCATGCCGAGCGGGCGTAAATAGCCGCAGTCCAGCACCGTGTACTGGGCCCCGGAGGCCATGAGCTTCACCTGCATCCCCGGACGGATGGAACCTTCCATAATGCGGAAATACACAATTACCCCCAGATAGGGGTCGTACTGGCTGTCGAAGATGAGGGCCTTCAACGGCGCGCCGGGGTCGCCGGAGGGGGCGGGGATGTTGTTCACGATGTCCTCCAGCACCGCCGGGATGTTGATGCCCTGCTTGGCGGAGATCTCCGGCGCGTCCAGGGCGGGCAGGCCGATGATGTCCTCGATCTCATGCTTCACCCGCTGGGGGTCGGCGGCGGGCAGGTCGATTTTGTTGAGCACCGGACGGATCTCCAGGTCGTGGTCCAGGGCCAGATAGGTGTTGGCCAGGGTCTGGGCCTCCACCCCCTGGGCGGCGTCCACCACCAGCACCGCCCCCTCGCAGGCGGCCAGGGAGCGGCTGACCTCGTAGTTAAAGTCCACGTGGCCCGGGGTGTCGATGAGGTTCAGGCAGTAGGTCTCACCATCGGCGGCCTTGTAGTCCATGCGGACGGCCCGGGCCTTGATGGTGATGCCCCGCTCCTTTTCCAGCTCCATATTGTCCAGCAGCTGGGACTCCATCTGCCGCTGCTCCACCGCGCCGCAGATCTCGATCATCCGGTCGGACAGGGTAGATTTACCATGGTCAATGTGGGCGATAATAGAAAAGTTTCTGATTTTGGACTGGTCTGTCATAAAAACCTCCGCAGGTGCTTAATTATCGCTCTCAAAGAGCACCTCATAGTCATAATTGCTTACATAGTCCCGCAGCAGCCCGAGAAACTGCTGGTAGTCCTCTTTGGTCAGCTGCCCCGTCTCCGCCAGCAGGCACCGGGCCACATGGGCGGTCACCAAGCCGGAGCAGTGGATGGAGTCGGTGTAGTTGTTCAGGTCGCTGACAGCCCGGGAGTAGAGGAAGCTGTACAGGGCCACATTGTCGTACTCCAGCAGCCGTCCGGCGGCGTACTCCACCGCCGTGAGGATGGCGTCACGGGTGCCCTCCCGGGTGACCTTGTCCCAGTACAGCATACTGTACGGCGGGAACCAAATGGAAAACTGGACGTCCGGGTGCTGTTCGATCCAGCCGCACACCACATCCAGGTTTTCCTCCGCCACATCCAGATAGGCGTCGGACGGAAGCACCGTATCGCTGATCTCCGGCCGGGGGTAGCTCGCCAGGGCGCGGGCACGGGAGAAGGTGTATGTCCCGTCCCACACATACGCCTCGTCCAACGTCACCATCTCGTCCGTATCCCGGCGCAGCCAGCTGCGCATGGCCTCCTGGTAGGTGTCGGCATTGAGCAGATATTCCACGTCGTCCAGAGGGTTGATGTTGTAGAGATAGCTGGGCAGCTTCACCGTCCGCTGGCTGTCCGACCGGATCACGATATTGGGATCCAGGCAGAAAAAGACCCGATCCAGCTTGGGATGGGTGCGGAAGGCCAGACGCAGGGCCGTGTCAAACTCGGAGATCCACCCGTCGGGGAAGGTGATCTTCAGCGTCTTTTCCCCCAGCCCCTCGGTAAACCAGCTGGCCCGGTAGTTGGCCACCAGCGAGGTGCCCATAACCACGACGGAATAGTCCTGGTGCCGGATGAGTCCGGGCATCTGGTAGCGCTGGTTGTCAAAACGGGCGGTCTCGCCCTCGTCCAGACCGCTCAGCACAAAGAAGGGGTCAATGGCAGACAGCAGCAGAATCAAAATCCCAAAGCAGGCCAGAACGCCCGCCATCACCCCGATAAAGAAGTGCTTGGTTTTCACGCCGCTCCCCCCTTCCCTTTAAAAATTCGCATAGATGAAGGTATCCACCCCGGAGAAGAAAATGACGGACACCACCAGGCACAGCACGCACAGCACGGCCTTCCACACCGCGGGGCGGAACTGCTTCGTCTGCGCCAGGGGATTGGGGCAGGCCAACAGCGCTAGCCCCGCCGGAATGGCCATCAGCGGCGCCCAGTAGATCAGCGCCCTGCCCCCCTCCTGGAGCCGGCTCTGGAGATAGACCAGGGCGTTGCAGATGACCGTCATGGGCAACGCGCCGGCAAACCCGGGGCTGGGCAGCCCCCAGCCGGGCTGGAACAGCCCGCCCAGCAGAGCCAGCGCCTGGCCCACGCTGTCCGCCCGGAAGAACACCCAGGCGATGTTGACGAACAGGAAGGTGAGCAGCCAGGCCAGGGGCTTTGGCAGGGAAACCTTCCCCTTCAGCAGCCGCTCGGCCACCTGGGCCCCGCCGTGGAGGGCGCCCCAGACAATGAAGCCCCAGCCCGCCCCGTGCCACAGGCCGGACAGCAGGAAGATAAGCATGATGTTGCGGCAAGTGACTGCCGTTCCCTTGCGGTTGCCTCCCAGGGGGATGTACACGCACTGCCGGAAAAACCGGGACAGGGTGATGTGCCACCGGCCCCAGAAGTCCTTGATGGACACGGCCTGGTAGGGGCTGTTGAAATTCACCGGCAGCTCGACGCCCATCATCCGGGCCATGCCGGAGGCCATGTCGCAGTAGCCGGAGAAGTCGAAGTAGATTTGCAGGGTGTAGCACAAAATGGTGAGGGCGCAGTCCATGGGAGCCAGCGACCCAACCCGGGCAAAGCCGTAGTTGGTGCCGTTGGCAAAGACTGCGGACACCAGCACCTTTTTGGCCAGACCCAGGCCGAAGCAGTACAGCCCCGCCGACAGGTCATCCCAGGAGAAGGGGGCGGGGTGGCGCAGCTGGGGGGCCAGCTCCCCCACCCGTGTGATGGGGCCGCAGGTGGTAGTGGCGAAAAAGGTGAGGCAGCAGGCGTAGTCCAAGGGGGACACATCCGCCTCCACCTGCCCATCATAGCAGTCCCGCAGCCAGAAAAGCTGCTGGAACGTGACGAAAGACAGCCCCAGGGGAGCCAGCCACGCCGGAGGCGTGAAAAGCCCCTCCAGCGGCGTCAGGGACAGCAGGAAGCCTGTGTACTTGAAAAAGGCCAGCACTGCCAACAGCAGCGCCGCCCCTGCCCACAGCAGGGGCCTCCCCCGGGATCGATCCCGGGCGATGCGGCGGCCCAGCCAATAGCTTGCCGCCCCCTCGCCCGCCAGCACCGCAAGCGACAGGGGCGACCCCCAGCCGCAGAACAGCACCCCGGCGCACAGCAGGAACGCCCGGGCGGCCCGGTTCCCGGCCCGCCCGTTCAGCACCCGCCACGCGATCAGCACCACGGGCAGATAGGCCAGCACAAACAGATGGCTTTGTACGTTCATGGAATTCCCTCTTTTTTGTCACGCTGCGGATTGGCCGTATGGCCGGGTCGCTTTCGCTCCGACTCGGCCTGGTCTTGGGGCGCTTTGCGCCCCTGCGCTCGGCCTCGCTCCGCTCCAAGCTCCCCTATACGGCTATCCTCCGCGCTTCTTTGCTGTCACGCTGCGGATTGACCGCATGGCCGGGTCGCTTTCGCTCCGCGCTTCTCATTGTCACGCTGCGAAGCGGCCAGGACGCTCGGTCGCTTTCGCTCCAACTCGGGCTGGTCGCCGGGGCGCCATGCGCCCCGCCGCTCGCCCTCGTTCCACTCCAAGCTCCCTCACTGTCCGCTTCTCCGCGCTTCTTGCTTACCGGGTGTTTTCCAAATGGTCGGACATCTCGCCGTTGACCCGCTCGCCGCAGGTGTGGACGATCTGGAGCAGAGACTGGTAAGTCCCCGGATAGGCCGCTTTCATGGTGTCGTGATCCAGCGGCGGGAACTTGGCGTCCTTGCCGGGGTTGGCCAGGGCCTGGGTGTACTCCGCCTCACTCATGAGCATATCCGCCCGGGGCAGCCCCGCCAGGAACCACTCCTCGGGCACATTGAAAAAGTCGTCGTTCTCGTTGCCGCTGGCCCGGTGGAGGTGGCGGAACAAAATGTATACCGTGGTGGACAGATAGTTTGCCGCGGCCCGAATGGCCTTTTTACTGCCCACCTTGCTGAGCAGGTCGAACAGCAGACCCACCGAGTTGACCACCAGCTTTTTGGATAAGGTAGCCAGCACCGACCCTTGCAGCACGTTGTCCCGCTCGTCGGACACGTCGTAGAGGGTGTCCGCGTCCAGGATCGTCGTACCGTCCCGGCTGAGGGTGCGGCCTAAGAGAAAATCGGCGGACACATTATAAAAGTCGCAGGCTTTGACCACAAACATCAGGCCGGGCTCACGCGCTCCGTTCTCGTAGTGGGAAAGCAGTGCCTGGGATATGCCCAGCGTCTTGGCGGCCTGCCGCTGAGAAATACCCTTCTCCTGCCGCAGCAGGGAGAGGGTTCGTGCGAAATCAGGGTTTGTCATCCTGATCTCCCCCTTTCCTATTGTTGCTTCGCGAGATAGAACCATGCAAACGGGCCCCCTCCTTTGCCAGGAGCGGGCCCGACATCACAGCAAGTTATAGTATAGCCGGGAAAATACGTTTTGTAAAGAGTTCATGCTCTGGAAAGCACGAGAAAAATCTCAAGGATTTTTTGTGATTTTGCCCATATGCCTCTTGAAAAAAGGGCCGGCCAGTGTTAAATTAGATAACAGCATGACATATAAATCAGGGTGGCCGGAACACACTTTCCCGATCCGCCCCAATTGGAGGGATACCGTTTATGTTCAGACTGATGATCCAAAAGCTGAAGAACAATCCGAAGAAAATCGTGTTTACCGAGGGCGAGGATCCGCGCATCCTGGAGGCCGCCGCCCGTCTGCTGTCCGGCACCTTCCTGACGCCCATCCTCATCGGCGACCCCGAGAAGATCTATAAGGTCGCGGACGAGGAGTGCCTCAACGTCAGGGGCGTCACCATCCTCCAGCCTCACACCTACGACAAGATGGACGAGATGGTGGCCAAGATGGTGGAGCTGCGCAAGGGAAAGATGACCGAGGAGCAGTGCCGCGAGGCCCTGCAGCAGGGCAACTACTTCGGCACCATGCTGGTGGCCATGAAGGAGGCCGACTGCCTGCTGGGCGGCGCCACCTACTCCACCGCTGACACCGTGCGCCCCGCCCTCCAACTGGTCAAGACCAAGCCGGGCAACAGGATCGTTTCCTCCTGCTTCATTCTGGTGCGTCCCTTCGCCACCGGCGGCAACCAGGTGCTGGCCATGGGCGACTGCGCCATCAACATCGACCCCAGCGAGGACGACCTGGTGGAGATCACCCAGGAGGTGGCCCAGTGCGCCCGCCGGTTCGGCGCGGAGCCCAAGGTCGCCATGCTGAGCTACTCCACCATGGGCTCCGGCAAGGGCCCCTCCGTGGACAAGATGCGCAACGCCTGCCATAAGCTCCAGGCCCTGGATCTGGACTTCCCCGTAGACGGCGAGTTCCAGTTTGACGCCGCCGTGTCTCCCACCGTGGGCCGGCTGAAGGCCCCCAACTCCAGCGTGGCGGGCCGGGCCAACACCTTCATCTTCCCGGACATCACCTCCGGCAACATCGGCTACAAGGTCGCCCAGCGCATGGGCAACTTTGACGCCTACGGCCCCATCCTGCTGGGCCTGAACGCCCCCATCAACGACCTGTCCCGGGGCTGCAACGCCCTGGAGGTCTACTCCATGGCCATCATCACCGCCGCGCTGGCTGATTGATCATTCGGCTTTTGCGGGGGTACCAGCTCCATATTACACACAAAAGCACCCTCTGCCGCTGGCGGAGGGTGCTTTTTTACTTCAGCTTGTCCGAAACCATCCGCAGAATGCCCATCAGGGTGCTCAGGTCTTTTCCCTCCGGATCCATGGTCGGGTTATATTCCACACACTCAAAGGAGCGGGTCAGCCCGGTGTCCAGCACCGCGCCCAGGATCCGCTCCACCTGGGCGACGCTCAGCCCATCCGGGATGTTGTAGCCGGTGGCGGCAAATTCCGCCGGGTCCAGCACGTCCACGTCAAAGCTGATGTGGACGCGCTTGCCCGCCAGCGCGGGCAGCACCTCGTCCAGCACCCCCTCCAGCCCCCGCTCCCGCACCTCCTCCGCTGTGTGCAGATGGGCTCCCACCCGCTCCACGATGCCGTACTCCGGCGGGTCGATGCTCCGGGCCCCGATGAAGTGCAGATTTTCCCCCAGCAGGTTCACCTTGTTCCTGCCCACGGTCAGCGCCCCGCAGCACAGCCCGCAGGCCGCCGCCAGATCCATACCGTGGATGCAGCCGCTCGCCGAGGTCTGATCCGTGTTGATGTCGGTGTGGGCGTCCACGTACACCACCGCCAGATTCTCCGGCCCGTAAAACTCCCCCAGCGCCGCCAGGGTGCCCATGGCGCAGGAGTGGTCGCCCCCGATGACAACGGGGTACTCCCCCCGCCCCAGCGCTTCCAGCGTATTGGCCCGCAGCCGGCGGCACACCTCCATCACCGTGTCCAGGTGGCGCAGGCCGTCCGGCCAGGAGACGCAGGGCGCCAGCTTCTCCATAGGCAGCAGGGCGGCATCCCTGAACAAGCCGGACAATCCGGCTTGTACCAGCGCGTCAAAGGCCCCCTCGCTCCCCCGGGTGGGCGAGCCGCAGGAGATCGCCGCCTCCACCAGCGCAAATCGACGCTCCATCGCGTCCCCCTCCTTAAATGAAAAAACCGTCTGCCCCTGGCAGACGGTTTTTAGATTGCCTTTACGCCAGCTTGTTCAGCTTCAGGGTCATGGCGCTCTTCTTGTTGGCAGCGTTGTTGCTGTGCAGCAGGCCCTTAGCGGCGGCCTGATCCACAGCCTTGACGGCCACCTTATATGCGGCATCGGCCTCGCTGCGGTTGCCGCCGGCCACCGCGGCCTCAAACTTCTTCAGGTTGGTCTTGAGCGCGGACTTCTGCGCCTTGTTCTGAGCGGCCTTCGTCGCATTGACCAGGACGCGCTTCTTGGCAGACTTGATATTGGGCAAACCAAACACCTCCTCCGATTTTAGACTATTTCTCCGTTACGGTTTCCCGTCGCAGATATGTATTCTAACATTTAAAGAAGAAAATTGCAACACTTATTTTCATTTTTTCGCATAGAAACTTTCCGGACGCAGAAAATAGGAGCAATTGGCCCCAGCGGCCACAACATTTGGTAGAGAGGAGCGCTTCAAATGACGCAGCGCCGCACCGATTTGGCGGTGGAAGCCCATCAGCTCTGGCGGGAGGGGGCGCGGGACGCCGCCGCCCTCACCGGCGTCCGGGCGGAGGAGGGCAGCCGGGAGGGCTTCCCGGTGACCACCGTGACCATCACCAGCCCCGAGGGGGCTCAGGCCCTGGGCAAGCCCCAGGGCGTGTATATTACGATTGAATTGAGCGGCCTGCTCCGCCGGGAGGAGGGGGCCTTCGCCCGGGCGGTGGCGGCGGTGGCGGATTCGCTGCGCCCCCTGCTGCCCCAGGACGGCGCCGCCCTGGTCGTCGGCCTGGGCAACCGGGCGGTGACCCCCGACCTCATCGGCCCGCTGTGTGTGGATCATCTGCTGGTCACCCGCCACCTGGTGGAACAGGTGCCGGAACACTTCGGCGACCTGCGCCCGGTAGCCGCCGCCGCCCCCGGCGTGCTGGCCTCCACCGGGATGGAGAGCAGCCTGGTGGCCGAGGCCCTCACCCGGCGGCTCAAGCCGTCCTGCGTCATCGCCGTGGACGCCCTGGCCTCCCGTTCCCTGGATCGGCTGTGCCGCACGGTGCAGCTGTCCGACACCGGGGTCATCCCCGGCTCCGGCGTAGGCAACCACCGCCACCCCCTGAACCGGGACACCCTGGGGGTGCCGGTGTTCACCGTGGGGGTGCCCACCGTGGTGGACGGGGCCACCCTGGCCCTGGATCTGCTGGAGCAGGCGGGACAGGCCGATTTGGATCGGGGTGACCTGCCCGCTGGAAATGGCTTTTTCGTCACCCCCCGGGAGGTGGACAGCCACGTGGCCGACCTGGGCAAGGTGCTGGGCTACGCCGTCAGCCGGGCCCTCAACCCGTCGCTGACGGTGGAGGATCTGGACATGCTGCTGGCATAGCAGCGCTGAGCCGCCGCGAACAGGCAAAACGTGGTCGCATCGCGTATTCTGACAATATTTTCGGTTGCTCTTCTCCGCAAGTTTTGGTATACTTTCCCCATTGAATGCCGAAGGGGACAAGCCTATGAAACAAAAGCTGGACAAGCTGCTGCGCGCCCACCCGCCCATCCGCTTTGCCACCGACGTGGTGGATGTATACTTCACCAAGCGCGTCAGCCGGGCCGCGGCGGAGCTGGCCTACTTTCTCATCCTCACCTTTTTCCCCATCATGATCTGCATCTCCGCCTTCGTCAACGAGCTGCACCTGGATTTGGCCGCTCTGGTGGATCAGGCCGACCCCTTTCTGCCGGAGGGGGTGCTGGTTCTCTTCCGGGACTACCTCGTCTATATCGACACCAATCAGTCCACCGCCATGCTGCTCACCGGCGCATTCCTCACCGTGCTGTTCGCCTCCGCCGCCGTGCGGGGGCTGATGAACATCATGCACGAGCTGTATGGCCGTGCCACCTTCCGTGGATTGTGGCAGCTCATCGCCAGCATCCTGTTCTCCGTGCTGCTGCTGGCCACCATCTACCTGTCCCTGGCGGTGGTGGTCACCGGCAACTGGTTCTTCCACCTGCTGGGCCAGGTGCTGAGGCTGGAAAATCTGGTGGAGCAGTCCGGCGCCTGGCAGTCGGTGAAGTACCTCCTGCTGCTGGCCATGGTGTTCCTGTTCATCCTGCTGCTCTACCGCTTCGCCGCTCCCCTGGACAACCCCCGGCCCCCGGTGGTACCCGGGGCGCTGGCGGCGTCGGCGGCGCTGGCCATCGCGTCCATGATCTTCTCCATACTCATGGGCAATTCCACCCGGTACTCCCTGATTTACGGCTCCCTGGCCTCGGTCATCATCCTGTTGGTGTGGCTGTACCTGTGCGGCACCATCCTTATCATGGGCAATGTAGTGAACTATGTCCTCTTTATCCATCGCCGGGAAGCGCGGCGATAGGTGCGCATAAAATCCCGCTTCCCGCGCACACTATCCCCCGGCGGGTACATACGAGGGGGAGGCGCGGTGTATGTGGCAGATCGGCGTGTGGGAACGGGACGAGGGGCTTGCCGAGCGGGTGAGCCGTCTGGCGGAGGGCACCCAGACCTTGGTGCGGGCCTGCCGCCACCCGGCGCTGCTGGCGGGCCTTACCCTGGATCTGCTCATCGTCTCCCCTGGGGCCACCGGCTGGGCGGGGGCCGGCGCCCTCAACTGCCGCACCGCCCTGCTCCCCGGCGGACGATCCGCCCTGACCCGGGCCCTGCCCGCGGGCATCGTGCTCAGCTACGGCACGTCCAGCCGGAACACCCTCACCCTGTCCAGCCTGGACGGACAGCGGGCCTCGGTGGCGGTACAGCGGGAGTTCATCGACCTGGACGGCAAAGCCGTAGACCGGCAGGAGCTTGTCCTGCCCTACGACGGCGGCTCCCCCGATCTGCTGCTGGCGGAGGCGGGGGCGGCGCTGCTGCTGGGGCGGCTGGCAGAGGAAACCTGAACATGAGGAAAGCGGCCCCGAGCGGGCCGCTTTCTTATGGGCAGATACCTCTTGCATTTTCGGCTTCGATGGGCTAGAATCAAGTCAGATATGCGATAGAAAGGGGTAAAACCATGAAAAAACGGTTTTTGACGATGTTCCTGGCACTGGCTCTGTGTTTGGGGCTTGCCGTCCCAGCGTTCGCGACGGACAATGACGCGGCCGTCAGTGGCACCTGCGGGAAATCCACTACTTGGAGCTTTGACAAGGCCACTGGCACGCTGACTATCAGCGGTACGGGATCGATAGACTACTTGAGCGGCGGTAAGTTCACGTTCTACTACCCATGGGAGGGTTTCAAGCAAGAGATCAGGAGCGTGAGCATTGAGGAGGGCGTGACCTATATCGGTATGTCAGCGTTCGAGACCTGCGCCAACCTGACGCAGGTCAGCATCCCCCAAAGTGTAACAGGCGTAGGCTTATCCGCATTTTCCGGCACCCCATGGCTGGAAAACCAAGGCGAATTTGCAATGATCAACGGCATCCTCATCAAATACCAGGGCGGCGCGGAGAAGGTAGCCATTCCTGAGGGTGTGACGTCTATCAACCACGCCGCGTTTGCGCAGGACAAAACAATCACTGAGCTAGCTATCCCGGAGGGCGTGACCTCCTTGGGCCGCTCCGCATTTCTTGGGTGTGATAATCTCGCCCAAATCACCTTTCCCAGCACCCTGCGGGAGGTAGGTGCCGACTGCTTCAGCTACACCAGGTGGCTGGAAAATCAGAGGACGGCGGGGGACTTCATTTTGGCCGGCCCCGTGCTGCTGAAGTACCAGGGAAAGGGCGGCAACGTGGCTATCCCCGATGGCGTGGCTTATGTGGAGGGTGCGGCTTTCACTTGGTCGTCCTGGTTTCCGTTCGCGGAGGATCTGGAGCTTGACACCCTTACCGTCCCGACCAGTATGTGCGACTTAAACGCAGATTTGGCTTTCTCTGGGAGCACCCCCAAGAGCGTGATCTATGGGGGCTCCCGTGAACAGTGGAGCATGATAGAAAACACCGCATGGCACGACGGCGCTCAGGTTCCGGTCTACTGTGCGGACGGAGAAGACCTTACCTATACATTCACCGACGTGCCCAGCTGGTTTGAGAAAGAGGTGGCCTGGGCCGCCCAGAAGGGCATCACCAACGGCTACGGCGGCAGCACCACCTTCGCCCCCACCATAGACTGCACCCAGATCCAAATCCTCACCATGCTGTGGCGGGCGGAGGACAGGCCCACCAGCGACAACACGGCCTTCTCCGACCTGGCCGGCGACTATGCCCCCGCCGCCAATTGGGCCTATGACCAGGAAATAATTGATGATTCCTTCCACCCCGACTCCCCCTGCACCCGCGCCCAGGCCGTGCAGTATATCTGGCAGGCCCTGGGCAAGCAGGAAGCCAAAACAGCCGCCAGCTTCTCCGATGTAGCCGCCGACGCGTCCTATGCCGATGCGGTGTCCTGGGCCGTGGAGAAGGGTGTGACCAAGGGCTACGGCGGCAGCGACACCTTTGCCCCGGATCGGGTGTGCAATCGTGGTGAGATCGTGGCGTTCCTCTACCGGGCCTATAACAACTAAAGTAACGCACAAAAGGGCCTCCGCCGTGGCGGAGGCCCTTTTATTGCGGGCGGCTTTTTTCCGCTTTCCCTCTTTACGTCCCCAAAACGATGTGATATAATTCCAGCTATCAGATTGGAGGGACTTTTCATGGAGGAACTGGCCGAACTGAAACAGCAGCTAACCGATCAGCGTCCAGACGGCTGGGACGATCTGCCCGACATTCCGCTGTACATGGATCAGGTGGTGTCCTACCTGTCCCGGCAGATGATCTCCATTGGCGACGGCGACCCCCTCACCTCCGCCATGATCAACAATTACATCAAGGACGGTTTGGTGGAGCGGGCCAATGGGAAAAAATACGGTCAGGAACATCTGGCCTATCTCACCGCCATCAGCGCCTTGAAGCAGGTCATGTCGGTGCGGGAGATGAAGGTGCTGACCACCGTGGGCCGGGAAATGCGCTCCACGGACAAGCAGTACGAGTATTTCTGCCGCTATCTGGACGAGGCCATGGCGGACACCGCCGAGCATATCGAGGAGGATATCGCCGACCAGGATCTGCCCAAGCTGGTGCTGGACCTGGCCATGCGCAGCTACGCCAACGGTCTGGCCTGCCACCGGGCCCTGGCCATTCTGGCCCAGCGCACAGGGCATGAGGATCTTTTGAAAAAGAAAAAGTAATCTCCGGCCTTGTGAGGTCGTTAGATGTATCTTAAATTTGGAGGAACTGACCATGAGCAACTATGTCATTATCACCGATTCGTCCTGCGACCTGCCCGACAGCCTGGTGAAGGAGCTGGAGCTGGAAGTGCTCCCCCTGGCCTTCATCATGGACGGCAAGACCTATCGGAATTACCCGGATAACCGCGAGATGTCCCCCGAGACGTTCTACGGCAAGCAGAAGGAGGGCCTCATGGCCACCACCAACGCCGTCAACGTGGGCGAGGCCACCGACGCCATCGAGGCTGTCTTGAAGCAGGGGAAGGACGCGCTGGTGCTGGCCTTCTCCTCGGGGCTGTCCACCACCTACAACTCCTTCAAGATCGCGGCGGACGAGCTGGCGGAGCAGTATCCCGACCGCAAGGTGTACGCCGTGGACACCCTGTGCGCCTCTCTGGGCCAGGGGATGCTGGTGTACCAGGCGGCCAAGCTGCGCCAGGAGGGCAAGTCCATCGAGGAAGTGCGGGACTGGGTGGAGGCCAACAAGCTGAACCAGTGCCATTGGTTCACGGTCAACGACCTGTTCTTCCTGAAGAAGGGCGGGCGGGTATCCGCCGCCACCGCCGTGGTGGGCACCATGCTCCAGATCAAGCCCGTGATGCACGTGGATAACGAGGGCCACCTCATCAAGGTGGACACCGCCCGGGGCCGCAAGGCGTCCCTCAAGGCCCTGGTGGACAAGGTGGGCGAGCTGGCGGAGGATCCCGCCTCCCAGACCATGTTTATCAGCAACAGCGACTGCATCGAGGACGCCCAATTCGTGGCGGACGAGGTCAAAAAGCAGTACGGCACCAAGGAGATCATCATCAACTCCATCGGCCCCGTCATCGGCGCCCACACCGGGCCGGGGTGCGTGGCCCTGTTTTTCATGGGCAAGCATCGCTGAAAATTCACATAAACCATCAAAAACCAGCCTCTTTTCCAGCAAAAGAGGCTGGTTTTATGTTCCACAAAATTTTTTGCCCTCTCCTATTGACAAACAGGCACAGTCCGTCTATACTGTGTATATCGTATATATACAATATTTCGGAGGCCGCTGACGAGCGGGCTCCCCAAGAGGTGTACCATGGACATCATCATCAGCAATTCCTCCGGCGTGCCGATCTATGAGCAGATCGTCCGCCAGCTGAAAGGGCTCATCCTTTCCGGCCAGCTTCCCGAGGGCGAGGCCCTGCCCTCCATGCGTCTTCTGGCCCGCGACCTGCGCATCTCCGTCATCACCACCAAACGGGCCTACGAGGAACTGGAGCGGGAGGGTTTTCTCACCACCGTCCCCGGCAAGGGCTGCTTTGTGGCCGCCCAGAACCGGGAGACAAGGCGGGAGGCTGTGCTGTGCCAAATCGAAGAGCACCTGTCCCAGGCGGTGGACGCCGCCCGGGCGGGGGCCGTGGGCCTGGAAGAACTCACCGAAATGCTAAACACATTGTATAACGAGGATTAGTTATGACAAATTGTATTGAAATCAAGGGGCTGGCAAAGGAGTACAAAACCTTCACCCTGGGCCCCATCGACCTGACCGTCCCCGGCGGCTCCATCCTGGGCCTCATCGGGGAAAACGGCGCGGGCAAGACCACCCTCATCAAGTCCATGCTGGGCATCACCAAGCCCAGTGGCGGTAGCGTCACCCTGCTGGGCACCGACCCCGACCACGCCAAGGAGGACATCGGCGTGGTCATGGACGACTGCTTCTTCTCCGAGTACCTGCGGGTGAGGGACGTGAACAGTGTCCTGAGCCATGTGTACAAGGGCTGGGACAAGGGGCTGTTTGCGGACTATCTGGACAAATTTGGCCTCTCCGGGGCAAAAAACATCAAGGAGCTGTCCCGGGGAATGCGGATGAAGCTGTCCCTGGCGGCGGCGCTGGCCCACCGGCCCCGCCTCCTGCTGCTGGACGAGGCCACGGCGGGGCTGGACCCAGTGGTACGGGACGAAATTCTGGACGAGTTCCTAGCCTTCGTCTCCGACGAGGAGCACGCCATCCTCATCTCCAGCCACATCACCTCCGACCTGGAAAAGGTGGCGGACTACATCGCCTACCTCCACCAGGGTAAACTGCTGATGTGCGACGAGAAGGATATGCTTCTAGAGAGCTACGGGCGGCTTGTGTGTACCAAAGCGGATTTGGAGCAGATAGACCGGGGCTACCTCGTCAGCACCCGGAAAAGCCAGTATTCCGCCGAGGCCCTCATCCGGCACAAGAGCGATTTCAAGCGCCTCTATCCCCGCCTGACGGTGGAGCCGGTGACACTGGACGAGCTGATGGTATTCGTGGTAAAGGGGGAGAAAACATGACCGGGCTGGTAATCAAGGATTTTCTCATCCTGCGCAAGAGCCTGCGCAGCTACCTGATGATTCTGGTGATCTACACGGCGATCGCCTTTTCCGGCTTCTGGAACGCGTCCTTTATCGGCGGCTTCATGATGGTGATGGTGAGCGTGCTGCCCATGAACGTGTTCGCCTACGATAAGCAGGCCAAATGGGACACCTACGGCCTGGCCCTGCCGGTGGGGCGCACCAAAACGGTGTGTGCCCGGTATCTCTGCGTCCTGCTCCTGTGCCTGGGCAGCGTGGTCATGGCGGCCATGGCCGGGGCGGTGCTGTACGCTATGGGGCGCCTGGAGGAGCCCGCCGAGTTTTTGATCACCTGCGCCCTCATGGGCCTGCTGGCGGTATTGCTCAACGCGGTCATCCTGCCCTTCCTGTACAAATTCGGCCCGGAGCAGGCCCGGATCGCGCTGTTCGTCCTGATGGGCTTCATCGTGCTGCTGGGCTGGCTGTTCCTGATCCCGCTGGGGGGCATAGAGTGGCTCAAGACCCTGGGAGAGCCCACCCCCGCCCAAATCGCCTCCATTCCCTTCATTGCAGCAATTGTGGGCGTTGTCCTGCTGGCAGTGTCTTTCCTGCTGTCCCGGCATTTCTATGGAACAAAAGACGTGTAAACCACAAGCGCCCCGCCGCTGGCGGGGCGTTTGCTTTGCCTGTTTTCAGACGTGGGCGGGCAAAACAGCGATGCAAAAATGATGGGCATCGGTGTATAATAGAATCGGAGGTGTTCCCATGAACAAGATCCTGATTGCAGAGGATGAACCCCCCATCGCCAACCTGGTCAAAACCGCCCTGGACGGCCCGGACTACCGCTGTACCTGGGCCGCCGACGGCATCGCGGCCGCGGATCTGCTGGAGCGGGAGCCCTTTGACCTGGTGCTGCTGGACATCATGCTCCCCGGGGCGGACGGCTACGAGGTGCTGGAATACTGCCGGACACTGGACATACCTGTCATCTTCCTCACCGCCAAGGGGACGGTGGAGGATCGGGTACGGGGTCTGCGGCTGGGCGCTGAGGACTACATCACCAAGCCCTTTGAGCTGATGGAGCTGCTGGCCCGGGTGGAAACGGTGCTGCGCCGGTGCGGCAAGACGGGGCGGGTGCTATCCCTGCCGCCGGACATCGAGATCGACACCGCCGCCCACACGGTGCGCCGGGGCGGCGCGGCCGTGGCGCTGACTGCCAAGGAGTACGACCTCCTGCTGCTGTTCGTCCAGAATAAAAATATCGCCCTATACCGGGACCGCATTTACGAAAAGGTATGGGGGGACGAGTATCTGGGGGACAGCCGCACCGTGGATCTGCACATACAGCGGATGCGCAAGAAACTGGGGCTGGAAAAGCGGCTGGTGGCAGTATACAAAGTGGGCTACCGATTAGAGGTGTGACATGAAACTGTTTTGGAAGCTTTTTTGCTCCATGGTGTCCGTCACCGTGCTGGCCTGCGCCCTAGTGGGGTTCTGGCTCATCGACGGGCAGTTCCGCGCCGCCCTCGACCAGGAGGTGGAGTCACTGTACGCGGAGAACGATATGCTCCGCTACGCCCTGTCCCGGGAAATGGAGGGGAAAACCCTCACCGGCCCGGAGGAGCTCTCCCGATTGGCGGACGGCCTGTCCCTCACCACCGGGGGCCGGACAGTGGCCTTCCGGCTCAGCGGCGGGGACGGTACGGCCTTATATGATAAGGGCGGGCTTTTCTTTCTGAAGGCCGGCCCGTTGATTTCCGGCCTGGGCCTGGACCGGCGGGGCTGGCGGCTGGAGCAGGGGGCGGGCCGCTCCCTCCTCCACGGGGCCAGCGCCATGACGCTGCTGGGCGAGACGGTGTATTTGGAAAACTGCCGGGACGTCACCGCCCTGTTTTTCCAGCGCTCCGCCCAGTACCGGAGCTTTTTCTACGTGATGCTGGCCCTCATCGCCGGGGTGGGGCTGCTGTCGCTGCTGGTATCCCACCTGATCCTGCGGCCGCTGGGACGGATATCCGCCGCCGCACGGCGTCTGGCGGACGGCGAACTGGGCCAGCGGGTGGCCGTGACCAGCGATGACGAGCTGGGCGCCCTCTCCGCCGACTTTAACGCCATGGCCCAGCGGATCGAGGGGCAGATGGAGGCCCTCGCCGACGCCGCCCGGCGGGAAAAGGAGTTCACCGGCAGCTTTGCCCATGAGATCAAAACGCCCCTCACCTCCATCATCGGTTACGCGGAGCTGCTCCAGTCTCGCGATCATACGTCGGAACAGGTGCGGGAGAGCGCCGGGTATATCTTCCGGGAGGGGCGGCGGCTGGAGGCCCTGTCGGGCAAGCTGATGGAGCTGATCGTGCTGGATGAGCGGGACTTTCCCCTGCGCCCGGTGCCCATGGGCGCATTCCTGGAGCGGACGGGGAACGCCCTGCGTCCCGCCATGGAGCGGGCGGGCATTCGGCTGACACTGGACGCCGAGGCGGCCTCCGCCCTGATCGAGCCTGACCTGATGGAGACAGTATGCCTCAATCTGCTGGACAACGCCCGGAAGGCCACCCCCTCCGGCGGAAAAATTACCCTCACCGGGCGGGCCGAGGGGGGCGGCTATCTCATCCAGGTATCGGACACCGGCAAGGGTATCCCGGCGGACGAGCTGGGCCGCATCACCGAGCCGTTTTACATGGTGGACAAGTCCCGCTCGCGGGCCCAGGGGGGCGCGGGGCTGGGGCTGGCGCTGTGCCAGCGGATCGTGAAACTCCACGGCGGGACACTGGAGTTTGAGAGCGTCTTGGGCCAAGGCACCACGGCGAAGATTCATCTGAAGGGAGGGACGGAGGCATGAAGCTGGTGAAAAAGTGGCTGTTCCCGGTTTTGACCTGCCTGATCGTGGCGGGGGCGGCGGTGCTACCCGCCCGCGTCTCCCAGGCCAGGGACGCCCGCCAGTTCGGGCAGATTCACACGGAGGAGCTGAAGGCGGACGCCCTGCCAGTCTATGCACCCCTCAGCCTGGCCGACCGCATGGTGCTGTTCACCGACCGGTATTCCGCACAGCACCCCATCCTGTCCTCCGATGAGGGGGCCTACGCCGATACTCTCACAAAGCTGCAGCAGGCGCAGATGGTTCAGGAACTGTTGACCGGGTCGGGCATTGTCCCCGAGTGGGTTTTTGAGGACTTTGACCCCTACGAACATCTCACTGTCTCGCGCCTTTTGCTCTGGGATCCGGCGGAGGGGGCGGCTGCCCAGGAACCCTCCGTTTTTTACCTCTTCCACTGGACGTATTACACAACGCCCCACAACAAGTCCCTGACGGTGAACGTAGACGGGGAGACCGGCCTGCCCATTGAAGTCATTGTTTTTGACACCAATATGTCCCAGTGGTTCCCCTATGGCTGGGACGAGCTCCATGACATGGCGAACCGGTATTTTGAAATGATGGGCCTGGTTGACGGCCTGGACATCGAGCCCATGGAGCCGGCAGAGCCGGATTCCAAAAACTATCTCGCCCTCTATTATTCTGTCATCGGCACCAACCTGCACTACTCGGTATCACGCAATCCCACCTCCCTGGGCATTTCGCTGGAACTCAATCAGAACGAGACGGATTTCAGCGGCCTCTATGACGGCTGAAAAGATGGCACTTTGATGCAAAAACGCCCGAATTTCGACGGCGGCCCATGGTAAGCTGGGAATACAGCCGATACAAAGGAGTGTTCCCCATGAAAACCAAGCGCCGCCGTGCCGTCCCTCTGCCCCTGCTGATCGTCCTGGCCCTGCTGCTGTTTGCCGCCGGGGTAGGGACGGGCTGGAACGGGGCGTCCGCCTATTATGAGGCCGCCGACTCCGTCCTGGCAGCCGCCGCGCCACCCCCGCTCCAGGCCCCCGTTTCCCCGTCGGACAAGCCCCTCCCCACGCCCACTCCCACCCCATCCGGGGAAGACTGGGCGCTGAGGCTGGTCAACTTCGACCACCCCCTGCCGGAGGGCTTTGCCGTGCCCGATCTGACCCAGCTGCGCCGCGGCCACGCCATCGACAGCCGGGCCTATCCCGCCCTCCAGGCCATGATGGACGACGCCCGGGCCGTAGGGCTCCAGCCGCTGATCTGCTCCTCCCTGCGCACCTGGGACGATCAGGAGCGGCTCTTTGAGGCCGAGGTGCAAAACTGGCTGGCCCGGGGTTACATACGGGAGGACGCCGAGGAACAGGCCGCCATGTGGGTGGCCCGCCCAGGCACCAGCGAGCATCAGACCGGGCTGGCGGTGGACATCGTGGATCTGTCCTACCAGGTTTTGGACGAGGGCCAGGAGAACACCCCCGTCCAGCAATGGCTCATGGCGCACTGTTGGGAGTACGGCTTCATCCTGCGCTATCCCACGGACAAGAGCGCCCTCACCGGCGTGAGCTATGAGCCCTGGCATTACCGCTATGTGGGGGTGGATGCCGCCAAAGAAATCATGGCGGACGGGCTGTGCCTGGAGGAATATCTCTCGCGGTAAGGGGCGGTTTATTGCGGCTCGTCCTCCCTCTCTTGTCTTTTCGGCGTGGGTCGTATTTCCAAATTGTTTGAGAATCGTTCATTGTGGCAGTTGGCTCGGTTTTGGCCTTACGCCGGGCCGTGTCCCCGGTCAACGTTTATCGAGCATACAGGCAAAGCCCGGAGGCTTGGCGGCACATGACTGCCGCTTCAAGCCTCCGGGCTCTTTTCATCTTCAATCCATCAATTCTATCAGGCCAGATGCGCCGTGCTCTGTAAGGTCGCGATGCTGTGGGGGGCCAGCTCAAAGCTGTAGCCCTCCTGCCTGTCCGGGGTGACGGACATGGGCAGTGCCCGGTCGGTCCGGTTGAGCACCACCACAACATAGCTGCCGTCGGGGTTTTCAAAGGCGGTGGCCTCCAGGTCTGTGTTCCAGCTGGACACGCCCAGCCGCACCGCCCCGGGGCGGATGAACCGGCTGAACTGGCCAATATAATAGTACTCTGTCTGGATGGCGAAATCGGAGCTGTCCTCGTTGAGCATCACCGGGGCCTCGCAGAAATTCCCCACATGGTTGGGCCCGCCCTTGGCGTCCAGCAGCAGGTTCCAGTCGATACTGCCGGAGATGCCCGCGTTCAGGTTCCCGATGATGTCATGGGCGTACATCTCCGCCTTTTCCAGGGGCGTCATACCGTCGAACCGGCTGTACTCCACGCAGCCCTCGCTGAACCACAGCTCCTTGTCCGGCCAGCGGCTCTTTGTCAGCCGCACCGCGTCAAAGTGGTCGCCGCTGTACCAGTGGATGGCGAAGCCGCTCACTGCCTGTTCCGCCCCCGGGACGGCCATGGTCCCCGCAGCGCGCCGGGGCAGCGAGTCCTTGTTGTGGTCCCAGGCCAGGATCTTCACGTCGCCGCAGCCGGCCTGTGCCAAAGCGGGAGCCAGATATCCCGCGGCAAACTCGCCCTCCTCCTGGGCGGAATAGATGCAGGAGTCCCAGGTCTGAACGGCGGCGGGCTCGTTCTGGACGCTCATCAGCCGCACGTCGCAGTGGTTGGCGCGGTAGTGGGCGGCATATTTCGCCATGCACCCGGCCCAGCGCGCCCGGTACTCCGGCTTCAGGCTGCCGCCATGGTTCATGTCCCCGTTGGTCTTCATGAATGCCGGGGGGCTCCAGGGGCTGAGCAGCAGGCCGATGGGCGCCCCGGCCGTCTCCTGCGCGGCCAGGATCATGGGGATAATATCCCGGTCGTCCATGGAGGTGTCAAAGCCCTCGTCCTCCGGACCCGCCTGGCAGGCGTAGTTGCCCAGGGCGAAGTCGCAGCTGCCGATATGGGCGCGGCCCAGGGTGTAGCCCAGGCCGTCCGGGCCGAAATAGCAGTCCAGCAGCGCCTGCCTCCGATCCGGCCGGAGCTGCTGCCAGCAGTAAGCCGCCGCCTGGGTAAAGGCGCCGCCAAAGCCATGGAACTGCTGCCCCCGGACGTTGGCGTAAATGGACACCTGCTTCATGCGGTTCACCGGGCCGATGTCCAGCAATGTCTCCTGCCAGCGCTCGCCGGTCTGTAAATTTGTGGTGGTCAAAGTCGCTTTCATTGACGCCGCCTCATTTCATCATGATTTGAATTTCAGAAATCTTGCCCTCCCGCACCATGCGGGCCTCCTGGCCGGGGAGATACAGACCGTCTACGGTGACGGTTTCCCCGTCGGCCTTGGTGAGGATCCAGCGGGTGGGGACGGTCTGGCCGGGGCACAGGGCGCTCGGCCCGGTTGCGTGATAGGTCACCGGGATATGCCCCAAGAATGTGGCCTGCGCTGTGCCGTCCGCCCCCATCAGGTAGTCAGGGATGCAGGGCAGGAAGTACAGCTCCAGTCCGTCCGCGCCCATGCGGAAGGGCTCGGGGCCGAAGAACATCAGCTGCCACATTTGCAGGAACTCCGCCGTGGAGCCGGACAGCCGCGCCACGAATCCCCGCCCCCACACCGAGGGATCCGGGTTGGCGGAGGAGGCCAGGAAGGACACGTTCTCCAGCGGGCTGCGCCCATACTGCGCCGGATCCAGGAAGGGGACGGCGGCGGCGCGGAAATCCTGGCAGAACTGGTCGTACAGCCCGCTTTTCAGCAGCTCCAGCAGGTATTTGTACTCCATGTGGAGCCAGATAGACTCGTTTTCCAGCCAGCCCGGAGTGAAGGCCAGGGCACGCCCCGCCTCGAAGCTGACCCCGGCAAGGCTCTCGTTTACTTTGTACATCTTCAGCGCCTGGTCATACAGCCCGCTGTGCCGGATTTTTTCGCTCAGGGCCGCTTTTTCTTCCCGTGGCACATCCAGCTTCAGCCAGCGGGTGGGCCCCTCCAGGAATAGGGGCAGGGGATGGGGCGTCAGCCCGGTGGGCATGGGGCCGTCAGAGGTTTCCGTGATCCCGGTTGCCTCAAAGGTAAAGTAGGTGGGACAGATGCCGCCGCCCAGCTCCACCGCGCGCTGGATGCCGTCCAGCACAGCCCGCTCCATTTCCCGCAGCATATCGGCCGCCTGGGCGCAGCGCAGCACCAGCCGTTTGCCCTCAAAGCCGTTTGTGGTCTGGACGCGGTAGGCCTCCTTGACCTGGTTCATCTTGTCCCATCGGGCAAACAGATCCTGCTCGCTTTGCAGGATGTTGAAGATGTCCTGGAACAGCCCGCCGATCTCCTGATACACCGCGATCTCTCCTTCGCGCTGTTCCAGGGCCTTGATGGTGAATCGCAGCAGCCGCGCCAGCTCACAGCTCTCCGCCATGGAAGAGCCCAGCAGGCCGGGCAGGCCGTTGAGCGCGTCGTACCAGCCGGGCTTGCCGCCCTCCATCTCCACGCCCATCCCGGCGGCGTCCAGGGTGGCGGTCTTGACGGCGCACAGCAGCAGCAGCTTTTCCATCAGTGTGCTGCGGGCCGCCTCTCCGTCGGCAGTGCAGACCCATTTGCGCGTCACCCCGGCCTTGGCCTCCTCGTCCAGGGCGTGGTACTGCCGCAGGCCGCCCTCGGTCATGTGGTAGCGCTTCGCCCGGGGATTGACCAGCGCACTGCCTTCATACCAGCGATACCGGCACTCTTCGAACAGCAGCTCCTCCTGCCGTTCCGGGTAGACGGACAGGCAGCTCTCGATCAGATCCAGGTTATACGTCCAGTGGTCGCACCAGTAGCCCTCCTTGAAGTCGGCGTTGGGCTCGCTGTCGGCGGCGCAGACGATGGCGGCGGTGAGGTGCTGGGCGTCCAGCCCCCAGTCCTCCAGCGCCATGGCCAGGGCTCCAGGGGTAAAGGTCTGGGACAGCAGCCGCAGCCCGTCCTCCTGCCGATCCGGGGGCAGCAGATCCAGCACCCCCTTCAAATTGGCCTGGGGGACGGTGTATGTACTGGCCTGAATCACCAACGGGTTATAGCCGTCCGTCTGGATCAGGTCAAAGAAGGTGTGGACGCTCTCCTCCCCTGCCTCCGGGGTGAATAGCACGTCGGATCGGCGGTTCTGGTTCACATCCCGGAAATTGCCGTTGCCCTGGGCGTAATACTCCCCACCCAGGGAGAAGTAGTTGTATTCCCGCTCCGGGTCGCCGTGCTTGCGGGAGTAGAGGTAGAAGGGTGCCTTTTTCTCCCCGTCCTCAAAGAATATGGGCGCGCCGCCCCGCAGGACGTTGTCCAGATAGGTCTGCTTGCAGTAGGCGTCGAACACCGGGTCGGCCGTATGGGTCTCGATGGGGGCGCACAGCTCATCCACCAGCCGCGCGGCCTCCTGCCGCTTGGCCTCAAACCACTCGCCGCCGTTCACCCGCTCCGCCAGCGCGGCCACCCGGCCCTTGTCCTCTGCCTGACCGTAAAGGGAGAAGATCCGCACCGCCTCGCCGGGGGCGAGGGCGGCCCGCTTGGGCAGGAAGCAGCAGGGGAAGCGGTTCTCCGTCACCTGGGGCGTTTTGCACAGCGCGTCCAGCGGCGTACCCGCAAAGCCCTCCGCCTGTGCCAGGGAGGTGTCCGCGCCAAACACCAGCTCCGGCTGGACAATGGGGCGCAGGATTTCCCCAGTCTCGTCCCAGGCCAGACAGAAGTTGCAGCCCTCCACCGCCGTCACCTGGGCGGTGTCCGCCATGGAAGCCCGGGTGCGGAAGCAGGCGCGGCCTGTGTCCGCGTCCTCCACCCGCATCCATGCCTGGGCTAGGTTGGCCATGTTCTTCAGCGCGTCCTGCTCCACCCCGTAGGGCACCAGCTCCGGCATACCGTCCAGCAGCTCCAGGTCGATGGGCGCGGCTCCCGCGTTGCGCACCGTCAGCACCCGGGCCAGCGCCGCCGTCCGCTCTCCGGGAATTCCGAAATAGACCGCGCCAGCCTCCAAATCCCCGTCCCGGCAGGTGATCTCCACCTCGCTCATGCCGATATGCATGGCGCAGTTTTTCGTGAACAGCTCACGGCAGCCGCCGTTTACCTTGCAGAAGGTGCGGAAGCCGGTACGGCTGACCTCCCGATAGGCGGTGCGGGCGGGGGAGAACTCCATGATGGCGTGGTCTTTGTCATTGACCCCGAAGGAACACACGCCCTGGCCCCGGTTGTTGTAATAGCACCACACCGGCACTCCCAGCGGCCCCGCGATGCCGGGGAGGAAGCTGGAAAAGGTCGGCTTGCTCTGGTAGTCCTCGATCACATAGCGGTTTTTTTCGTCAAACATGGCAATCTCCTCCTTTGGGAATCAGGGTCACCGTGAACTCCAGCGGCCCCTCTATCCGGGGCAGCTCGGCTCTGGGAATGAGGAGGGCGGAGCCTTTCCCCTCCCAGGTTCGATCCCCGAATTGTACTGTCCCAATTGTATATCTGCCCCAGTCCAGACACAGGGGATTTTCATACCGCACTCGAAGGGCGCGGCCCGCGGCAGTGCAGACAATCTCCGCCGTTCCTGCCTCGTCAAATTGGCTCGCCGTCAGCTTGGGCTCCAGCAGCAGATCCCCGCGGCATCCCCGCACGCCGAACGCCTGGGTCTGGAGGGTGAGCAGCAGCCAGCTCCCCGCCCCAGTGAGATAGGGGTACATCCCCCTGCCCCGGTCATCGAAATACTCCGGGATGCCGGGGAGCAGCCCGCTGCGGGCAAAATCGGCGCTCTGACGGTACAGCAGCTCCAGTACCCGCCAGCCCTCCGCCGCAAGGCCCCGGCTGTACAGGGCGTAGGCGTACATCACCGCCATGTGGCAGAACACCGCGCCGTTTTCCTTATTGCCATAGGCAAAGCCAAACATCCGGCCCATATCCAGCTTGACCTCGCCGAAGTCGGTGTTCAGGCAGTAACCGCCCCGGACGGAGTCGCAAAGATACCAGTCCGCCGCCCGGACGATCTCCCGGGTGTACCCCTCATCCGCCGCGCCGGACAGGATGGCAAATACCTGTCCGGTGAGCATCATGCGCACGCTTTTTCCCCGCAGGCCCTCCACCTGACGGCCGGAGTTGTCGTAATAGCTGTTGAACCAGTGCAGGTCGGCCCCGTCCCCTACCCGCTCGGTTTGGGCGATGTGTTCCCGAATCCACCGGGCCATGCCCCGGAGCTTTTCCGCCAGCGGGTGGGCGGGAAGCGCGGCAGTTTCCCCGGTGCGGTCGATTCCCTGGCAGTATTGGGCCAGCGCCGCCCGCATGGCCGCGGGATCGCCGTATTGCCCTGCGGGGTAGTCCAGCAGTGCCGCCAAAGGCCCGTTGACCTCCAGCGTCTCCACGCCAACCTCCGCCAGATGATCCAGCATCCCGGCCAGCAGATCAAAGCCGTAGGCATAGGCGGCGGTAAATGCCACGCTCTCTCCCCGATCCTTCGCCATGTCCAGCCCGTCGTTCCAGTCCGCGCCCCGCAGCCGCATATGGCCGTGTTCCCCCACATCGAAAAAGGCGGTGGCCAGCTGGACGAGCAGATGCTCCAGCACGGTGCCGGAGCGGGCCGGAGCGGGCGTCTCCCGGGGCGCTCCCTCCCCGCGGTGGGGCAGATGATCAGAGAAATATCCCTGCCGCTCCAGGAGGAAGCGGTCGTCCCCCGTCTCGTCCAGATAGAGCGCCGTGGTCAGCAGGGGCCAGAAGCCGTGATCCATCCACACCCGGGGGATGTTGTTGCGGTCGGCCTTGAACTCGCCGGGCTTTGCGCCGATGATGGTGGCGTTGGTGCCGTCGGTGCGCACCCCGGCGAAGTAGCTGAGCAGATCGTCCCGCACGCCCGCCGGGCCGGTGAGCAGCAGGGCTAAGCTGTCCTGCCATAGATCCCGCCAGCCCCGGCCGCCCCGGCCATAGTCGTGGTGGGGCAGGAAACTGCACCCGAAAATGCGGCGCAGCAGGGGCTGAACCGCCACCCAGCGCATCCAGGAGTCAAAGGTGTCGTCCCCGGTGCGGAAGGTCTGGCCCACCTGGGCCTGCCACCAGTCCTTGGTCTCTTCCCAGGCGTCGGACACGGCGTCCGGGGTGAGATAGGGAGCGGGGCTGTCGTCCACGGCCAGGACGATCTGATAGCGGCAGCGCTCCCCGGGCAGAAGCGTAATGGCCGGGAAAAACAGAGCCGCCACTATCTCGCCTCCCTGGGCCCCCTGCCCCGCATGCAACCACCTCTCGGGCTGGGGACGCGCCACGGCCTCCGGCCAGTCATAGCTGCCCTGACCGACAAAATCCCGCACCAGGGGCACAAAGCCCGCCGGGGGCGCGCCGGTCTCGTCTCCGCCCCACACCCGGTAGACAGTCTGTCCGGGCTGATGTCCCCGCTCGTCAAAGGTCATGGTGGGGGTGACATCCAGGCCATGGGGGCGCAGCTCCACCCGGTGGAGCAGGCTGGTGACGTGGCGGTGGTCACGGATGTTGTCCGCGGAGCGGCCATAGAGGGGGATCGCCGCCGCCGGATCAAGGGTCAGCGGTTTATCTCCGCCGTTGGTCAGGGTGACCTGCATAATCTCCACCCGGTTTTTCCCCGCCGGGACGAAGCTGAGCACATCCCCTCGCAGGCCGCTGGCGCGGTGGGTGCGGGAGACGTTCTGCCACAGCAGCCCGCCCGTCAGCACGGCCTCCTCCTCGTCCGGCGTGAAGCGGGCCCCCTGCTGGGGGGCGCTCTGCCCGGTAACGGACCAGGGTTCACCGTCGATCCTCACCCAAAAATTTCGGCTGGCCCTGCTCTCATGGAGGGTTTCGGCGCTGGCGGGGGCGAGAAGGAAAGTATTCTGTCCCGTTTTGCAGTCGCCGGAGAGCAGCGGCGTCACGCTGGACATCATTCCGCCCTCGTTGGCCAGGGGGAAACAGGCCCCCGAATATCGCTGGGCGTGCCCCAGGGTGAAATCACCCAATTCATTCAAAAAGTTCAGTGACATACCGCCGCCGCCTTTCGTCGTTTGATATCCTTATTGTACCGAAAGGCCGGGGAGAAAAAAGCGGGATGGATTTTATAGCGGTGTCATTTTTTCTCAGAGGATACACAGCTCAAAAAACTCCCGCCTCAGACCTGCACGGGCTGAGGCGGGAGTTTGGATCGGCGGCGATAACATCCAGGCGTACCGGGGATAGGCAAGGAAGCGCGGCCTAGGTGACAAAAAATTTACGGCAGCTCTATGTTTCGTCTTTCGGAGCGTTTTGCTGGAGCAGCAGGGCGGATTTGCGGTACTCCGTGGGGGACAGACCCACCGTGCTTTTGAACACCTTGAGGAAGTGCTTTTCATCGGAAAAGCCCACATTGCGGCCGATTTCGTTCACCCGCCAGTCTGTGGTCTCCAGCAGGCGCTTGGCCTCGTCGATGCGCAGCTTTTGGAGGTAGCTGACAAAGTTTCCGCCGGTGTACTGCTTGAACAGCAGGCTGAACAGGGAGTAATTCATGGACACATGGTTGCTCACCACCGCCATATTCAGCGGTTCCCGGAAGTGCTGCTGGATATACTGTACGCCCTGCCGGATCTTCTGCTTGTTTTCGTAATCGGAGAATTCCTCGGCGGCTTTGCCGCAAAAGGCGTCCATCCACTGCTCCAGCTCCTCCAGATAACTCTGGCAGCTGGGAAAATCCCACAGCCTGGCAAAGCGCTCCGGATCGCCCGCAAGCTCGACCAAGTTCTGGTAGGAGGCGCTGAGCTGCCGGATCAGATCGGCGCACAGCCGGGCGAAGGCATCGGGAGATTTCTCTCCCTGGGCCACGCCATGGGCCTCCCCGCGCAGCAGGCGGATTGCCTCCTGTCCCCGGGCCAGCCCCACCAGGCCCGCCAGCTGCCGGGCACTGGGGTCGATGGGCTGCTGGGGCGGCTCCTCCGGGGCCTCGCATAGCGTTCCGCTGAAAAAGGAACGCTGCCAGGCGGCATAGGCGCGCTGGTAGCACAGGTGGAGCTGTTCCAGCCCCTGGCACACCCCGCCGCGTCCCGCCGGAAGGGGGAGCACGGCGGCAAGCTGCTCCGCTTCCTCCGCAGGGACGGCACAAAACAGTTCCCTGCCCGTGCCCCGCAGGCACAGCGCCCCCGACCGCAGGGTCTCTGTGCACTCTCCCGCGCAAAAGCCCACGTAAGGGCCGGGGAAAAATCTGCCGGCACACTGCGCCGCCAGCTTTTCCCACTCCGGGCCGCCATGGGCCGGCTCCAGCATCAGCTGGCGCAGGACCCGCCGCGTCTGCTGGCCGCGCTCCTCATCCGCCGCCTGCCGCCGCAGGAACTGTTCCTCCAGCTTCTCCAGCGCCTCATACAGGCGCTCACGCTCCACCGGCTTGAGCAGATAGTCCGACGCGCCGCTGCGCAGCATCTCCACCGCATAGGAAAAATCATCGTAGCCGCTAACGACCATTACCATTGGCCTGTGGCCAATGGTATTCAGCTGGCCCACCAGCTGGATACCATCCATTTTGGGCATCCGGATGTCGGTAATCAGCAGATCCACCTGACGCTCCCGCAGTATGCCCAGCGCCTCCTCCCCGTCCCGGGCCTCCAGGATCTCGCCCACCGGGACTGAGGAGCGCTGGACCATGGTTTTCAGGCCCATTCGGATGAATTTCTCATCCTCCGCGATCAGGATCGTATTCATGCCGTTCCCTCCGTTTTCTCCATATAGGGAAGAGTCACGCTCACCGTGGTGCCCCGCCCGGGCTCGGAGTCCACCTGAAGCCCATACTCCTCCCCAAACGCCATGCGGATGCGGGCCTGCACGTTGCCCAGGCCGATGCCGTTGCCCGAGGTGGAAGCGGCGGGGGCGGGCTCCTCCCCGGCGATCTGGCGGCGCAGCCGGGCCAGGCCGGCCTCGTCCATCCCGCAGCCCTCGTCGATGATCTGGATGGAAAAGCGTCCCCGCTCAGCGTCCAGCGTCCCCCGCACGGTGATGGTGGTATCTGCCGCTAACGCGGCGGCCCCGTGGACCACCGCGTTCTCCACGATGGGCTGGAGGCTTATTTTGGGCACCTTCTGGCCCAGCAGCTCCGGGGGCATATCCACACACAGGCTGATGACGTAGTCGAAGCGCAGATCCATCAGGGTGATATAGTTCTGGATGTAATCCAGCTCCCGCTCCAGCATGACCCCGCCGCTCTCCAGCTTCATGCTGTAGCGCAGCAGCTTGGCCAGCGCGGTCACCGCATCGGCGATCTCGTACTCCTCGTCGATCTCCGCCATCATCTTGATGGCCTCCAGGACGTTGTAGATGAAGTGGGCGTTGATCTGGTTTTGCAACGCCCGGGTCTCGGCGCGCTGGATCTGGGCCTCCCGCTGGATGTTGTCCCGCATGAGCTGGCGCAGCTGATCCAGCAGCCCACCGGCTTCCCGGGCGAACGCGGCCACTTCCCCCTCGCCGGTGACCTCCACCATCGCGTCCGTGTCCCCGTCGGCGAAGGCGCGGATGCCGTCAAAGGCCCTGTAGAAGCCCCGGAGCATCCGCCGGGTCAGCTGGGAGACGGCGTACAGCATCACCGCCGCCGCGGCCAGCAGAATGACAAGCAGGAATACCCCCTGCTGAAGCCCCGTGCGGTAGATGTCGGTCAAACTGGTGACCTGCAAGTAGGTACAGCCGAAATCCTTGAGCCTGGTCTGGGTGACCAGCACCGGTTTTCCCTCCAGCGTGCTCCGCGCCGTCCCCTCCTGGAAGGAGATGGATGCCAGTTCCTCCGGGCTCACGGCGGCCTGGCCCGCCGCCACGCCGCCATCCCCATCCAGCAGCACAGACCAGCTCCCCTGGGACGGTTCAAACAGGTCGGGCAGCACCTCGTCCATCCGCACAGCCACCTCCAGCACCCCCACCTGTTTCTGGGCGGAGGTGGTGATGACGGTGACCAGGCTCATGATGTGGGGGGTCACGGGGTAGTCGGCAAAGAGCTGGTCGTCAAAGTCCAGATACCAGGAGCCGGATACCAGCGTTCCCTGGGCCCAGGGCATCCGATCCATCCGTCGGGCACTGTACAGGATGGGCATCATCTCGGTGATGTCGTCCGCGTTGGAGTAGACCCGTGTCTGGTAGAGGTACGGATTGCTGAGGGTGATCTTCTCCAGGCTGGACACGTGCTGGCGGTAGAACTCCAGCAGATCCGACGCCCCCAGCGGTATGTCCACCGTGAGCATATTCAGATGCTCCACCAGGGCGGGGGTGTTCAAAAACACCTGGCTGGACATATTGCACAGCTCCGCCGCCCGCTCCGCCTGGGTCACCATCTGTATGCACCGACTCTGGGCCTCCCTTGCCCTGGTCTGGATGGCGGAATCCTGCTGGCTGCGAAGGATAGTGTACCACAGCAGAAGCATGGGCACCAGGAGGATCAGGCAGCTCACCACGGCAAGCTGCCGGCTGAGGGTTGCCCTGCGAAAGCGTTTCATCATGGCGGGCCCTCCCTACGACAGGCCCAGCCGGGCCTTGGCGCTCTCCATCTGCCGGGTGCTCTCGTCCAGCACCAGCTCCAGGCCGTTGGTCTCCCGCAGATAGACATACAGATCCCAAAGGAATTCAAACTGCTCCTCGTTTTCCGCCAGCAGCAGCCGGGGCAGCATCTCTCCGTGGATGGCGGTGATGCGCTCATACGCAGCGGCGGCCTCGCTGCCGGGGGTGAAATTCGTGTCGTACTGGCCGGTGTAGACGGTATAGGGGAAGGTCCACTCCTCCATCTGCCGGATGACCGGCTCATCCAGGGGCTTCCATCTGGACTGCACCAGGTTGTCTTGGAGCATCCAGTAAGAATCGTTGGCCCCCACTTGCGCGATATAGGCGGCGTTATCCTCATTGAGCAGGCGGGCGGTCTCCTCGGTGAGCACCGCCCGGCCGTCCACCATGGTATAGTGCTCCCCCTCCACGCCCAGGGCGATGAGCTTTTGGCCCTCCTCGCTCATCATGAAGGACATGAGCCGGATAGCCAGGTCAGGGCGCTGGCAGTTCTTGGAGATCAAGGTCACCGTCCATCCATTCAGGCCGGTGCCGGGGAGGGTGTAGGGGTCGCCAGTAGAGTTGCGGGGGCCGTCCACGGCGATGTAGACGCTGTTTGGATCCTGGCTATAGCGCAGACGCTGGATATCTGCGATGTCGGTGCGCTGGTAGAGCATACAGAAGTACTGGCCTCGGGCGGCCTTCTCCTCCATCTGCACCCGCTTGTCGATGAAGATGTCAGTAGCCAGCAGCCCCTCCTCCCCCAGCTGTCGGAACATGGAAAGCCAGCGCTTATACTCCGGGTCGGTGTAGCGGTCATAGGCCCGCCCGTCCTTCTCATAGGGGATGGCCAGGAAATTCATCAGGAAGAGGTCAAAGGAGTCGCAGCCCCGCTCGGTAAACTCGTGGGCCCCGATGGGGATCAGGGGCAGGCCGTCCACCGTGGGGAATGCCTCCGCCGCGGCCCGTACCGCGTCGGCGAAGCCCTCCGGGGTGGTCATGTCCGGCGAGCCGATGGCCTCATAGATATCCTTACGCACCAGGAAGGTCTGGTTGGAGCCGATGCGCGCTCCCTCCCCATAGTCCCGGGGCGCGTAGGACGAGTTGGGGTAGCAGTATACATTTCCGTCCTCCTGGGTATACCAGTTGAGCCGCTCCTCGTCCGCCACCGTCCAGAAATAGGCATCGTACTCGTCCGCCAGCTCATTGAGGGCGTACACCATGTCCCGTTCGATGATGGTACTCAGCTGGCTCTCCCACCAGCCCAGGGTCACCAAGTCGGGCAGATTGTTCCCGGCGATCAGCGCGTCCAGCGTCTCCGTCTCGCTGCCCGCCGGGGAGACAAAGGTGATGTCCACCCCTGTCTTTTCCGAAATGGCCTCGCTGACGGCATTGCCGCCCCAAGGGGTGTTGTACCAGCTGAAATTGATGTACCACTTCAGATCCACCCGCTCCGCTTCCCCGGCAGGCTGGGAGGGATCCGGGGTCGTCTCAGCGACGCACCCAAAAGCGCCCAAAAGCAGCGCTGAGCACAGCAGCATGGCAAAAAGACGTTTCATAAGAAAAGCCTCCTTCCGTGTTCCTGTGCTCAGCATATCATATTACGGGAGAAAATGCACCCTTTTTTTATTTTTCCCTTCCGCCAAAAACGCTTATTTGCTCAAATGGCTCCGCCCCCAAAAGGGGGCGGAGCCATAATCAGCAGAACCGGAATCTTCTTTATTCTTTCACGCTGCCGGCGGAAATGCCGCTGATGATGTACTTGGAGAAGAAGCAGAACGCGATCATGATGGGCACCGCCGAGACGGCCACCACCAGGTAGGTGGCGCCCAGGTTGGTGGTGATGTCCCGCACGGCGGACAGCTCCGCCACCATCACGGGCAGGGGCCGCTTGGACGGCGTATTGATGAGCAGCATGGGGATCAGGTAGCTGTTCCAGCTGCCGATGAACGCGCCGATGGCCATGGTGGCGATGCCAGGAGCCATGATGGGCAGAACGATGCGGTGGAAGATGGCCAGCTCGCTGGCCCCGTCGATGCGGGGGGCCTCCAGAATGGCCCTGGGCATGACGGACAGGATGTACTGCCGCAGGAAGAACACCGTGGCGGGGCTGGCGATGGAGGGCAGGATCAGCGGCCAGTAGGTGTCGATCAGGCCCATCTTGTTCACCAGATCGTAGAAGCCCAGCATACTCAGCTGGGAGGGCACCATCATGAACACCAGCAGAGCGGTGAAGATGACCTTGGCGCCTTTGAACTTATAGTAGGCCAGGCCGTAGGCGGTGAGGGCGGAGAAGTAGGACACCAGCGCCGTGTTGCACAGGGCCAGGAAGAGGCTGTTCAGGAAGCCCCGGCCCAGGTCCATGTTTTCGCTGACAATGGACCAGTTCTTTGCCAGGCTGTCTCCGGGCAGCAGGGAGAAGCTGGTCATGATTGCGTTGCCGGAACGGGTGGCGTTGACGATCATCAGCCAGAAGGGGGTAAAGCACAGTACGCTCAGCAAAATGAGAAACAGATACAAGAGGCTCTTGACGCTCTTGGTTTTCACTTTTTCAGCCATGGCTTAATCCTCCTCCTTCTTATTCATCAGCGCAAAGGCAATGCCGCAGAACACCGCGATGATTACGAACAGCACGAAGGCCAGGGCGGCGGCATAACCCATCTGCGGGGTGGACGTGCCGAAGGCCATGCTATAGATGTAGAACACCGCCGTGTACAGCGAGCGTCCCGGCTGGCCCTTGGTGCCGGACATCAGGTAGGGCAGATCGAACAGCTGCAGGCCGCCGATCAGGCTGGTGACGGCCACATACAGCATGATGGGCCGCAGCAGAGGCATCGTGATCTTGGTGAAGGTCTGCCAGCGGCCCGCGCCGTCCAGGGTGGCGGCCTCAAAATAGGCGCGGTCAATGCCCTGGACGCCGGCCATCAGCATGATGAAGCTGTTGCCGAACCACATCCAGGCGCCCACCACGCCCACCACCATCTGGGCAGTGAGGCCCTCGCCGGTGAGCCAGTTGATGGGGGAGGAGATCACACCCGCCGTCATCAAAATCTGGTTGATGGAGCCATACTGCCAGTCCAGCAGGGTCTTGAACAGGAAGGCCACCGAGGTGCAGGCGATCAGGTTAGGCAGATAGAACAGCGCACGGAAAATGCCCAGCCCCTTCATGCGGTACTTCATGTCATTGAAGATAATGGTGAGCAGCAGGGCCAGGCCCAGCTGGAGAACGATGTTCACGCCCCAAATCTTCAGGGTGTTGACAAAGGCATCTCTGAACAGGGGATCCTTGAGCGCCCGGGTGTAGTTGCCCAGACCCGCAAAGGTTTCCTTACCGAAGCCCTTGTAGTTCAGGAAGCTCATCTGGAAGGTGCGGAACACGGGATAGATGTTGAATACCAAAAACGCGATGACGAAGGGCAGGCAGAACAGCGCGCCGTAGCGGTTGCGCTTTTCCAGTGCGTTCTTGGGCTTCTTTGCGGCTTTTTGTACTGCGGTGTTTTCTTTTACGGCCAATGTAATCGCCCCGCCTTTCTTTTCCGAATTTTAAACGCGCCCGGGGCGGAGCGATCCGCTCCGCCCCGGGCGGCTGAGAATACTCGATTCAGGTCGATTTAGTCAGCGTAATAGGGAGCATCCTCGGGGATGGTCAGCTCGGGGAGCAGGGTGATGACGGTGGTGTAGAACTCCTTCATGGCCGCTTCCTTGGTCTGCTGGCCCTTCTGGACGGAGATGATGGCATTGCCGAAGGCATCCTTGATGGTGTCGTCATAGCCGGTGATCAGGCTGTAGTCGATCTTCTCCATCTCCTTCAGGTAGAAGGCGTAGGTGTTCTGGTTGCCGAAGGCGGGGTTCTGGTAGTCGCTATTGGCTTCCAGGACGGCCTTGCTGCTCACCACGTCGCCGTTGGAGGCCCCCAGCCACCACTGGGCGGTGTCGTCGTTCAGAGTGCAGAACTCGATGAACGCCTTGGCAGCTTCCTTGTGCTCGCTGTACTCGTTGACGGTCAGGAAGGTGCCGCCGCCGAAGAAGGAGCACACGCCGGAGCAGATGCCGAAGTTGCCCATGTTGTCCTCAGCGTTGTCGCGGACGATCAGGGCGCCCCAAGAGGGCATGACGTAGGAGAACACCTGGGTGATGCCCTCGCCGCCAGCCTGGCCCTGCTGCATCAGCTCGTCCTTGTCCATGCCCCACACGGTGCCCTCGTCGGCATCGGCGGCAGTCAGCTGGGGCAGGGGGCCGGCCATGGAGGCGTACCAGGGAGCGGACCACTCGGTGGCGAAGGCCACCTGGTTCTTCTGGTAGAGGTCAACAGCGCAGTCGAAGTAGTCCAGACGATCCTGATCAATAATCAGCTGGCCGTCCTTGACCCAGGGGTTGGAGCTGGTGGAGAACCAGCGCAGGGAGCCGGTGTCGCCGAAGATGGAGTAGCCCTTGGCCTGGAGGGTATCGGCGGTCTTCCGGATCTCATCGAAGGAGGAGAAGTGCTTGCCGATCTCCTCGGGGTCGCTGGTGCCGAAGACCTCCTCGGCCAGGTCGATACGGTAGATCACGGAGCCAGGGCAGGCCTGGTAGCTGATGGCGCGCAGCACGCCGTCCTCGTCACAGCCGGCCTCGTAGGTGTAGTCCACCAGGCGGTCCTTGACCTGGCTGTCAAACTCGCTCAAATCGGCGGAGAAGCCGGCCTCGAAGAAGTTGGGAAGCATCTGGGGCTCGCCGACGAACACGTCAACGTCCTTGCTCTTGCTGCCCAGGGTCTGCATGATCTTGGTGGAGAAGTCGGCGGAGTCGAATACCACCACTTCCACGTGGTTGCCGGTCTGCTCCTCATAGCGCTCGGCGAACTGCTTCAGGTCGGCAGCCAGAGTCCACAGAACGATATCGTCCTGCTTCTTGACCTCGTCACCCTGCTGGGTGTCGCCGCCCTGCTGGGTGTCGCCGCCCTGCTGGGTGTCGCTGTTGGGGGTGTCCTTGGCGTCGTCGCCGGTTTTGTTGCTGCACGCGGCCAGAGAAATGACCATCATGAGCGCAAGAAGCATTGCTACAAATCTTTTCATAAATATCTCCTTCCTAATTTATCCGGGCTTTGGGGTTGACTTTATTGCTGCTGCCCGGCCGTTCTGGAACTTAGTTTAACAAATGAACCGGCAGCTTGAAATGGGGCAAATTTTAGGAGGGTGTCGTTTTTTGAGCGGCACCCTCCAAAAAGGCGGATTTGTTTTTGTGCATTGTGCTGTTCGTTTTGCAAAAAGCCCATTTCTCCAACAAGGAGGTCTTTTAAGGCTTTCCGGCGCTGGAAAAAAGCTATATAAACCAAGGCTTAATAGTGACAAGTAACTATTTGCCGCAGAGGGCGGCGTGACCGTGTGTCACGCCGTCTTTCTGCGTCCATAGGTAGTTTGCGTTATAACAGGTTCGCTGATTTCCGGTACTTCAACTTCCTCCAGGAAGTTGAAAACGATCTTGACCTTCTGCGTCCGTTTGCCGCTGGACTTGTCCGGGGCGTAGACGATGATCTGCTTGATGAACTCATTGACGATAGTCTGGGTCAGCTCAGGAATGTCCACATACTTCTCCAGCAGGGCGAGGAACTGGTCAACATTGTCCTCCATTTCCTCACGGGTCGCCACCCAATCGTCCAGACCGATGATCTCATTATTCAGACTGGCCTGCTCTGCCTCGTAGCCCTCCAGCATCTTCTGGTAACGCTCCTGGCTCAGATTTCCGAGTACCATGTCCTCATAGATACGGGTGATGAGCTTGTCGATGTCCGCCAGACGCTTCTTCGCCTTCTCCAGCCGCCGCTTGTCCTCCCGGATGGACCTCTCCTGTTCCTCTCTCCGGCACATCAGCCAGTCCTCTTGAAAGCCCTCCACATCGGCCCGGATATACTCCGTCACGGCCCGGATGCGCTCAAGCACCACATCCCGCAGAACATCCTCCCGGATATAGTGCGCCGAACAGGTTCCCCGTCCGCTCTTGTACTTGGCGCAAACATAGTGGTCTTGCTTTCCGTCAAAGTTTTTACAGGTGGCAAAGTGGAGCTTACTCCCACAGTCGGCGCAGACCACCAACCCGGCAAACATCCCCTGACGCTCTCCCTTAACAGGGCGGCGTTTGTGTTGGCGAAGCTCCTGCACCCTGTCCCACTGCTCTTTCGGCACAATGGCCTCCTGCGTGTCAGGTAGAATGAACATGTCCTCGCTGGCGTTGGGGATACGCTTCTTGAGCTTATAAGACTTGGAGTAGGTTTTGAAGTTGCAGACGCAGCCGGTGTATTCCATCCGTTCCAGAATGCCGACAACCGACTGCTCCATCCAATGAAAGGGACGCTCCGGCAACAGACCACCCTTCCGCTGGGCGTACAACGCCTTGGCGGTCAAAACCTTGTCCGCCTCCAGAATCCGGGCAATCTGGCTCGGTCCCTTTCCGGCAATCGACAGGTCAAAGATACGCTTGACTACCGGTGCGGCCTCCTCGTCAATAATCCAGTGGTTACGGTCAGCCGGGTCGAAGCGATAGCCGTAGGGCGGTTTGCCCATGTGCTTGCCACTGGTGCCTCTGGCTTTCAGAACAGAACGAACCTTCTTACTGGTATCCTTGGCATAAAAATCGTTAAAAAGGTTGCGAAACGGTGTAAAATCATTGTCTCCCCGTTCACTGTCCACTCCGTCATTGACGGCGATGAAGCGGACATCATAACTCGGAAAAACGATTTCCGTATATCGGCCCACTTGCAGGTAATCTCTGCCAAATCTGCTCATGTCTTTAACAATCCATGTGCCGACCAGTCCCTGTTCCACCAGGGAAAGCCCCTCCTGTACGCCGGGGCGGTTGAAGTTCGTTCCAGTGTACCCATCGTCCACCAGAATGCGTGTGTTTGTGAAGCCACGCTCGGCGGCATATCGGGTCAAGATAGCCCTTTGATTGGCAATCGAATTTGACTCCCCATCAAGGGCGTCCTCATTACTGAGGCGGCAGTACAAAATCGTGATTTTCTGCTGATCCACGTTGTTGTCTCCTTTCTTGTGTGGGTCAGCTGACAGTACCGTAGTGCATGGCTCTATGATAACATGATCTCCCTGTTTTGTCGACATCAAACCGCCTCCTTATCCGAAAAAATCATACGGCGCATCAGGTTGGGAAGCGGCTCTGCCCCATCACATTCCGTCTCAACGATATACCAGGTGTTTCCAATCTTGCGCGTCACCTTGCAGGAGAACGGGTTCTGCGGTTCATGCTCCCGATACCATTCCTCAATGAAATCGGCAGGCGGTTCAAAAATAGGGTCAAAGCAGCTCTCAATGTCGATGGGCAGGGTCAGAAGTTCTTCAAAGGTAAGCAGTTCAAAGTTTTTCGTCATAGTACCTCCATAATTCGTAGTTTGTGGATCAGTCGGCTTTGCGCCGGACCCACTGAATGTCATAGCCCAGCGCATCGGCAAGCTGGACAGCCTCCTTGTAGCGGAGGGATTCCCGCTGGAGCTTGTTGGATAGGTTGGACACGCTGTCCGACCAGCCGTACACATCGGAGAGTACGTCCACGACCTCCTGCATGGTCATCCCCTGGCGCACGATATACGCCTTGATTTCATTTCTCATATCGGATTTCATCGTTTCTTCCTCACTTTCTGATGAATTTTGTTCTTTGTGCCGCAAAGCAGTTTCACGGTATGATGAAGATTTTGCGGGTTGCGATTTTTGCTCAGTTTTGCTATCATGAAGCCCAGGTCACAAGAGGCCATTATCCACTTCACTGTTTCGTATGGCCTCCATTGAAACCGTGGATTTGTTCATCCGTCCACAAAGCGGTATCACGGTTCCGTAAATCACGAACAGGTGTAATCCATATGCTGGTGCGTGATAATTTTTACGAAAATCACAAGGATTGAATTTCACCCGGCTTTTTCAAAGGCAGTTGAGCGTGACTACCTATAAAAAAGAATAGGGGCGAACTCAAAACTATCCGTACATGCGTACATCGGTACAAGGGGCTGTGTACTCGTGTACGCACGTACAGATAATTTCATTTCTCTGTTCATAATGCAGTTGGCCTTATTAAGACCTCAATCCCCAGATAGCCCCGGCACCGCTTTCCGCTGCCGATATACACATTATTGGTGGCCTCCAGCCGATAGGTGTCGGCGCTTTGAGCGATAAAGCTGGAAAAGCTCTTGGGGGAAAGCGGGTTCTCGGCATTGTCCTCGCACCAGACCTTGTAGGCAGCGTAGAGGTCACGGGTAGCGGCCTCGCTGTCCGCTTTGAACTGGACATATCCGGCGGAGGTCAGAAAGTCCATGATGTTATTGGCCTCCCGCACAACGACCGAGATGTTCTCCCTGGCCCGGTCACTGATAGTAAAGCGGTAGTTGTTGACCAGCAGGCGGTGAAGCCCTTCCAGACACCAGAGGAAGATACCCTCGCGCTCCGCGATCAGCTTGTCCGATAGGAACGGATCGTCCGCTCTCCCTGCCGGTTTGTCCTTTGTGGTCAGCACGATCTGGCGGCGAAAGAAACCGTCAGACCTGTCATGGAGGGCGGTCAAGGCTCCGTTGCCAAAGCAGAGGAACCGCACATAAAGCTGGCTTTGGTAGCTCTGAACACCCTTGCGCTCCATGTCCATCTTGCACTCGGATGTGACAATGGACTTGATATAGTTGGTCTTGGGCAGGGCGCTCATGTCCATATCATCGTCCACCATCAGGAGCTTGCTCTCCAGGTCGGCGCGGCTGAACCGATTTTGCTCCACTTTCTGGATGCTGGTGGTGTTCATGCTGTCCCCAAAGATGGAGCGCATCACCAGCCCGATACGGCTCTTGCCCTCGCCGCCCTTGCCAATGAGCATCAGCATCTTCTGGCCTCTGGTGGTGGGGAGCAGGCAGTAACCCAGGTATTCCTGCAAGGTGGGGATGTCCTCCGGGTGGAGTAGCTCCGACAGGAACCGAAGCCACTTCTCCGGCGGCGGCGCGTCAGGATAATAGCTGACGGTCAGACGATTGTTGCAGTAGGCTTTCTCCGACGTGAACCGGCCATCTACAAACAATGTGCCGTTGGCAACATGGATACGGTCGCAATCCAGTTCCATCGGCTCGGAGTACGCCGCCATCCGCAGGGCGTTCAGAAGGTCATCCACCTTTCGGGCGGTTTTGGTTTCCAGCCACGGACTGATCTGGTCGTAGATTTCCTTTTTCAAGCCGCTCTCGTCCGCCACCAGCCCGTCCACCGTGTAGAACCGCCCCCGGATGCAGCGCATGGGATGTTCCCGAAGGAACGACCGGCAGAACACCGGCTCCATGAGCTTGTAGTCCTCCGTCAGCCAGTCGGGAAACCCGGACTGCAATTCTTCATTTTCATTCATTCTCGCATACCTCCAATCTGTAAAAATCGGGCGGCCACCGCGCCCTTCTGCTATGGTTATGAGCAAATTTGAAAAAACCGGGCTAATGGCATGACAGCCCGGTTTCAAAAAACATGACAGAGGGAATTTCGGTAGCCGTTGCCGAAATTCCCTCTGTCAATACAAAAGCGATCACCGCTCTACGCTGTGTCTTGTTGCGGACTGCGCTGCCCTGCGCTCCGCATCCCGTCTGGCAACCTCGGCCTTGCCCTGTTCCAGCTTTGCGAGGACGGATTCTCTGGCTTTCTCTTTGATCTGTTTGGTGGCGGCAGTTCTGACCTCCGGCTTTCGCAAAACCGCCTGCACTCTGGCAAGCACCTTTTGAGCAGCTTTGTGAATCAGCTCCTGCGCCTTTCCCAACACCTTGCCGATAAGCCCTTTCTCCGCCGGGGAGTAGCGCCGCTCCGGGGCCAGACACCAATCCTTGTAATCGGAAACGATTTTCTCATCCTGCAACTGCGTTTCGGCGCGGACGGCATCGGTCACAAGCTCCACGGCCTTGTCATAGGCGATCTCTGTTACCTCGTCAATCAGTGCCTCGGTGTCCGTTAAGCGAAGTGACACGGAATCCAATTCCTGTGATTTTTCTTCAATCGCTGCCTCCTGCTCCGCAATCACTTTCTTCTGTTTCTGAATGATATAGTCGTTCTTCTCCAGATAGCTGCGCCCACGGTTGCCGGGGTCAGGTTCTTCCTCAACCGCCAGACCGTGTTTTCTGCAAATATCAAAAAGAATGACGCGGCAGACCGCGTCAAAGACCATCTTCCGATTGTTGGTGCGCCCCTGTTTTTTCTCAGGATCAGGCAATTCAAAGCCAAGTGCCTCCAACGCCTTTTCCTGCTTTGGCTCCACCTCGCCATACCGGTTCACATAGTCGAAAACGTGCCGCTCATGGATATGGGGCGTGGCCTCATCCAGATGGAGCGCCCAATCAATGACGTGGACATGTTCACCGAAGCGCCGCTCCAGTTCCATCATAAAATCCCCGACAATTTCCAGAAGCACATCCGGGGAAACGGAATCCTCCATTGTGCCGATCTGGTAAATCGTTTCCTCCGGACAGAAGCGTTTGTCTGCCAGCAGATCATCCACGCTCCGGTCACGCTCAGAGTGGCGGCGTTTTGCGTTCCGCTCATGCTGTCCGTCAAGGTAATCCGAATAGCGGTTCAGATAAAAGGCTCGTTCCACATCCGCAAAGGACACCTCGCTGTCCTGCTGGGCCGGATAGGTCGCGCCCCGGAAACAATCCCAATAGATGTTCTGCTGAATCCGCTCACTGTCAATATGGCTGGCGTGTTCGGTATCGAATGTTCTGTCGTTGTGCGTTGATTTGTAGACGCCGCTTTTCCCGGCTCTCCCGTTGTGACGGGTCAATCTTTTTGCCATTTTGCTTTCCCTCCTGTCTTTTGTTTTGCGATTTTCCGGGAGTAGCCAAAGGGCGGCGAAGCCGCCGAATCTGAGTGCTTTGCGCCAGATAATAACCCAGTATAAAGTGACGCAGAGCATCACTTTACTGGGCCAAGGGTTTCACCCTCTGGACACCGGAGCAGGCGTTGTCACCCTGCACCCGACCCAAAGGGCTTTGCCCTCTGGACACCCAACAGGCGCTGCCGCCCTGTACCCGGCCCAAAGGTTTCACCTCTGGACACTGACCAGACGCTCGCCGCTCTGGACTTGGCGCAAAGGGCCTGCCGCCCTCTGCACTCCCGCATTTTTTGGAAGTCCTCTGACTTCTGAAAAAATGAGCCGCTGGCTGGTACGCTCCCGGCGCATCCAGTCAACGGCTCTCTACTATTGTTATGGGCAAAACCGAAAAAAGCAGGCTAACAGCATGACAGCCCCGTTTCAAAAAACATGACAAGCTGTCTTTTCAATCACGGCAACCTGTGGTATAATGAAAAACAAAAAACATGACAGGAGGCAGCGCACTTGAATTTGATTGAACACACGCTCCTGACGCTGGATTTCTGGCAGGACAATGTGACCTATGAGGGAAAGTCCATGTCGACCGGAACGCTGGCCTGCGCCGCGCTCAATCTCTCTGATGAAGTCATAGCGAAGCTGTCCCAACTCTGTATGCCGCTCAACCTGTATATGGGGGCGCTCCAGCTTGGACAAGCGGACACAGTGCAGATGGAAATGGCGAGGGAGAGCGCCGTTCAGATCGTAGAACTTTTGCGGAATGTGCCGCCGTTCTCTTGCCTGGAGTATGAAACTGTCCGCGGCTATGTCGATGTTGTTTTTACGGAGGACTATCTACAAAATACAACGGACTTTGCGAAGTCTGGAAATCTTGTTGGGGTGGTTTCGCGAGAATACCAAAAGGCACTCACTCTGCTGCGGGTATTGCCTGTCATGGCGCACCTGGGGTTCTCCCTGGCAGAGTTCAAGCGGGAGCTTCTGCCGTTTGCGGAGAAGCTGCATGAGAGCGACAGGACGCCGGACGGATATGCCGCCAGCTTTGGGCAATACTTTTCTGCTGACCCTGATTTATCAGCTGAAAACCCCGGCTGGATGTCTCTTGCAAACGCCTCCGTCCAGTACGCCGCCGCGACCATTCCCGGCAAAAAAGCATCCCAGCTTGTGAAGCGGATGCACTATGTCTCTTTTGTGGGAATGTTCCGCTCTGACCTGTTTGAAGGGCTGTGCGTAGGTCACGCGCCCCGCAAATGTCCCATCTGCGGAACATGGTTTCTGACCACAGACGCGAGGCCCACAAAATACTGCGGCGGGTTGGCTCCGGGGGACAAGCATGGGCGCACTTGCCGTCAGGTCGGCAACCTCCGGGGAAGGGAGCAGCGGGAACGGGCTGACGATCACCCGCTGAAGAAAATCTATGAGCGCCGCACCAATACGATTATTCAAAAATTGCATCGGGGGACGATGGATGAAAAAACCGCCGCTGTGATGAAGCGGCTGGCGAAGAACAAGCTGGAACGCGCCATCGCTGACCGGGAGTACGCTGTCGGGCCTTATGAAGTGGAAATGACGCAGGAGGCGTTGCTGGCGGAGGCGCAGAACTATTTGAAATGACGGAGATGGTGAGGCTGTGAAAGAGCGATTTGCAAAATATCCGTTTCAGGGAAACGCCCACGGCCTCACCATGTTTGAAGTCACCCATGTGTACCAGCTCACGCCCCCGCCACCGGAGCTTTATACGGCCAATGAGTATATCGTTGCCGCGCAAACGTGGCATGATCTCCGCTTTTTTGCCTACTTCCTGCACCACATAGAACCGCGCCTGAATGGACGGGTTAGAAATTTTCTTTTGCGGGAGGGGCTGGACAGATATGACCCGGAACGGTTCCTGGACTACAAGCAAAGCTGCGTTATCGCCATGCTGGAATGTCTGGAAAGCTACGACCCATATAAGGGCGCGGAGTTCCTTACATACGCCCACCACGCGATTGGAAACGCTCTGATTCAATGCCGGATGATGGAGGAAAGCGGTTCCTTTGCCTCTCTGGACGAATACAAGCGGGTACGGGGTATTGCGTGGCTTTACAGCGAATCAGGCAAGTCTATGGGCGAGGTCGTTCGTGAGTATGCTACAAGGGAGGGCTGTTCCGAGGAAACAGCGGAGCAGTATCTGACCGTGGCGCGGCTCAACCGCAGTCAGGTTTCGCTTTATGTCACGACCCAGGACGAGGACGGCGAGGAAATCGGCGAGGATGTAACGAGGGACGATTCCTGGGACTATGTGTCCATCCTATGGAATGACATCCGCGCTGAAACGGTGTGGAGCGCTTTTGAAAAGCTGACCTACCGGGAACAGAGGCTCTTGGAAGAACGCAACGCTGTCTGCATGACCTGCGGACGGGCCAGCCCCCTGTCCCAGCGTAAGTCCTTTGAGGAATTGGCGGTGATGTTTGAGGGCAGTACCGCCAGCGGTGCGGAGAAGGCATACCGGCGGGCTGTGGAGAAACTGACTGTCCTGCTGGTAGAGGCCGGTGCGCTTCATGCTGTCCGGCTCAAGCGAAAGTCGATAAAGCGGATAAAAAAGAAAATCGACGCCGCAGTCTACGAGTATCAGGCAGACTGCGACGGCGAGTGGGGCGAGATTCAGTTTGATTTTATAAGTGGCACAGCGGAGATCGTCCGGCTGGCGGAGTGGGATACGATGGTGAGCAAGGTGTACGCAGAGCGGGTAATGAAATATATCAGGTCTTATGACGCAGATAATCTGCCGAAAAAGTCGCTACTTGCGTTTTGAGATTACCTTTATTTCGAGGCATTTTGTCCCAAAGCTGGAACGGCACTTTCACAGAATCACTTTTTCAATTTTAAGACCAAAGTAGTATTGACAATTTTTTAAGACTGTGGTAGTATTTATGCGTAGTGGCCACTACCGAAGTCTTAAAAAGGAGGTGTGATTGAATGGACATTAAACTTTTCGACTCTGAGTTGAAGGTGATGTCTGTCCTGTGGCGCGATGGCGATGTTCCCGCTAAATATATCGCCAAACTGCTGACCGAGGAACTGGGCTGGAATGTCAATACGACCTATACCCTGATTAAGCGTTGTATTAAAAAAGGCGCGATTGAACGCTCCGACCCCGGTTTCATGTGCCATGCGCTTGTGCCGAAAGAGGATGTGCAGGAGGCAGAAACAAACGAGCTGATTAACAAGGTGTATGACGGCTCTGCCGACAAGCTATTTGCGGCTCTGCTGGGGAGGAAGAAGTTAAGCGCCGCACAGATCGAAAAACTGAAACAGATTGTAGGCGACTTGGAATGAGGTGGTGCAAATGAGCCTGTTGCAAATGAGCTTTGCGGGGGCTGTGATGATCCTGGCTATTATCGTTATACGGGCCTTGGCGATCAATTTGCTGCCGAAAAAAACATTTCTTGCCCTTTGGGGTATAGCGGTCATGCGGCTGCTGCTCCCATTTTCCCTCCCCTCTGCGTTCAGTGTGTATTCACTGATAGACGATCACATCCCCATGACAGCCCCGGCAAAAGTCCCACAAGCCTTTGAGGTGCTGCCAGCCGAAACAAACGGGCAGATGTTTACTATGCCTAGCGGCATATCCAATACCGCAAGCTCTATTTCAGCATGGGCAATTATTTGGGGCGTTGGTATGCTGGTCTGTGCTTTGGTGTTTGCCATAGCATACTGGAAGTGCCGTCAAGAGTTCCAGACATCCCTGCCGGTAGACAACGGCTTCATCAGGGGCTGGCTGAGTTCACATCGGCTGAAACGGACAATTTCTGTTCGTCAGTCCAGCCGGTTCTCGGCTCCGCTCACTTACGGCGTATTCTGCCCGGTGATCTTGATGCCAACTTCTACCGATTGGGAAAATACAAAGTCGCTACAGTATGTTCTGGCGCACGAATATGTGCATATCCGGCGATTTGACAGCATCACAAAATTAGTGCTGATTACGGCGCTGTGTGTGCATTGGTTTAATCCTTTGGTCTGGGCTATGTATGTCCTCGCAAACCGAGATATCGAGTTGTCCTGTGACGAGGCGGTTGTCCGGCTTTTCGGAGAAAACACAAAGGCGGCATATGCGCGGTCACTAATCAGCATGGAGGAAACACGGAGCGGCTTGACCCCTCTGTGCAACAATTTCAACAAAAATGCAATTGAAGAAAGGATAACTGCAATTATGAAAATCAAAAAAACATCCATTTTCTCGCTCGCCCTGGCCGTGGCACTGATTGTTGGCGTGACTACCGTTTTTGCGACCTCTGCCTTTGCCAGTTCCGGCAATGAAGGTGAAAAGCCGGCAAACGTTGGTTTAGACCTGACCCCGTCCAGCAACCGGCAAATTACAGAAAAGAGCATCAATTTGGCGGACAGCAATAATGCCGCTGGCTTGGTTCAGCTTGTTGGCGATCAGGCTGTCGATAGTCAAGCCACAATCTCCCTCAACGACCTGAACCGCGAAGATGCCACCAGCATTTTAGAAAATACCCAACCTATGGAACTTACGCTGATTTCGGTGAGCCATGACGATGAGCGTAAATTCGCGCCAGAGGAGTGGGCCGAGATACTAGAACTGATCGAGCAAGGGAAAGTGTACTGGGAGGACTAATGATGCCAATCCTGTTATATCCCTTGAAATAGGCTGCAAGGCAAATACAATATCATAAAGTACCGTAAAGCGGGCAAGGATTTCACATCTTTGTCCGCTTTTTTATGCCCGGAAACGGGCGAAACATTCTCCTAATTATATGAAAATCGCCCGTCTGAATCCCGGTTGGGATTCAGACGGGCTTTCGTATGCACCCCGAAACCGTCAGCTAACAGTGATAAGTGAATTTAGTTCCTTATCACTATAAAGGCAACGGTTACAGGGTTTTTTCTTTTTGTGCCCAATGGAGAGAAACGAGGTTTTGACCTCTTTTTGACCTCCTTGGGCTTAATTTTTTGGGGTTTGACCACCAAATAGACAAAGCAATTCGATTTCAATTATGCTTGCCGGACAAATGATTTTCCTCGATTTCTTTGATAAAGCGTTCTCCTGTTTCTTCGTCTACCGAAAATAGCATGGAGCGGAACACCAACCATTTGTTTGACAGTTCTCGCATTTTTGTCAGGCTCATAGGGGGGTGTAGCACCTCAAAACTATTTAAATGCATATAGTACTCTTCATCTTTTTTGTTATCGCAATCTTTCATTTTCCGTTCCCCATCAGCTATACCATAAGCAACAATACCTGTTCCATTTTTATACAGGAAAACAATATCGTCTTTACATAATCTACTAATTCTCCCGCGCCAAGAGCCGGTATAGCAAGATGCCTTTTGCTCCGATAACATTTCGTCCGTAAAACGCTCATTCGTTTTTGCATTTGTATTGAATATGTAATATGACATACAATGTTTCCTCCCAAAGATTTGATAATTGGTTGCATGTAAACGTTGCACACAAGGGGCGATAACGCATTGATATATGTTTGGCCTTTTCTTTGCTTGTACGAATCTCATTGCCAAATCCAGCCGACAGCAGAAGAAAAACATCAACAAAAAGAGATACCACACATTCTTTTCTCTTGTGATATATCCCAAACATCAGATTTCTAAAAATTTTTGAAAGATTTTCGGCTGTGTTTGTCTCTCAAAAACGTTTTTATACTATAGAGGTTTTTTACATAGCCCACAGCAAGCTCTTTCTGAGCGAGCGTCAAACTTGATATTAACCGAAACAAAAGCCAAAAGTCTTTCTATATTCTCGGCTGTTTTCCTGTTCCTCATTTCGTTATTTAGTACATAGTGAGTTTTACAAAAACCAAAAGGCCTCTCTCGTTTGTTACCTTCTGGCTTGTAAACTCACAAACCGAAAGGAGGATTATAAATGAACACAGTCATAGAACAAACCAACTTTGTCCAACCTACCCCTTTGCAACGTTGTACTGTTTATGAAGCAGAAACCTTTATGGAGGCAGTCGCTTCTGCGTGTACCCCGAACAACCTTCAGCAGTACCGACGTGTTGACAAAAGGCACTATGTTGATACCCGGACTGGAGAGCTAAAGGAGTACCAGAAACAGGAACGCCCCCCGGATGATTTGTCTTTCTATAGTCGAAGCTTTAACGAACTCAGGCGTATCATTTTTGCTAATTTCACAGGTTCAAGCGCGGAATGTCATGTGACGTTAACCGTTGCCCCTGGGTTAAGTGCCACCCTCTCTGATCTGCAAGAATACTTTCGCAAATTTTTTAAGAAGTTTCATTATCATTATCCGATATGCGAGTATTTGACGATCGCGGAGCCTCATCAAAACGGGCGGTATCATCTTCATGTTCTCTTACTAAACACATCTGGCAACTCACTGTGCATTAGTAATGAGAAGATACAACAGTGGTGGAGAATGGGGCAAACCTATATCTGTAAGGTACGAAAGCCTGAGGTCATGGCGAATTATTTCTGTTCTGTCAAAAAACAGCGGCGTTGGGCAGAGCACTACTACCCTAATCACCGACTGTTCCGATGTTCAAATGGTATCAGTAGATTACAAAAAAGGAAAATGACAAGAAAGGAAGTTAGCGAGTATGCAGAAGAAAAAGGATTTCATTTTGTTTCTGGCCGGACTTATCAAATCAGCCAGGGCGATACAGAAGGAGGTGTGCAAACCGTCAATGTTGTCACAAGAGAGCGGTTCAGACGCTGAGGAGCGCTATCAGTATACTGATGCTGACGCGCCCTACAGCCCTCAAGAAGCGGAGGAGGGGTTCTGGGACCTGTGGATATTCTGATTTTATACCTGAATGGCTGGAGACAAACAAAAATATCAAAAGGAGGCTGAAATATGTCAGCAACAACCGAAAATATGGAGGACATTAGTCTACAGACCGTCGAAGATATATTTAACTTTCTTCGATCTGGGCTTCCGTGTCCTATTGACGGGAGAGTTATCCTGACTGACGACGCTATATATGCAACAGCAAATAATTTGTATCGGGCCCTCATTAACGATGCCCAGAGTGAAAACCAGCCAACAACAGACAATTACAAGGAGGACAACTAAAATGATCCACATCATAGAAGAGAACCGCAAAACATTGTCAGGTACAACAGAGGAGCTAATAGATATGATAGCAGGCCTGCCGTCCGGCCTCTATGATATTGAAATCTCAAGGTTAGCTTCTCCCTCCTGTGGAGGGGGAAAGCACCAGGGTGAACCGCAGTGTTTTCGTCTGCGGGTATCATAAGGAGGTGTTCTGATGGTAAGAGTACGCTCCATTCCTGAAGCGTGTCAAATGCTAAAGGCTGATGACCCGGACAGCCGTGTTACCGTTAGTATGCTCCGGCGCTGGGTAGCAGACGGCACTATTCCCTGTATTAAGGTAGGACGAAAGATACTCCTTAATTACGACAGCGTACTGGAATATCTGTCCACTCCCTGTGTCAAATCTTCCGTTAAACCTGATGCAGAGCTGGGAACGATACGCCCGGTGCCTGTTTCAGTGAAGTAATTTCTTCCAAAGCGTGATAATGCAGTGGGGCACCCTTTCCTGCCCTGATTATTCTTATCACGCCTTGATAAAAAATTTTTCCAATATTTGAGAAAATGTTTTGCAATTTGGAAAAGTTTGATTTATGTTAACTTTGGGGGACACGATTTGAAACGCCTCCAAATGCTTCTGTGGAAAGGAAGGAGCAAAATGGCAACTGCTCGTTTACGGGGATCATCCTATGAAATCCGGGTTTCCTGCGGCCTCGACAGTCGGGGCAAGCGGCTCTATGAGTATATGCACTGGACGCCGGAGCCCGGCATGACCCCAAAGCAGATAGAGAAAGAGTTGGAGCGGCAAAAGGTTCTATTCGAGAACAAAGTCCGAAAAGGGGAGGTTGTCAGCAGTAACATCTATTTTCGGGACTTCTCCGCCCGGTGGATGGAGGACTACGCCAAACAGCGGCTGGCGCCTAAGACATTCTATCGCTACGGTGAATATCTACAGCGGATCAATACGGCAATCGGCCATATCAAACTGGCGGATTTACGGCCTACCCATCTCAACACCTTTTACAAAAACTTGATGGAACCCGGTACAAACAAGAAGGGGAAGCGGGACAAGCATGGGGAACTGATAGAGCTTAGACCGCTGGCCCCGAAAACTGTCCTTGACCATCACCGGCTGATTTCCAAAATTCTAAATACCGCCGTCCGCTGGGAGCTGTTAGACCGCAACGTGGCCGAACGGGCAGACCCACCTAAACTCGTCAGCCAGGAGCGGGAGTGCCTTGACGAGGCTAATTTGAAAAAGCTGCTGTTCCTGCTGAACCGGGAACCCATGCAGTACCGCGCCATGATTACCCTGCTCATTTATACGGGTATGCGCCGTGGGGAACTGTGCGGGCTTGAATGGAAGGATATAGACTTTGAACACCAGACGCTTTCCATCTGCCGTTCTTCCCAATATCTCGGAGGGGGGAACTATATCACCAAGGAGCCTAAGACAAAAGCCGGTATCCGTAAAATGACCATTGGCCCCGGCGTCTGTCAAATGCTCCGGCAGTATCAGCAGTACCAGAACCAGCAGAAGGAGAAAGCGGGGGACTGCTGGCAGGAAACCGACAGGCTGTTCACCCAGTGGGACGGACGGCCCATCCACCCTGATACCATCTCCGGCTGGTTCCCTAAGTTCTTGGAGCGGTGTGACCTTCCAAAAGTCACCCTCCACTCCCTCCGTCACAGCAACGCCACGATCATGATTGCAGAAGGGGTAGACATTCGCACCGTTTCCAACCGTCTGGGCCATGCCCATACCAGCACCACACTGAACATCTATACCCACGCACTGAAAACCCGTGACCAGGACGCGGCGGACAAGCTGGACGCGGCCTTTAACTTCTGATAGATAGCTGTATCAAGAGAGCTCCACCCCGTTCAAGCAGGGTGGAGCTTTTTCTTTTGGCAAGGTTCGGCTGGGAATGCCCTGTAGCCCTCCTGGAGCCTCATAGAGCGTGTTAAACATACCACGGGGAAGGGGGGGCGGCAAAGGATAGTCAAGCTCTGTGAGCCCTCTAAACCCTTAACACAATGTTTTCTCTCCGTTCTGAAACAGGGCTTCGTTGAGATCCAATATCCCCTTGCTTTTCTCCCAGACAAAGAGGATCACCGCGTCCCGTTTCCTGCGGGGATAGAGTGGGGCATACCCACAGTGCTTCAACAGCTCCTGCACCTCGTCTACAGTCAGGCCCATTGCCTTGCATAAGCACAGAAGCTTGTCCCGCGTTGGCTTGCGAGACCCCGCCATGACCTGATAGGCATATATCACATTCAAACCAGACGTTTTCGCCACATCGGCACGGGCCAAGCCTTTGTACGCTATGATTTGGTTGATATGGTCGGAGACAGACTGCGTTTTAAGGAACTCATTGTTTGCTTTAATATAGCCGTCAAAGCTTTCTGATTTCATCAACTCGGACATAAGGCCGCTGGTGGATTTTTCCTCCATGCTCCGACACCTTCTTTCTGAGCCTTTTTATCATACCATACCCAATTTGTAAAGTGTTAAGCTGCCTGCTTAATGTAGATTTCGGGCGCAGTCTGTGATATAATGTTGAAAAATGGGAGGTGAGCGTGTGCTTGATTGGCTGAGAGAGGAATTGACACGGTACTATACCTCGGTCAAGGTGTTGAAACAGGGCGAGCAGTCCACTGTGCAGGTCATGCGCCACAACACCCTGCACACGGACATGATCGTGCGGGATTTTACCGGCAGTGGGGAGGTATATGAAGCCCTGCAAAAAATATCCCATCCCAACATCCCCGTGGTTTACGAGGTAGCGCAGGAGGGCTCCCATGTGGTCGTACTGGAGGAATTCATTGACGGCACCACGATTGCGGAAACTCTTAAAACACAGACATACGCCGAGACTGAGGCGGTCAACATCGTTATGGAGCTGTGCGGGGTACTGGCTGTGCTTCACTCGCTGGGCATCATCCACCGGGACATTAAGCCGGAGAACGTGATGATAGGCCGGGAGGGCAGGGTGAAGCTCATCGACTACGGCGCGGCCAGATTCTATAAGTCCTATCAGGTCAACGACACAGTGATCATCGGCACCACGGGCTTTGCCGCCCCGGAGCAGTTTGGTATCGCCCAAACCGACAACAGAACGGATATTTTCTCCCTGGGTATCCTGCTCAACGTCATGCTGACGGGAGAACACCCCTCACGGCGGCTCTACCCGGGCAAGCGGCTGGCCCGCGTCATTCAGAGATGTACGCAAATTGCCCCGGACAAGCGTTATCTCAATGTCCAGAGGCTGGAAAAGGAGCTGGGCCGATGGAGATGAAACAATGCCCAAACTGCGGCGAGGCCCTGCACCCGGACGCGAACTTCTGCCCCGCCTGTATGCGTCAGCTGGAACCGGGACAGGAAGTGTCGGGCATTCCCGTTCAAAACGCCGGAGGAAAGCGTACGGGACGATTCTTGCTGTGTGCCGCCGCGCTGGTCGCTGTCATTGCCGCCGTCCTGTTCTTTGCCATGGGGTACGTGCAGGGAGATAAAGCCGTTGTTGTCTGGACGATGCAGCTTCGCCCCAACGGCGGGGTGGATTCCTTCGCTTTCTGCATGGAGCGGGATATTGTGGGCTTTGGCTGGGGGCTGAGCGGGACGCCTGAGACCGTCAGCGGGTACCGTGCCCTGCGGACACAGGAGGGAGCCTATCCCGGCGACACCCTGTTGAACGCTACGTTAGACAGCTTCGAGAACATGACCGCCACCGACTATGTGAACCTGGTGCGGGTGCGGGACGCCGACGGATACTATTACATCTGTGAGATCACCGGCCCGTATCAGTATAACCGGGATGACAGCCACGAGCGGGCGGGCATCGTCAACTTCGCCGCCTGCACCTTCTACCGGGTTGGCTTCGTGGATCTGGTGCCCCAGGCGGTGCTGGATAAGCTGGAAGGGGATGGAGTGATCCAGTGCGTCCTGGACGTGGGGGCCATTGAGGAGACAGAGCAGCTTTGGGAGATGTTGAGGAAATAAGAAGGGCTCCACCCCGTTTAGAACAGGGTGGAGCTTTTCTTTTGCCAGGGGTGGGCGAAGACGCCCTGTAGACTTTCTACGGCCTTCATAGAAGGTGCTGAGTGTGCCACGGGGAAAGGGGGGCGGCAAAAGTAGCCAATCTCTATACGTGGTTCATACTTCGAGTTTTTTTGTCAATATTTTAGCATTTAATAACTAAGTTATACAAGTTGTAAAATGCCCATTTGACAAAACCTGCTATCTCGCTGGCACAGCGTTGTAAATAGTGATCTTTGATCCAGAATACTGTGCCTTTACAATATCTCTTGCACTGCTACCAGAATTAGCTGTTACTCTGGTCTCTGACCTTTTTCCATTCACCGAAAAACTAACGATATAAGTTTGCATCCTCTTACCGCCTTTCTGAATTAAGTATATCTGAACTGTACGTCAGTCACGCCGCCCTCACAGTCGCCAATCAACACACAAGAATAAAACTATATCTAAAATGCCCTCATTCAGATATTGCATATTGAGAGCACATCAGGCTTATTGTTCTCCTTCAGACTGCTCGCTTTCACGCTCTCTTATGTCATAGTAAAACTTTGCACCGTCAGGTGTAACATCATAGGCAATATTAGTATCCCCGTTGTCATATTGCTCTTTAAGCTTTTCTTGTTGCTCCTTTCGCACTGTGACGTTCTCTTCATACCAGATTCTAATTGCGAGTTTCATCTTTTCTTCAATCTGACGGTGTCGCACTTCGTCGTTATATTTTTCTGCATATTTGTAAAGTTTATAAACAGAAAAAACAATCACACTAAGTACAAGTATTAAACAAATCCGCTTGAAAATCCTTGTATACTCGATTGCAAATACGGCAATCACAGACATTATAACTGAAAAGGCAATCATAAAGCCAATAAGCGCGCCAGTCATTATAAGTATTTGTTTGAGCCTGCGCTTTAACTTGCTTCCTGTTGTATTTTTGCCATCGCCATTAATGGGGTGACTTACCCCGTCTTCAGAAACAATCGCACCACATTTGCGGCAGGACTTCTCGACCGGATCTAGTTCAGCGCCACATTTATCGCAATGCATAATTTAGTCCTCCGTCACATTTAGGCAAAAATGCAACGCTCACTCTTCCGCAAACTGCATGATAGATGGTGCTTGCCAGTTTGATTTTCATAGATATGCCTCCTCTGTAAATCTTTGAGTTTGTGCCAAGATGCACACAGTATACTCCAAACAAAGCGAAAAGTGTTAAGCTGACAGCATAAGAATGGTCACGTCTAACAATTGATTCGGTTTTGTTGGGAGATCAAAAACAGTATACCCCATCTGAAAGAATATTGCAACCCATATGTATTTTATTTTCTTTACGTTAGCGTAATACTATACATCCCATCTTGGGCTTAAACTATTTACAGGAGGGATTGCATGGATACGCTTGAACGCATACGCAGTTATATGCAGGCCCGTGGCTGGACGGAATATCGTTTGGCAAAGGAATCCGGCCTGTCGCAGTCCACCATTACGAATATGTTCACCCGGCATACAGCGCCCAGCGTCCCAACCTTAGAGGCAATCTGTCAGGGTTTTGGTATCACTCTCTCGCAGTTCTTCTCTGGCTCCAACAACCTAGTGGAGTTAAGCGAAGAACAAATGGTAATGTTTCGAAGGTGGTCTACTTTGACAAAACACCAGAAGCAGTTGATTTCTGACTTGATTGACAATATGAAATGAGCCGCCCATATCAGATGGACGGCTGACAATTAGTGGAGGTCTGACCTTCGATTTTTTCTTGACCTCAATTTGACCTCCTGATAGGATGAATGAGGCAACATGAGGGCGAACGAAATAGAACGAAAACCATGCTGAAACACAACGGAACAGCGTGAAACGAGCCGAAATGAAAGCACAGGAAAAGACCCGGTGCGCGCTCATAACCCGAAGGTCGTAGGTTCAAATCCTGCCCCCGCAACCATATGATGTGTGTCCAGTTTTTTGGAATGTTTATTCGCATTTCAAGATTGGGCACACATCATTTTTTGCACGCAAAAGGAACGCAGCTGGTAGAAATACCGACTGCATTTTGCTTTTTGAAATAGATTTCTTCTGTTTAGGTTGGAGTTTGGTTTCCGATGCTGCTGTGTGGTCTTTTATGGTTGTGGAAGTTCAGATGCTCACGTAAGGAAACTGTTAGGACGGATATACCGTGGTAGTGATATAGTTCTTAATTCAAATATTTTGTGAGTGGCCGCAAAACCTTGTGAAACAGCGCATTTCCCCGTATTTTTTGACAACAGGAACCCCCAATTACTACGAATTCACTACCAAGGAATGAGTTTTGATACGACAAAACGCGGGGAAATGCAAACTTACGGTTTAAGACCTGCCA
>JAAVHT010000022.1 GCA_014799565.1 Clostridiales bacterium
CAGGCGATGGAGCATTCTACCATTAAGGAGGCTTTGAAACTTGATTAAAACTTTGCAGAATACACTGAAGCAGGACAAGGAGGGCTTTGTTGTCCCCAAATCCGTGCAGGACGCCATCCCCATCCGCCGCCTGTGGCCGGATGGGATTTTTCAATTCGGGAGCAAGTTCTCCAAGACTATCCGCTTCACCGACATCAACTACGCCATTGCCTCCAAGGAGGACAAAACGTCCATGTTCCTGGGCTATTCCGAGCTGCTGAACGCCCTGGACGCAGGTTCCACCACCAAACTCACCATCAACAATAAGCGGCTCAACCGCCAGGACTTCGAGCAGAAGATCCTTCTGCCCCGCCAGGACGACTATCTGGACGGCTACCGGGCCGAGTACAACGCCATGCTGATGGACAAGGTGACGGATTCCTCCAACAGCGTGGTACAGGAACGGTATGTCACCTTGTCCGTCCACCGCAAGAGCATCGAGGAGGCCCGCACCTTCTTTGATCGGGTGACGGCGGACGTCACCACCCGGCTGAACCATCTGGACTCCCACAGCGAGGAGCTGGACGCGGTGGAGCGGCTCCGGGTGCTGCATGATTTCTACCGCACCGGTGAGGAAACGGAGTTCCATGTGGACCTGCGGGATCTCATGCGGAAGGGGCACTCCTTCAAGGACTCCATCTGCCCGGACAGCCTGGAATTCAAAAAGGATCATTTCATCATGGGCGAAAAATATGGCCGGGTGCTGTTCCTGAAGGAGTACGCCAGCTACATCAAGGACTCCATGATCAATGAGCTCACCGCCCTCAACCGCACCATGATGCTGTCCATCGACGTGATCCCCGTACCCACGGACGAGGCCGTGCGGGAGATGCAGAATCGCTTGCTGGGGGTTGAGACGAACGTCACCAACTGGCAGCGGCGGCAAAACAATAACAACAACTTCTCTGCCGTGGTCCCGTATGATTTGGAGCAGCAGCGGAAGGAGACCCGGGAGATGCTGGACGACCTTACCACCCGGGACCAGCGGATGATGTTCGCCGTGGTGACGCTGGTGCATCTGGCGGACTCCAAGGAGGAGCTGGACAGCGATACGGATGCCCTCCAGGCCACTGCCCGGAAGCACCTGTGCCAGCTGGCCACACTGAATTGGCAGCAGGCAGACGGGCTGGTGACTGCTCTTCCCCTGGGCCTGCGGCGGATCGACGCCCTGCGCACCCTGACCACCGAGGCGCTGGCGGTGCTTATGCCCTTCAAGGCCCAGGAAATCCGGGATCAGGGCGGCGTGTACTACGGGCAGAATACCATCAGCAAGAACCTCATCATCGCAAATCGGAAGGAGCTTCTGAACGGCAACGGCTTTGTGCTGGGGGTGTCCGGCTCCGGCAAGTCCTTCACCGCCAAGGAGGAGATCGTGAACGTGGCCCTGTCCACCGGGGACGACATCATCATCATTGATCCGGAAAAAGAGTATAGCCCCATTGTCGAGGGCCTGGGCGGCGAGGTGGTCAACATTTCCGCCACCTCCCGGAACCACATCAACGCCATGGACATGGAGCAGGGCTACGGTGACGGGGACAACCCGGTGGTGCTGAAGTCCGAGTTTCTGCTCTCCCTGTGTGAGCAGTTGGTGGGCTCCGGCAAGCTGTCCGCCAAGGAAAAATCCATCATCGACCGCTGCACCGCCCAGTGCTACCACGAGTACATCCGGGGCGGCTGCCGGGGCAAGGCCCCCACCCTCCAGGACTTTCATGCCGAGCTTCTCCGCCAGCCGGAGCCAGAGGCCCGGGACGTGGCGCTGGCCATTGAGCTGTTCACCGAAGGCAGCCTCAACACCTTTGCCAAGCCCACCAACGTGGATACCGACGCCCGTATCCTCTGCTACGATATCCGGGACTTGGGCAAGCAACTCCTGCCGGTGGGCATGCTGGTGGTGCTGGACAGTGTGTTCAACCGGGTGATCCACAACCGTCAGCTGGGCAGGAACACCTGGATCTATATTGATGAGATCTACCTTCTGTTCCAGCACGAGTACAGCGCCAATTTCCTGTTCACTCTCTGGAAACGGGTGAGAAAGTACGGAGCTTGCTGTACCGGTCTTACGCAGAATGTGGACGATCTGCTCCAGTCCCACACCGCCCGGACCATGCTGGCCAACAGTGAATTCCTGGTCATGCTGAACCAGGCCAGCACTGACCGGGTGGAGCTGGCGAACCTGTTGAACATCTCGGAAAACCAGCTTTCTTATATCACCAATGTGGATGCCGGGCGGGGACTGATCAAGTGCGGCAGCGCCATCGTGCCCTTTGTGAACAGCTTCCCGAAAAGCACCCGCCTCTACCGATTGATGACCACCAAACCGTCCGAGATGGAAACAGCCTAACGGATCAGCTTCTCCAACTCGTCCTCCGGGGCCTGTGGGCACAGCGTTCGCAGACGCGCCATCAGCCGGGCCTTGGATTCCTCCGGGGTTCGGCTGTACGCGCTCCGGGTGATTTCCTTGCCCAGTACATCCTCAGAAACAGCGAAACGAGCCACGCCCCAGCCGTAGGGCTTCCCGTGTTTGTCTTTGGAGTATTCAAAGCTGTGGACGGTGACATAGGTCTGCATTTGCAGGCGGGTAATGGCGGTGTCAAACCCCTTCATGCCGTCACTGCCAAAGCCCGCCGCTTTTTTTAAATCTTTGGACAGGGTAGGGCCATCCCGGAGAAGCACGTCCATAATACACTTTTCTTTGTAGCTGGCCAGCCCGTCCTCATAGCGGGCATCGAAATCGTAGCCGTCCCTGCGGTAGTTTGCCAGATCCGGGTACCACTCCCGGCTCACCAGCCCCGCTTTTTTATTGAACAGCTTGCCATAGGCCACAACACCCCGGTGGGCTGCGTCCATCCGCCACTCCCAGGGGCCGTCCACCCCTTCCTGAAACCAAAACTGGCTGGGGGTGAAGTCTTCAATGGAGAAGTTTGGGATACCGCAGGCAAAAAAGGGCAGCAGGCCCATGTGCTGGGCCAAGGTCTCCAATTCGCCGGCGTTGTGGATCATTGGATTTGACATGGCAATCTCCCCTTTCCGGGCAGTTTACCACAAAGCGGCAAAAAATGCAAAATGAGGTGATGAGGCATCGCAAAAATCAAAGAAAAACCATCTGTTTCAAAAAGTGCAAAAGAAAAAATTCAGGCCGCGCCAAAGGAGCTCCTCCGGCGCGGCCTTCTCACCGGAGCAGAAAAGCTGCAAGGCCAGCTCCGGGACGCCGCCCAGGGCGGACGCCAGGAGGAAACTGAGGCCGACCGCGCCCAGGGTGCCGTTCGATCTGTAGCCCAAAAGACCGTCTACCAAGTGAAAAAGCTGGTAGGAAACAGGAGAAAGGGCAGCGCTAAAACATACAAAGGCCGTTTGGAAACCTCTGGCGCAGAGCCTTACGCCCCTCATCCAGAGTACCCGGTCTCGGTGGCCGAAAACGAACCGAATGCATCTTCGGATAATAGAGAATCTGCGAAAATCAAAACAAGAGATTCCACTTGCGGCTCCCCGTCCATGGGGCACAGCCGCACTGATTCAGGCAAATCCGAGCCGCTTCAAATCAAGACTAAGGATGCCTGCGTCCAGCACCAGGGATTGGATATGCAGCTTAGGGAACAACAGCCTGCTGCGAAGGATACCGGCCCGCCAGACCGTCGACCAGCCCAGCCCGTGGAGCAGGGTCGGCAAAAATTCATCCAGGAACGGCAGGCAGCGACAATCCGGCAGGCAAGGGGCCAGCGGGGGAGAGAGCGTACTATGCCAGCCTGGCAGCAAGATCAGGTGGATATCCCACTCCAGCAAATCGCCACACAGTCTGCCCAGCCAGGAGATAAACCCGCCAAGAAGGCTATACAGGAGATTGCCTCCGGCGGCAACCATCAAATCAAAGTGGCCCGTTCGGGGGTAAAAGCCACAGGGCAAACCTCTCGTCAGGTGGTAAAAACGGCGGAGCATACTGCCCAGGCTACAATCAAGACGGCGGAGCGCGGAGGGAAAACGGTGCAGAAAACAGCCCGGTCCACTGTTAAGGCCACCAGGCAGGCTGTACAGGCCGCAGGTACCGCGAAGCGAGCTGCGGCGACCGTGGACAGGCCCATGGTCAAAGCCGCAGTGTCGGCCCTGCGTGGGGCTGTGTCGGCCATTCGGGCAATGATGGCACCACTGGCCACGGGAGGCGGAGCAGTAATCGCCGTGGTGCTGGTGCTGTGCTTAGTGGGGGCACTTTTGATGTCTCCGCTGGGCATCTTTTTCTCCGGGGAGGATAATGGAGGACAGACCATGTCCTCTGTGGTGCGGGAGATCAACCAGGAGTGCGACGCCAGAGTGGAGACGCTCAAAACAGGCACGGCCTATGATGAGCTAAACCTAAGCGGCTCCCGGGCCCCGTGGCCCGAGGTGTTGGCGGTATATGCAGTAAAGACCACTTCCGACCCAACCGACGGGAAGGAGGTGGTCACCATGGACAATGCAAAGAAAGAGCTGCTGAGACAGGTGTTCTGGGATATGAACGAGCTGTCCAGCTTCACCAGCACTGTCCCCGGTGAGGACGATGAGGAAGATACGACTACCCTGCACATCACCGTCACTGCCAAGACCGCCAGTGAAATGGCCGACGTCTATGGCTTCAACACGGAAGAGCGCCAGCAGCTGGCTGAATTGCTCTCCGACGAATACCGGGAGCTGTGGAGTACCGTTCTCTACGGTATTGGAACAGGTGATGGTGAGATCGTGGCCGTGGCGCTATCCCAGGTGGGCAATGTAGGCGGCCAGCCTTATTGGAGCTGGTACGGCTTTGACTCCCGGGTGAATTGGTGCGCAATCTTCGTCAGCTGGTGCGCCAACGAGTGCGGATACATCGACGCAGGAGTGGTTCCCAAGTTTGCGGGCTGTGTGCAAGGCTCTCGCTGGTTCAAGGAGCGGGGGCTGTGGCAGGATCGCAGCTGCACGCCAAATCCAGGGGACATAGTGTTCTTCGATTGGAACGATCCGGGCGGTTTTTCCGGTCCGCAGGATGGGTTGCCGGATCACGTTGGTATCGTGGAGCGGGTGGAAAATGGCCGGGTCTACACGGTGGAAGGGAATTCTGGTGACAAGTGCTGTCAGAGAAGTTACCCTGTTGGGTATTATGAAATCTACGGGTACGGTCAACTATGCCCTTAAGCTGGGAAGTATTTTGAAGGAAAGGTATCTTCTCGTCCACCTATGGCAGAACAGATACGGGACTCATGATGAGTCCCGTCAGCCTGTCGAAAAAGTCTGCCCAAGGGCAGACTTTTTCGCGTAAATAAAGTAAAATAAGAAAGAGGTGAGCGAAATGCTGGAGCGAGGGAGATAGCGAGGGGCGTGGTGGAGATGGTGGATACAGAAAGCCTGGCACCACAGGGATATCTGTTACGGAAAGTGGACAGGGCGGTAGGAAGCTGTATGAGATTGTGGGGCCATTATGCAGCGAGGACGAGGGACGGCCCAGCGTAGATCCAGTAGTGCTGTTTAAGATCGTGCTGCTGCATTTGGATGGGATACCATCGCTGCGAGGAACGCTGCGCAGGGCGCAGACAGACATCGTGTACCGCTGGTTTTTGGGGTATACGCTGAACGAAGCACTGCCGCACTTTTCCACGGTGAGCTATAGCTTCCGCCATCGATATACAGAGGAGACAATAGAAGGGGTATTCCGACGGATTTTGGATGAGGCTGGGATGGCGGGGGCACTGCCCCCCGGCGGCGGTATTCATAGATGGAACGCCCATCAAAGCCAGCGCAAATCTGAACAAGAAAATCAAGCAGGAGGTTCCAGAGGCGGCGAAGCGGTACCGGGAGGAGCTGCTGGTGGAGATCAATGCGAATCGGGAGGCCCGCGGGAAGAAGCCTTTCGATGATGATGACGAACCACCTGAGTCCGTTGGAAAAAAGCGGGATAATACTTCAAAAAAGAAGCTGGCGCGACGGGAAAAGACAGAATATGTATTTTTCAATCCGCTTGTGAAATCATTGAGAAAGATGCTTATTCACTTTGGCTGCGGATATTCATTACACAGCAGTCGGTAAGGGGGCTCATCCTCCTCAATGGCCGGGAAACGGCCCACAGGCTCATAGAACCGATTGTCGGTGTTGTCGTCATTGCACTGGCTTACCTCACCCAGGAGCACCGAACCGGTGCCGGACTCCACTTCAAAGTCATGGTACATATGGGGATGGATCGTGATACTTTCTCCCGGTGTCAGCTTGATTTGGGTGCCTGCTGGTACTAAGTATTCGCGGCCATCCACATGAACGAGGACGTCATTGACCCGATCCAGATCCTCACCTGAGGTGGAGTTGTAAACCCGGATGAGCACATTACCACCGCCCCGGTTGATGATATCCTCCATCTTGAACCAGTGGAAATGCATGGGAGAATACTGGCCCTCCTTGATGTACAGCAGCTTTTCCGCATAGGTTTTGGGATACGTGTCTTTCATGGCCAGATTGCCGTTGCGGATGGTAATGAGGGAAAAACCGACCTGATTAAATTTACCCAGGCCATAGTCGGTGATATCCCAACCCAGCATATTGTCTCGAACCTCATCGTACTCGTGGCCCTTTTCCAACCAGTCAGCAGGAGTAAAATGGCAGAAGGGGGGCAACGCAAAGCGGTACTCCTGGATCATTGATTCCATTTCTTTCAACGCTGCATTAATTTCAGAACGTTTCATACAGTTTTCCTCCTTGGGGCCGGCGGTCAATGTCGGTAAATAAAGACAATTCTGTCCACCGTTGACTAAGGCCCCGGAGGCACGGATGCCTCCGGGGCTGGTATTGCTATGGTGAATTTTTTGCTTGTGTGGCTTACGCTGCGGTCTGGATATCCTCATCGTTCGCAGAGATATACTCCTCGCCGAAGAATTCAGCCAAAATCTTGCCGCAGCTGAGCACGGCCTCGTCATCCGCACCAGTCAGGCTGACCAGGTCGGAGACGGTCACGGCGTTGGTGCCGAACACGCGGGCGAAGTTGCCCAGGAATTCCCGGACGGCACCCACAGTGACCAGCTCATCGGGCTCGAAGGCACCGTCCTCATAGGCCACAGCCACGCCGCTCTGCTCGGCCCAGGCCAGAGCCAGCACATAGTCGTGATCCTCGGCAACATCGGTGAACGTGCACACGCCATCGCTGGCGGGCTTGCCCTCATGACGCCACAGGTAGTCGATGAACTCCGCACGGGTCACCGGGCCGGAGGCCAGGGGCACCGCAGTTTCATCGAGCTCCACCTCGCCGGGAGCCTCGACCACGGGAACGTCATCGCCGCCGGTGGGGGGCGTGACGGGCTTTTCGGGCGTGACCACGGGGTCAGGAGCGTTGGCCGTAAAGGTCCAGGTGCCCACTACCTTCACGGGCTCGCCTGTCACAGACCCATCCTCGCCGAGAACAGGCACGGACGTCCAGCCATTGAAGGACCAAATACCGCCGTCCACTTCGATATCCTCATAAGTCTCATCGCAGGTGATGCCGTTGAGGAGATCGTCCAGGGTGAGCACATGCCCATCGACTGTCTCAGGAGGCACACGCAGACCCTCAGGCAGCTCCATATCCGGATCGCTGGAAGCAAACTCATACTCCACGTCCACATCACGAGCAAGGACGTTCAGCTCAACGTCACGCACAGCACCATCTTCAACAATATACGCGTATGAGTCATTTGCCTGGGCGATGAGCCGGGGCTCAGGATCGGTATCGCTCGTGGCATACATGTAATATGTGCCTGCGGGCAGGATCGCGGCAAAGCTGTTCCACTTGGTAGTGCTGCCTTCCGGCTGCGTGCCGAAGGAGACGATCTCGTTGCCCTCACGATCGATGATGTGGATGGTTTTGCCTGTGGCCTCATCCGTCATGGTGGAAAGATCGCCGTTCAGGATACCCTGGTCATGGTCGATCTCTTTTTCACTGTTGCCGCCGATCGCAGAATTGTTGGGGCTGACCGCGTTCGGTGCGCTCAGCGCAATCAGACTTTCAATATCCTTGAGTGTGATAGTGCCGACCTTTGTGGAATAGTTACTGCCGATAGCGACTGCCTTATTGCCGGACTTGGCAATGATGACTCCACCTTCGATGATGATGTTTTTGGTCGTGCCACTGCTGCCGGAACCGATGCCTGAGCCGAAATTGCCGCCAGTAGCGTTGACGTGGGTATCAGTGATCGTGATGTCGCCGGTCACTTTGCCGTTTTGACCGGTGCCGATACCGGATCCGTAGTTGCCGCCGGTGGCGGTGACGGAGGAATCACGGATCGTGATGCCTCCAATGGAGCCGCCCGAGCTGGAACCAATGCCTGCGCCGCCGTTTCCGCCGGCGGCCTTGACTTCGGCGCCATTGATGACGATGTTGCTGTTTTTGCTGCGCGAACTGTAGCTGGAACCGATGCCCGCGCCCTTATTGCCGCCGGTGGCGGTGACATTGGCGCCGTTGATGGTGATATCGCTAGTGTCGCCAGCGTAGCCTCCGCCGATACCTGCGGAATTCGTCCCACCAGTGGCGGTGACGCTGCCGTTGTTGATGGTGATGCTGCCGTTTGCATAGCCACCCCAGCCGGTGCCGATACCTGCGGCGCCTTTCTCCCCGCCGGTGGCAGTGACCTCGGCGTTATCGGTGGTGATGTTGCCAACTTTGCCGTTGCTGCCGGAACCGATACCCGCGCCGTTGCCGACGCCGGCAGCGGTGACTTCGGCATTGCTGATCGTGATGTTGCCAGCGGTGCCGTTGCTGCCGGAACCGACGCCTGCGCTATTGTTGCCGCCGGTGGCGGTCAGAGAGCCTTCTTCATCATTATTGTCCTGGATGGTGACGGAACCGCCCTTAGCACCATACACGCTTCTGCCGGAACCGTCTTTGTCATTCAACTCCAGTCCGGCGTGATTATTACCGCCGTTCAGGGTGTTCTCCCCGTTCAGCTCCACGGTCACGTCGGAGTTTGCCCCGATGGACATAGCGGCTTTGTCGGTGCTGCTGATGTTGACGTTATCCAGCGTGATAGTGACGTCTTCCACGTCTTTACCCACGACGATGGTGTTCTTCTCAGTGCTCCCGGTGACGGTGATATCGGTATCACGGGAGACGTTCCCGCTGGTCTTCGACCCCTGGTAGCTGTAGACGCCATCATCATCTTTCTCGACGTACACGCTACCCTTATCGATATCATAGCTTACCGCGAAAGCGGGCGCGACCATGCTGGCGCACAGCGTCAGCGACAGCATGACAGACAGGAGTTTGCTGAATTTTTTCATTTCTTTACTTCCTTTCTTTGCTTTTTTTCGGACGCAAAGGGTCCGGCGGTCGGACTGGCATAGTATCGAAGAGATCAGATCGTCACCTCGATACCACAGCCTCCAAAACTTTGCGTCCCACCGTTTCCAATGGTTTGCCCAAACGCCGCGTACTGTACCGACTGACCGCTCCTGACGCTGCGGCGGGCTGCGCCAAGGGCGATCCACTCCTCATACTGTCTTTCCCCCCTTTTCTGATGTCCTGGATCGGTCGCACGGCATACTGCCCGGCACCTCTGTGGCCAACTCACCTGGAAATGCGCCAGACCGACGGACCTCCGTCTGCCCGCGGATCTCCTCCACCCTGCGGGTAGAAGCAGATCGAGATGCGTGTATGACCGATCCTCTTTATCGCCGGGGGAAGACCGTCAAAAACCATACCCCAAAATCTGAAATTGACGGCACATGCCCCAAACGGCTACAATGAACTCGATCGGTCACTCATTTACTTGTTATGTTAGCGCTCCAAACAGGAAAAAACAATTTCGAATATCGACTTTCAAAAATCGAGGGTGGGATAGATGATCTGCCAACAAATCGAATTCTTCAATGTGGACGAACTGCGGCCGGTAGAGGGGTTCCCCGGCCTGCGCCTGTACCGTTACCCCAAAGCGCTGGCGGAGAGCCTGGGCGAGCCCTGGCAGCACAACGCCCGGTTCCGCGCCCAGCGGGTGCATGGCTGTGAGCTCCGGTTCGTCACACCAGCCCGGTGCTTTGACTTAGCGCTCACTGCCTATGAGCAGGCCATAGACGTACAGATTTTTCGGGGCGACCGTCTTTTGCGGAAGGATACCCTTCCCGCAGGGCAGACCACGGTGCTACATATAGATGTACCCGCCATGGAGGAGCAGGTGAATCCCGCTGTCCTGACGGGGAACCGCTTTCCCAGCCATGTCTGGCGGGTGCTGTGCGGCATGAATGGCTACTTGCACTTCAACGGTCTGGATACCTACGGCTGGGCCTGCCGCCCGCCCGCGCCGGAGGAAGAGCCATCGGTGCGCTGGCTGGCCTATGGTTCGTCCATCACCTGCGGCAGCGTGACCACGGTGTATTCCAACGCCTACATCAACCAGGCGGCCCGGCGGCTGGGCTGGGACGTGCTGAACAAGGGCCTGTCCGGTTCCTGCTTCTGGGAGGAAAAGATCGCCGACTACCTGGCGGAGCAACAGGTGGACTACATGACCCTAGAAGCGGGAGTCAACATGGCCCCCAGCTTTGACTGCGCCGAGTACGCCCGCCGGGTTCAGCATTTGCTGGAGACAGTGAAGCGCAATCAAAGCGTCCGGCGCTTTTTTGTCATTGACTCGTTTCCCTGTTATGGACTGTTCCACAAGGACCGGGAACTGCCGGCCGCGCGGCACTATGAACCCTTCAAGCAGGTGACCCGACGGCTCACGCAGGAGGCTGCCCGGACGGACGACCGCTTCGTCAGTCTCCATGGCGAGTCCATCCTGAGAGACACCGACGGGCTCAGCTGCGATCTGCTGCACCCCTCCGACGAGGGGCACATCCTGATGGGCCAGGCACTGGCGGAGGAGATTCAAAAATACTTGTAGGGGGAATCATAGATGAAATCGCAATATGACGTGATCGTAGTTGGAGGCGGGCCCTCCGGCGTGGCGGCGGCCATCAGCGCGGCACGGTGCGGAGCTGATACCCTGCTGGTGGAGCAGGCGGGCTATCTGGGCGGGATGGCCACCAACGCCAGGATTCCTGCCTTCTGTGTGTTTACCAACGGGAAGGACCTGCTGGTGGGGGGCGTGGGCCTGGAGATCCTGGAGTCCATGAAGGGCAAAATGTGGCGCAGTCCGTTCTATGATAATAAACCCGGGCGGAATTTTGAATATGACTGGGTGCCCATCGACGCCGAGGTACTGAAAAGCGTCCTGGACAGGCTGGTGCTGGACAGCGGCTGCGATCTGGCCCTGCACACCACGCTGGCCGAGGTTCGGCGAGAGGGCCGCAGCGTGACCGCCCTGCGCCTAACCACCCCGGCGGGCATACGGGAGGTGAGCGCGGCCCGGTATATCGACTGCACCGGCAATGCGCTGCTGGCCCATGGCGCCGGTGTTTCCTGCCTGTGCGGCGACGAGCGGGGCCGCGTCCAGGCGGCGACGCTCTGTTTCCAGGTTGCGAATTTCGATACCGAGCGGTTCCTGGCCTATGCGAAAGCAGAGGGTGAGACAATTACAGTAGAGGGCACAGAAAACGGCAACCTGAGCCGCGCCAGCGCCCAGGCTATCGCGGACGGGCGTTTCCCCGCCGGAGAGACCCAGGTGGCAGGCATCGCCCTGACCACTCCGGGTACCGCCACGCTGAATTTTGGTCATATATTCAACTTTGATCCCTTTACCGCTGAAGGCATGACCCGGGCCGAGGTGGAGGGCCGGAAAAAGCTGCCCGAGCTGCTGGCCTTCCTGCGGGACTATGTGCCCGGCGCGGAGAACGCTCAGCTGATTGGCAGTGGGCCGGCTGTCGGTGTACGGGAGAGCCGCCGCATCACAGCGGACTATATGCTCACCCGGGCGGACTACGACCGCCGCGCCGACTTCCCCGACGCGGTGGGGTACTATTCCTACCCCATCGACCTTCACGCCGCCATCCAGGCGGAGGGGGCCATGAGCGGCCACGGGGACTACGAGACCAGCCGCTACGCCCCCGGCGAGAAATACGCCATCCCCTACCGCAGCCTGATTGTGAAAGAATTGGACAACCTGCTGGCCGCCGGACGCATCATCGGCGCGGACCGGGCTATGCTGGCTTCCGTGCGGGTGATGCCGGCCTGCTTCCTCACCGGACAGGCCGCCGGGACCGCCGCCGCGCTGTCGGTACGTCAGAATGCAGACCTTCGAAAATTGAACATCGACACCCTGCGACAGACGCTGAAAGAGGCGGGGGCCAGGCTTTAACGGCAGAGTCCCTGGTAAAAATGCACAATTTGACCCGGTGCATTTTTGACGCACCGTCATTTTTCGAACATCCGGGCCGTCATTTCCTTCATTCCATCACCAGACAGGGTCTGCTATACTGTCCACAGTGAGAAACACAACACAACTACAGACCGGATATGAAAAAGAAGGAGGATCTCCCCATGAAGAAGTCCATCCGCAAGACCCTGCTCAAAGCCCTGGCCGCTGCCGCAGCCCTGGCCCTGTTGGCCGGCTGTGCTGGAACCCCCTCCGGCGAGAACACCGACGCCCCCAACAATCCCCCCGCTGAGAACACCAGCTCCGCCAACAGCGGCGGAAATAACGGTCAGGTCAAGGTCATCACCGTCTGGACCAAGGACCGCGCCGACAGTGAGTACATGACTGCCGCCGTGGATGAGTACAACAAGACCAACACCCACGGCTACCAGGTGGAGTACCAGATTTACTCCGACAACTACCCCTCCGCCATCAACCTGGCTTTCCAGAACGGCGAGGCCCCCGACATCATGGTTTACCAGAACGATATGTTCCAGAGTTGGGTAAACGCCGGAAAGTTCGCCGACCTGACCCCCTTCATGGATGATGAGTTCAAGGCCACCTTCGGCGAGAACATCTATGAGGGTATTAACCAGATCGACGGCAAGGTGTACTACGTTCCCACTGCCTGCACCGTGACCCGCCTGTTCTACAACACCGAGATCTTTGAGCGCTGCGGCATCAAGAATCCCCCCACGACCCTGGCCGAGATGGTCGAGGACGCCAAGATCATCACCAGCCAGCTGTCCAGCGAGGGCATCTACGGCTTCGCCGCCAACATGAAGAGCCCCTCTTCTGCCATGTCCCGCAGCTTTGACATGATGGCCCAGATGTCCTGCGGCATCCACAAGGGCTATGATTTCAGCACCGGCCGCTATGACTTCACCTCCCTGGCCCCGCTGATCGAAGTCTGGCAGGAGCTGATGAGCCCCGCCTGTGCCTTCCCCGGCTGTGAGTCCCTGGACATCGACCCCCTGCGCACCCAGTTTGCCGACGGCAAGATCGGCATGTACATCAGTTTTACCCACGCTGAGCCCGGCGTTTACGCCAACCAGTTCCCGATGGATTCCAGCAAGTGGGCGGTGGCTGAGATCCCCACTTTGACCGGAACCCAGACCGGCGCTGAGACCTTCCAGGCCATGAACGGCTACTGCCTGAATGCTGAGGGCAAAAACCTGGAGGACGCCTGGGTCGTCTACCGTGAACTGTTCGCCGACGTGGATCTGTTGGCCGGCTACTACTCTGCGGGCCTTGGCATTTCGTTGGTGCCCGCCGCCATTGAGAAGGCCACTCCCGCCGAGTGCTACACCGCCAACCCCAACCTGCTGATCCTGGACACCGACGCCATCTGGCCCAAGACCCCCCAGGAGAGTAATGTGGACGCTGTCGTGGTGGAGGGCGAGGATATGTACAACGTCTTTGCCGGCCTGATCTGGAACGAGGCCAGTGAGGCGGAGATCGCCAACGCCCTCCAGAACCTCACCGACCGCTACAACGCCGCTCTGGATCAGGGCATCTCCGAGGGCATCGGTAAGGAGATCAAGAATCCCAGCTTTGACCCCATGAACCCCGTGGCATAACATCCCATACCCGACCCAGACAACAAAGGGCCGCTGCAAAGATCCCCCTTTGCGGCGGCCCTCTCTTAAATAAGCGAGGTGCAGCGTTATCATGAAAGTCATTTCTGAGAAAAAAGAGCGGCAGGCTGTCTTGAAGCCCTCCTCTGCCCGCCGTTGGCAGCATATAAAAGACAACCTTATCACCTATGCCATGTTCGCCCCCAACCTGATTATGTTCCTGGCCTTTTCCCTCTACCCGGTGCTGTGGACGCTGAAATACGTCTTCTACCGCTACAGCGGCTTCGGCGCTACCCAGCCGGTATTTGTGGGCCTGAGCAACCTGATCCGTGTGTTCCAGGATCAGGTGTTCTGGAAGGCGGTGCGCAACACCTTCGTCTACGCGGGGGGCAAGGTGCTCATCGTGCTGCCCATCTCCTTCCTGCTGGCGGTGATCCTGAATAAGCAGCGCCGGGTCAATGGTACCCTGCAGAGCCTGGTATTTACCCCCACCATCATGTCCAGCGCCGTGATGGGCCTGGTGTTCTATCTGCTCTTTAACGTCTATAACGGCCAAATCAACAAAATTCTGACCGGAACCGGGCTGGTCAGCCAGAACATCAACTGGCTTGGCAAAGAGAACGCCATGAAGACGCTGATTTTGGTTGCCGTGTGGGGAGCCATCGGCAACTATATGGTCTATTTCATTGCCGGACTCCAGCAGATTTCCAAGGAGGCGCTGGAATCCGCCTGCCTGGACGGGGCCAACCCCCTCCAGACCATGTGGCATATCACCCTGCCTATGATGGGCCCCGTGCTGAAAACCATCCTGATGCTGGCCATCACCGCCGCCTTCTCCGACATGAACAGTGTGATGGTGCTCACGGAGGGCGGCCCCGTTAACTCCACCATGACCATGGCGCTGTACGGCTACTCCTTCTTCTTCTCCGTCTCAGAGTCCTCCACCATCACCCCGCAGTATGGCTACGGCGCGGCCGTGAGCTTCGTGTCCGCCTGCATCGCGGGCATCGTCACGGTGGTCTACCTGAAGCTGGCCGCCCGACTGGACGACATCTATTGAGGAGGGATATCCGATGAAAGAGAAAACACGCTCCGCAAAGGCGTCCAGCCTGAAGCTGGATATCGCCTCCTATGTGTTCGTAGGAATCATCGTGGTGTTCACCGTCTACCCGATCATCTACACGCTGATCGGCGCCTTTAAAAGCAACGCCGAACTCACCTTGGGCTCCAGCTTTTTTCCCAAGGAATGGCATCCTGAGAACTTCTATACCGCCTTTATCCGGGCAAACTTTCTCCAGTATTTCGTGAACAGCGTCCTGATTTCTGTGGCTGTGATGATTCTGGCGGTGATTACAACATCGCTGGCGGGTTATGTATTCTCCCGTCGAGAGTTTGTGGGCAAGAAGCTGTGGAGCACACTGTACACCGGCCTGATGTTTATTGCCCTGGGTAGTGTGACCCTGTATCCCACCTACACCATGCTGGCCAAGCTGGGCATCAACAAGATCCTCCTGGGCCTGATCCTCACCCTGCTGGGCGCGCAGCTGTCCAACGTGATGCTGGTTCGGGGCTTCATCAACGGCATTCCCCGGGAGCTGGACGAGGCTGCCCTGCTGGACGGTTGCAACCCCTTCCAGATCTATTGGAAAATCATCCTGCCCCTGATTCGACCCATCATCGCGGTGGTGGCGCTGTTCAGCTTCCGCACGGCGTGGAACGACTACATCACCACCTTGGTGTTTTCCATCTCCATGCCCACCCTGCGTACCCTGACCGTGGCGGTGGTTCAGCTTCGTTACTCCGCCAACGCGGCGGCGGAATGGCACATCATGCTGGCTGGCGCGGCCATCTCCATTGTCCCAATTTTGATCGTATACGCCTTCTGTCACAAGCAGTTTATCGGAGGATTGACCGCCGGCGCGGTAAAGGGCTAAAAAATGCACAAAAATGTTTCGTTTTACGTGAAGCCGTGATACGATATGAGCATACGCCGCAAAAGTATGAAAGGATGTGTGCTTTGATGTGGAGACGGCTGAACTCCATGGGGTTACGCACAAAAATCCTGGCCGTCTGCCTGGCGCTGCTGATACTCAACAGTTCCTTGGCCGGGGCGCTGTGCTACACCTACGTCACTCGAGACACGCTGAAAAACTTCTACCAGAGTTCCAACGACCTGCTCAGCCAGATCAACACCTATCTCAATAATGAGATGCGCAATGTGAGCTTGAAGGTCATGTCCTCCAATGCCAACTCGTCCTACTCTGCACTGCACGAGGCAGTCCGCATCGGGGATGACTCCGCCTACACGGCCATCATGAGTAGCATGGCCGATGAGATCACCGAATGGCAACTCAGTGACCGCTTCGTCAGTTCGGTCTATATCTATACTGCCCTGGGCACTTTTGAGAATTTTACCCACGTCAAGCAGCCGGACTTTTCTTTCCTGGACAGCATCCTGTACGAGAAGTTCGAGGAGGATCCCAACCTGTTCGTGGCCTGGTATCCGGCCATGAGCAGCCCAGTGTTCCGGGACCCAGAGACCATCATCCCGGTGGTATACAAGGTGCGGATGGGCGGCGTATACGCTTATTACATCGTCAGCCTCTACCAACGGGAGATTCAAAAATACCTGGATGAGACCTATTCCTCCTACGACTACCTGTTCATCGTGGACGCCGATGGCGCGCCCATCACCAACACCCCTCAGGATGCGGAGACCATCTGCGCCGCCTTTGACGAGACCGAGCTGGAACCCGGCGATGCCGCCAGCCTGGAACTGGACTACGCCGGGAGCCACTACCTGGTCACCAGTACCGTGATGCGTTCCAACGGCTGGCGGATCTACGCCCTGCGCAGCCAGGAGTCTCTGACGGGCAACCTGACCCGTTTTCGCACGCTGATCGTGCTGATTCTGGCGTGCGTGTGCCTGCTGAGCGGCATTCTGGTGACGGTGCTGGTCCGGCGGATGACCGGCCCCCTCATCGGCTTGGCCCAGCTGATGGACCACACCACCCAGACCAAAAATTTCGACGTCCAGGCTCCCTGCCGCGGCGGCGACGAGATTGGGACGCTGACGGCCAGCTTCAACTCCCTCCTGCGGGAGATCAAATTCCTGATCGAGCAGCTCAACATCCACATCGAGGCCCTGAAAGAGGAAAAGGAGACGGTGAAGCAGGTCCAGACCCAGAAGCGCCAGGCGGAGCTGAAAGCGCTCCAGGCCCAGATCAATCCTCACTTCCTTTACAACACCCTGAACGCCATCTCCTGGCAGGCAGCGGAACAGGGCGCGATGGACATCAGTATGTTGTCCACCAACCTGGGGCGGTTCTTCCGTCTCAGTCTCAGCCGGGGAAAGGAGATCATCACCCTCCAGGAAGAGCTGGATCAGGTGCGCAGTTATCTGAGCATTCAGAAATACCGCTACAACGAGATCCTGTCCGATTGCTTCGAGGTGGACGACGCTCTGCTGAACCGGCAGATGATCAAGCTGGTCATCCAGCCGCTGGTGGAAAACGCCATTTATCACGGCATCAAGCCCACAGACCGGCCCGGAACCATCCTTGTCCGCGTCAAGCTGTGCCCGGACGGTCAGGGCACCGAGCGGATCTGGATCACTGTGGAGGACGACGGCGCGGGCATACCGCCTGATAAGCTGGCCCGGCTCAACGAACTGCTGGCCGCCGGCCAGTCCGACCCCAACAGCGGCTACGGCATTTTCAACGTGAATCAGCGCGTCAAACTCTACTATGGAATGGAATACGGTCTCATGCTGGAGAGCGTGGAGAACGTCGGGACCCGTTCCACATTGGTCATCCCGGCACAGATCATGGAAGAGGGTGAGGACCTATCGCATACCGTGTCGTGATCGCGGACGACGAGCGGGGCTTCTGCAACCTGCTGGAAAAATCCGTCAACCGCATGGAGGGCTATGAGGTGGTGGGCAAGGCCTACGACGGCCTGAGAGCAGCCCAGCTGGTGGAAGAGCTGCGCCCGGATATTTTCATCACCGACATCAATATGCCCAAACTCAATGGGCTGGACCTGCTGCGCCAAATTCAGGAGATGAATCTGGAGCTGGAGACCCTGGTGATCAGCGGTTACAGCGAGTTTTCCTACGCGAAAACCGCTATCGCCCTGGGCGTCAATGACTACCTGCTCAAGCCCTTCCTGCCCGACGAGCTCCATGCGGTGCTCACCAAAATGGGCGCTCAGATCGAAAAGCGTAAGGTTCTGGCAGAGGACATGCAGCAGCTCCAGCAGGCGGTGGATTCCGGCCGGGAGGAGCGGCGCTGCCGTTTCCTGCTCCGTCTGGTCACCGGAAAGCTGGCGGACACGCCGGAAAGCCTGATCCGACAGGGGACGGAGGTGGGGGTAGACCTGGACCAGGCCATGTTCTGTGTCTGCCTGGCCCGTGTGCGGCCCGCTGTGGATCACCTTCTGGAGCTGACACTGGAAAACTACTTCTCCTCCCAGACCGTGGTCTATGTGGCCCTGCTCAATGACAAGACCACGGTGCTGCTATTGGGCAGCAGGGCCGAAAGCGAGATCGAATTTTACAAGGACATTGAGTCTGGCGTGGGCCGCATCACCCACAGCCTGTCCACCCATTTCAGCACCCGCCTGTGGTGTTCCATCGGGAACATCTACCACAGCATTGGTGAGATCGTCGCCTCCTACCGGGAGGCGGACGCGGTGTGGAAGAGCAGGCTTACCGAAGACGAGCAGATGATCCGCTACGACGTCCAGGCGGGGCAGCTGTCCCCTTCCGCGCTGGAACGGCCCATAGAGCTGGAAAATCGCCTGCTGCGGCTGATCCTCTCCGCCGACGAGGAGCGGGCGGTGATCTGCCTGGGTCAGATCATGGATCATTACGCGGGGCTGTGCCTACACAATGCCGAGTTCGTCAGCATCTCTCTGGTGCGGCTGGTGTTCTCCATCTCCGAGGTCGTGAGCAAAGCCAACAACGGTAAAGTGTCTGAGGACGCCATTGTGCTGGACTACCTTAAGCACCACTTCACTCAAAGTAGCCTGCGGGAGGCCGCCGCCGTGCTGGAACGGTACGTCCGGGATGCCTGCGCGCCCTTCCGCAGCATCAACACGGAGCACAGCGCCAAGCTGATCTACACCTTGAAAGACATGATCGAAAAGAATCTGTCCAACGAAAATTTCAGCCTGGAGAGCGCCGCCAGCCAGCTCTATTTCAGCTCCAACTATATCCGGCAGCTCTTCAAGCAAAAGACCGGAGAGAGCTTCATGGAATACCTCATCCGCCGCCGCATGGAGACCGCCCGAAGCCTGCTGGTGGAATCTGGCCTGCAGATCCAGAAGGTGGCGGAGGAAACGGGCTACAGCAACGCCCGCTATTTCGCCAGTTGCTTCAAAAAATATTTCGGATGCACGCCCACCGAGTGCCGTGCCGGCGCTCCAGCGGAGCATCCCCAAAAAGGAGAATGACCCATCATGGCAAAAATGCTGCCAGAATTGAAATCAAGTCCGGTTGTGCATCGCTATCAGGGCGGTGCGCCGGTGCTGAGCAAGCAGGATATCCCATACAAGGCCGACTGCATTTTCAACTGCGGTGTCATCAAATACCACGGCCAGTATGTCTGCGCCTTCCGCAATGACTACGGCTTCGACGGCGTGGGGGCTTTCGCTCACTGTGTCATCGGTCTGGCCTTCAGCGCGGACGGCGTCCACTGGAACGTGCGGGAAAAGCCCTTCATCACCATCGACGACATCGGTGACCCGGACGTGACCAAGGTGTACGACCCCCGGCTCACTGTCATTGACGACGTGGTCCACCTGTGTTTCGCGGTGGATACGAACCACGGCCTGCGGGGCGGCATCGCCATCACCCGGGACTTTGAGACCATCGAGGTGCAGAGCCTGTCTGTGCCGGACAACCGCAACATGGTACTGCTGCCGGAAAAGGTAGGCGGCCGCTATGTGCGTCTGGAGCGGCCCTTCCCGGTGTACTCCCGGGGCGGGGTGGATCGCTTCGATATGTGGATCTCCTATTCCTACGACCTGAAATACTGGGGAGACAGCAGGCTGCTGCTGGCAGTGGAGGACGTGCCCTTCGCCAACGACAAGGTGGGCCCGGGCGCGCCCCCCATCCGGACGGAAAAAGGCTGGCTCACCCTGTTCCACACCGTGGACATTGATCGGAGCAGGGGTAAAAACGGCTGGGAGGAGAAGTGGCAGAAGCGGTACTGCGCCGGGATCATGCTACTGGATCTGGAGGACCCCTCCAAGATCGTGGGGCTCAGCCGTGAACCCCTCCTGGCCCCGGAGACGAAGTGGGAGGCCGATGAGGGCTTCCGCACCAACGTGATCTTCCCCGGCGGCCTGATCCCGGAGGACGACGGCACGGTCAAGATCTACTACGGGGCCAGCGACACCGTGGAGTGCATGGCCACCGCAAAGCTGGATGACCTGCTGGCCCTGTGCAAACCTCTCTGCCCCTGACATAGGCAGAAAACCCGATTGGAGTGAACAGGATGTCATTCTTTTTCAACGCCCCCGTCCCCGAGTCGATGGCCGAGGAACCAGCCAAAACAGGCTTTGCCCGCCTGGGAGAACTTGTGCGCCGTGATTTCTGGCGCCTTTTTACAGCCGGCCTTCTGGCACTGGCGGGAGTTCTGCCCTTTGCCATAGGGGTGGGGCTGTCTGTCTCGATCCATGATCTGCCCGCCGCATTGATTTTTGGCGCCGTGGGTGGGATGATCGCCGGGCCGGAGCTGTGCGGCATGGCGGATACGGTGTTGCGCGGCCTGCGGGACAAAACGAGCCTTTGGTGGGATACCTATCGCTGGGCATGGAAGCGCAACGCAAAGAGCGCCCTGCTGCCCGGTGCGGTTGGTGGACTGTTCTTCAGCGCGGAGCTGTTTCTGTTCTTCCATACTGAAACGCTGGCCCTGGGCGCTGGGACACAGATCGTAATGCTGATGGGCGTGCTGCTGGCGTTGGGCTTCTCTATCTATGTCTGGCCGCAGATAGCCCTGATGGAGCTTCCTTTTGGTACGCTGGTCAAAAACGCCGCGCTGCTGTTCCTGGGGCAGCTGCCCCGCAGCATAGCAGCTCTGGCGGTGCAGGCGGCATATTGGGTACTGATGCTGGAGCACCTGGACACGGCCCTGCCGCTTCTGCTTGTCACCAACTTCTGGGTGCCATTTCTGCTGGCATTGTTTCTGATTTATCCCGGGATCGAAAAGGGCTTTCGGATTGAGGAACGCATGGATGCCTTGCAAAAGGAGCGGCGCACCGTATCGGCAGCCGCTCAGGATACTGAGATATAGGAGGATCGTCTCATGGACTATCAGGCGCAATTAGACCGTTGGCTGACTCAGGCAGGGGATGATCCCGATCTCATCGCGGAACTCAATGAAGTGAAAGCAGACCCGGAGGCGGTGTCCGACTGCTTTTACCGCGACTTGGCCTTCGGCACGGGCGGGCTGCGCGGCGTCATCGGCGCGGGCACCAACCGTATGAACATCTACACCGTTCGCCGGGCTACCCAAGGGCTGGCGGACTATCTCAACGCTTCCGATCTGCCCAAATCCGCGGCCATCGCCTACGACAGCCGCATCAAAGGCGAGCTCTTTGCCCAGGAGACCGCCCGGGTGCTGGCCGCCAACGGGATCACTGTCTACCTTTACCCCCGGCTGGAGCCCACGCCGGCGCTGAGCTGGGCGGTGCGATATTATGGCTGCGGGGCGGGCGTGTGTGTCACAGCCAGTCACAATCCCGCCAAGTACAACGGCTACAAAGTTTATGGCGCGGACGGCTGCCAGATTACCCCGGAGGCGGCAAGCAAGGTGCTGGCCGCCATCAAAAAGACAGACTGCTTTGACGGCGTGAACTTGATTGACTTCGAACTTGCCCGTGAAGCCGGAACCATCCGCTATATCGACGACAAATGCGTAGACGATTTCGTGGACGCTGTGTTGGCCCTGCGCCCAGGTAACGACGTGTCCAAGCTGAAGCTGGTCTATACTCCGCTCAACGGCTCTGGGCTGGAGTGCGTGAGAAAGCTGTTGGCGAAAATGGGTGTGAAGGATCTGACCGTGGTCCCTACGCAGGAAAAGCCGGATGGGAACTTCCCCACCTGCCCCTATCCCAACCCTGAGATCCAGGAGGCCATGGAGGAAGGTCTGCGGCTGTGCGATGAGGTCCATCCCGACCTGCTCCTGGGCACCGACCCGGACTGCGACCGTATGGGTGCGGCGGTTCCCGACGGCAAGGGCGGCTACCGCCTGATCTCCGGCAATGAGATGGGCGTTCTGCTGCTGGACTACATCTGCCGCACCCGTATCATGCAGGGTACCATGCCCCGTGATCCGGTGGCTGTCACCACCATTGTTTCCACCGACATGGCTGCGCCGGTGGCGGCACATTACGGCGTGGAGCTGCGCCGCACCCTCACCGGTTTCAAGTACATCGGCGAGCAGATTGGCCTGCTGGAGGCCGAGGGCCATAGAGAGCGGTACATTTTTGGCTTTGAAGAGAGCTACGGCTACCTGTCCGGGGCCCACGTCCGGGACAAGGATGCGGTGAATGCCGTCATGCTGGCCTGTGAGTGCGCGGCCTGGTATGCCGGACAGGGGATGACCTTGCTGGACGCCGTCAACGCTCTGTATGAGAAGTTCGGCTATTACCGCAACGGCCTGATCAGCGCGGCTTTCGAGGGCCAGGACGGTATGAAGTCCATGGAGGACTTGATGCGATCCCTTCGAACCGACGCGCCCCGGGAGATCGCCGGACGGGCTGTTACCGGCCTTGTGGACTATCTGGACGGCGGGGCCGGCCTCATCCCCGCCGACGTGCTGGAGTTCCGGCTCAGCGGGGAGGCCAAGCTGATCGTGCGACCCTCCGGCACCGAACCCAAGCTGAAGCTGTACCTGTCTGCTAAGGGAGGGAGCGAGGCGGACGCTCTTACCGCCCTGGAGCAGCTTGCCGGGGCGGCTGACGCTCTGGTCAAACCTGATCGTTCGAGGTGACATCGTTGAGTATTTTGAAGTTGAAACCCTGCTGCAAGGACTACATCTGGGGCGGGCGCAGACTGGCGGACGAGTACGGCATCCCCTGTGACAAGGACATTCTGGCCGAGGCGTGGGTACTGTCCTGCCACCCGGACGGCCCCTCTGTCATCGTCAATGGACCCAGCCAGGGGAAAACGCTGGCCGAGTACATCCAGGCAAGCGGAAATCAAGTGTTGGGAACCCACTGCCGCCGTTTCCGGGACTTCCCCATTCTGGTTAAGTTCATCGACGCCAATCAGAATCTCTCAGTACAGGTTCACCCAGGCAACCGCTATGCCCTCTCTCAGGAGCACCAGTACGGCAAAACCGAGATGTGGTATGTGATGGACGCGGGCCCTAACGCATTTCTGTACTACGGTTTCAAGCGTGAGGTTAGCCGGGAGGAATTTGCCCGGCGCATCCAAGAGGATACCCTTCTGGATGTGCTGAATGCCGTTCCCGTCCAGAAGGGAGACGTGCTCTTTATTGAGTCGGGCACCATCCACGCCATCGGCGCAGGCATTCTCATTGCCGAAATTCAGCAGAATTCCAATGTGACCTACCGGGTCTACGACTACGGCCGGGTTGGCAAAGACGGGAAGAAACGGGATCTGCATATCGAGAAAGCCCTGGCGGTGACAAATCGGGTGCCCATCCTGCGCAGCGGCAAAAGCTATCCTCATGTGGCCGACTGCGACTATTTCACCGTGGACAAGCTGAACCTGGATGGCAGCGTCATGCGCAAGGTGGAGGGTGTCGTCGGTGAGGGATCCTTTGTCAGTATTTTAATCATGAACGGAAGCGGAAGCATCCTCTGTGATGGTGAGACGGTTGCCTACCAAAAGGGGGACAGCTTCTTCCTCCCCGCCGGCAGCGGCGTCTACACCGTNGANGGCAGCTGCGACGCCTTGATNACCACNATNCGGGANAAGACNGGCATGGTGCGGGCCGGGATNGACATTGGCGGGCGGTACACCAAGGTCGGCCTGGTGGANGCGGAGCAGCAGCTTGNGGCCTANCGGGAGCTGCCGTTCAACGCGGAATCGCCGGAGCAGGCCATCCGGGACGCTGGGGANATGGTGCTCACGCTGCTGGAGGAAAACCATATTGATCTGGACCTGTGCGCCAATGTAGGCGTGGGTGTGGCCGGGATCGTGGACGGCGGCATGGTGAAGTACTCCAATAACATCGGCTGGAAAAACGTTCCGGTGGCCGAACTGCTGGCGGAGCAGCTTCCCATCCCTATCCATGTGGCAAATAACGCCGACTGCGCGGTGCTGGGCGAGATTGCCGCCGGGGCCGCCAAGGGCAGCGATGACGTCCTGCTACTCACAGTGGGCCGGGGCGTTGGCAGCGGCCTGGTACACAGCGGGCAGCTGTATGACGGGGCCGAGTTCGGCCACATGGTTATTGAGGACGGCGGGCGGCCATGCTCCTGCGGACGAAGGGGCTGTTGGGAGGCCTATGTTTCCGGCACAGCGNTGCGGAAGGAGACGGCGAAAAAGCTGGGACGCTCCATGGAGTGGGAGGATCTCTGGAAAGCCGCCAGCGAAGGGGATGAACAGGCAAAGGAGCTGGCTGACAGCTACATCCGCCGTCTGGGTACCGGCGTNGTGAACCTGGTCAATATCCTCCATCCCAAGACTGTGGTGATCGGCGGAAATCTGGCCGCGTTCGGCGAGACNTGGCTGGAGCCATTGAAAGAGAGTGTTCAGAGCAAATCCTTCGGAGGGGAACACTCCTCCATGCCGNTCATCAAAGCGGGAATCCTGGGTCGAAAAGCAGGCACGCTGGGCGCGGCCAATTTGGTCTGAACGCGGAACTCATANNGGCTGCGGCCNAACGAACAGGGAGGGGTCACGATGGATGTTCCGAATCAGTTTGTCTGTGAGTGCAGGGAGCGNTCNACCTATCANGNNCANNTTGCCGCCCCGCTGTTCCGNAANGCNTTNNNTNTGCCGGAGGGAGAGNGNCNGTGCGANNTTCTCATTGCCGGGCTCGGNTTTTATGACCTGTTTGTCAATGGAACGAAAATNACCAAGGGCTTTCTCGCCCCCTANATCGCAAANCCGGATCACTTCGTCTATTACGACNGGTATCAGNTTTCNCCCTATCTTCGTGCGGGAGAAAACGTCATTGGCATNATGCTGGGNGACGGTTTTCTCAACAGNAANACCCATGTATGGGATTTNGCGGACAATCCCTTCAACGCCGCGCCCAAGCTGGCCCTGCGGATCNGCCTGACACAGAATGGNCAAACNCAGAGNTTCTCNGCCNCGGATTTTCACTGTGCNAAGGGGCCGGTCTGGTTCAACGATCTGCGCTCNGGCGTATTCTNTGATANGCGAGAGGANCCACAGGGATGGACCNANCCNGGNTTTGTGGAGGACGAGCGCTGGCACGAGCCCCTTTTGGCCGANCCGNCCCGGGGTNTGCCCCGGCTGTGCACGGCGGAGNCGGTGACCCTCGCGAAAGAACTGGTGCCGGTGCGCATCACCAGAGGCCGGCTGGCACCCTACATGCCCCGGCAGGATGTTCTGGAAGGGGATGCTGCCCGCGGCACACAGGAACCGCCCCCCGAGCGGGAGGGCGGTTATCTCTATGACTTCGGGGAAAACAACGCGGGCATTTACCGCCTGCGCATCAAGGGCAGGCCTGGCCAGCGCATCGACATCCAATGTGCCGAGCANCTTCTGGATGGCGCTGTGGACTATAACAACATCAACTTTTATCCCGATGGATANGCACAGCGGGACATCTATATCGTCGGCAGCGAGCAGGAAGAAGTATTTGAGCCCATGTTCACCTATCATGGGTTCCGCTATCTCTACATTTCCGGCATTGAGGAGGCTCAGGCNGTTCCGGAACTGCTGACATTTCTGGTTNTGCATTCGGNTCTTNCGGTGCGCGGNNGTTTTNACTGCTCGGATGAGACNTCAAACGCGATNTGCCGNATGGTCTCCCGCAGCGACTGGTCCAACTTCTACTANTTNCCCACNGACTGNCCGCATCGGGAGAAAAACGGCTGGACCGGTGATGCGCAGGTCTCAGCGGAACACATGATCCTGACCATGGGTGTAGAAAACAGCTGGCGCGAATGGCTGTACAATATCCGTGCGGCGCAGGAGCTTTCTGGGAGATTGCCCGGCATCGTACCCACCGGGAGCTGGGGATATGACTGGGGCAGCGGGCCTGCCTGGGACCGGGTGCTTTTTGAGCTGCCCTACATGATCTACAAGTATCGCGGCGAGACTGCCGTCATCCGGGAAAACGCCCATGCGATGCTGAGATACCTGGAATACATCTCCCGCAGGCGCAATGAGCAAGGGATCATTGCGGTAGGGTTGGGCGACTGGGCGCCGGTGGATCGCACGACCCGNGGATATCAGGCNCCCCTTGGATTTACCGACAGCGTGATGGTGTANCAGTGCTGCCGGGATGCNGCGGANATGTTTGCGGNGGTGGANNTGCCGCTGCACGAGGCGTTTGCCCGNNNGNTGGGCGCNCAGCTGCNNCNGTCACTGCGGNAGGTNTANCTNGANNGCNNNGANATGCTGATCAAAAGNGACTGNCAGACNGCCCAGGCNATGGGGATATTCTACGATGTNTTTGAGCCGGGNGAAAAGCNGCAGGCGTTCCGCCAGCTTTTGCGCATCCTGCGGCGGGATNGCTATCGGGTAACCTGCGGTTTTTTGGGGATGCGGGTGCTGTTTCATGTGCTGNCCCAGTACGGNGAGGCGGANCTGGCNTATCGNATGATNNNNGGNCCGGANTANCCNTCCTANGGNTACTTTGCCCNCCNGGGCGANACNACNCTCCCCGAGCANATCCTNCCCNATGAAAGNCGGCGGNTCGTNTCNCANAATCATCATTTTCTGGGCGANGTGNTCCATTGGTATCTGCGGTATCCCGGNGGCCTGCGGATNGTCAACNATCACACCGTGGAANTACGGCCATGCTTCCTCAATGGGCTTGATCACGCCGAGGCAAGACATCGTCTGCCGGCCGGTGAGGTGTGCGTGAGCTGGAGACGTAATGGCGGATCCATCCTGCTTAAGGTCACTTGTCCTGAGACCGTTGCTTGTACTATTCGGCTGGACGGGACGTATTTTTTTGCCGAAGCTGGAGATCGGTATGCCGAAAAGGGTACAGGGGAATATCTGGTGCAAGTGAAGCAATAGGAAAACATCCTGATTACAAGAGACCGGGGAAATTGNTCAAAATGGTGCGTCCAGCAGAACANCTTCAGTGAAAAGCCATATTAGGAAAACAAGATAGCGGCAATGATCGTGAGCAGGTTTTCTTGCTCCTTTTGCCAAACAAGAGAGATGATGATATTTCCGTAAACACGACCCANGGGTCTACCACAGCTAGGGCAAAAAGTACTGAAAAGACAATTGGAGGAACAGTAAATGAAAATGACATGGCGCTGGTATGGCGAGNGCAACGACCAGATCAAGCTGTCCGACATCAAGCAGATTCCCGGNGTNGAGGGCATNGTCTGGGCNCTNCACNACAAAATGCCCGGCGAGGTNTGGNAGNNNGNNGANATCGCCGNNGTCNAGNAGCANCTNNANNNNTANGGCTTNAANATGGANGTGGTGGAGAGCGTNAANGTCCACGACGACATCAAGATNGGCCTGCCNACCNGGGATCAGTANATTGAGAANTACAAGCAGACCATCAANAANNTGNCNCGGTTCGGCGTNAAGGTGATNTGCTACAACTTNATGCCGGTGTTNGACTGGACCCGCACCGACCTGTTCCNNCCCGTGGGNGATGGNTCCACCGCNNTGTACTACGAGGCNNNCAAGATNCANGANGANCCCAAGGAGATGGCGGANTACGTCATGTCCTTCACCGAGAANTACAACATGACCTTCCCCGGCTGGGAGCCGGAGCGGATGGCCAAGNTNGANGAGCTGTTTGAGAAGTATAAGCCCGNCACCAAGGAGAAGCTGTGGGACAACCTGAAGTACTTCCTGGAGGCCATCATGCCCACCTGCNGGGAGTGCGATATCAAGATGGCCATCCACATGGACGANCCCCCCTGGGATATCTTNGGCCTGCCCCGNCTGCTGGTGGACGNNCCGTCCATNGACCGNTTCCTGTCCATGGTGGACGNCCCNTACAACTGNNTGACCCTGTGCTCCGGCAGCCTGAACGCCAACCCGGAGAACAACGTGGCGNNNATNGTGCGCAAGCACTGNGACCGCATNGCCTTNGCCCACATCCGCAACGTGAAGCACTTCGAGAACGGCGACTTCTCCGAGGCNNNCCACCGGGACTGCGACGGCGACACNGGCATNNTNGACATNTTGAANGCNTANCANGACTGCGGCTTTNACGGCTACATCCGTCCCGACCACGGNCGNCACCTGTGGANCGAGGGNCCCGGCACNGNGCGCCCCGGCTACGGCCTGTANGACCGCGCCNTGGGCATCATGTANATGCTGGGCGTGTGGGANATGCTGGANAANCTGGANGGNAAATGATTTTGTTCCCGCTCCATCCGGGGCGGGAACGCCAAAATAAATAATTTGGAGGAATAAATTATGCTTGACCTGCCTTTGAATGTTGATTTTACCGGGAAAGTCGTCGTCGTCACCGGCGCGGGCGGCGTGCTGTGCGGCACCATGGCCCGGGCCTTTGCCCAGGCGGGCGCGAAAGTGGCGGCCCTGGACCTGAACGAGGAAGCCGTGAAGAAGCTGGCCGATGAGTGCAAGGCCGAGGGCTTCATCTGCGAGGGCTACAAGGCCAACGTGCTGGAGCCGGAGGCCCTGGAGGCCGTCCACCAGCAGGTGCTGAAGGATCTGGGCCCCTGCGACATCCTGGTGAACGGCGCGGGCGGCAACAACCCCCGGGCCACCACCGACAACGAGTACCAGCATGAGTACCAGGGCGGCCAGAAGGGCTTCTTCGACCTGGACGCGGGCGGTGTGGACTTCGTGTTCAAGCTGAACTTCCAGGGCACCCTGCTACCCACCCAGGCCTTCGCTAAAGACATGGTGGAGCGCAAGAACGGCTGTATCCTGAACATCTCATCCATGAACGCCTATATCCCGCTGACCAAGATTCCCGCCTATTCCGGGGCCAAGGCCGCCATCAGCAACTTCACCCAGTGGCTGGCCACCCACTTCGCCAAGTCCGGCATCCGCTGCAACGCCATAGCTCCGGGCTTCCTGGTGTCCAACCAGAACCGAGCGCTGCTGTTCAACCCGGACGGCACTCCCACAGCCCGCTCCGCCAAGATCCTCAATGGCACCCCCATGGGGCGCTTCGTGGACAGCGAGGAGCTGCTGGGCGGCGTGTTCTTCCTGTGCGACGACAAGGCCGCCTCCGCCATCACTGGCGTGGTGCTGCCCATCGATGCGGGCTTTGCCGCTTACTCCGGCGTGTAACGGGAGGTTATTATGAACGAATTGAACCAGAAGATTTCCAATATCGGCGTGGTGCCGGTCATCAAGCTGAACAACCCGGAGCGGGACGCCGCCCCCCTGGCCCGCGCCCTGTGCGCCGGCGGCGTGCCGGTGGCGGAGGTCACCTTCCGGGCCGCGGGCGCGGATAAGGCCATCAAGCTGATGAAAGAAACCTGCCCCGAGATGATCGTAGGCGCGGGCACCGTCACCACCACCGCCCATGTGGACGTCACCATTGCGGCGGGCGGCCAGTTCATCGTCACCCCCGGCTTCGACCCGGAGATCGTGGCCTACTGCCAGGAGAAAAATATCCCCGTCTACCCCGGCTGCACCACCCCCACCGACTACCACGCGGCGCTGAAGTTCGGCCTGGAGCTCATCAAGTTCTTCCCTGCCGAGCAGTCCGGCGGTCTTGCCAAGATCAAGGCCATGAGCGCCCCCTTCCCCCAGTTCAAGGTCATGCCTACCGGCGGCATCTCCCTGAAGAACCTGAAGGAGTACCTGTCCGCCCCCGTCATCGCCGCCTGCGGCGGGTCTTACATGGTGACCGCCAACCTGATCGACGGCCAGAAGTGGGATGAGATCACTGAGCTGTGCAGGAAATCTGTTGAAATCGTGAAGGAGGCCCGCAGCAATGGCTAAGGTAGTGACGTTCGGCGAGATCATGATCCGGCTCCAGCCCTACAACTACGAGCGCTTTGTCCAGGCCGACCACCTGGAATTCACCTTCGGCGGCGGCGAGGCCAACGTGGCCGTCTCCCTGGCCAACTACGGCCTGGACGCTGTCTATGTCACCAAGCTGCCCGCCCACGCCATCGGGCAGGCGGCGGTGAACTCTCTGCGGCGCTACGGCGTGGACACCAGCAAGATTGTCCGCGGCGGCGACCGTGTGGGCATCTATTTTAATGAAAAGGGCGCCTCCCAGCGGGGCTCCGTGTGCATCTATGACCGTGCCCACTCCGCCATCCAGGAGGCCACCACCGCTGACTTCGACTGGGACACCATCTTCGAGGGCGTGGACTGGTTCCACTTCACCGGCATCACCCCGGCTCTGGGCCCCAATGTGGTGGAGATCTGCAAGGAAGCCTGTAAGGCGGCGAAAGCCCACAACGTGAAGATCTCCTGCGACCTGAACTACCGCGGCAAGCTGTGGACCCGTGAGCAGGCCCGTGCCGCCATGACCGACCTGTGCCAGTACGTGGACGTGTGCATCTCCAACGAGGAGGACGCCAAGGACGTGTTCGGCATCGAGGCCGAAGCCACCGACATCTACGCCGGCGAGATCAACCGGGAGGGCTACAAGTCCGTGGCCAAGCAGCTGGCGGACAAGTTCGGCTTTGAGAAGGTTGCCATCACTCTGCGGGAGAGCCACTCTGCCTTTGACAACGGCTGGTCCGCCATGCTGTACGACGTGGCCTCCGGCGAGTACTGCTTCTCCAAGAAGTACGAGCTGCACATCATCGACCGCGTGGGCGGCGGCGACAGCTTCGGCGGTGGGCTGATCTACGCCCTGCTGAACGGCTACAGCACCCAGGGCGCGGTGGAGTTCGCCGTGGCGGCCTCCGCCCTGAAGCACTCCATCGAAGGCGATTACAATATGGTCACCGTCTCCGAGGTGGAAAAGCTGGTCGGCGGCGACGGCTCCGGCCGCATCCAGCGCTGAGGAGAGCGGCGGTATGAAACAGTTTATGGATAAGGATTTTCTGCTGGTTACCGACACCGCCAGGCACCTCTACCACGACTACGCCGCCAGCCTGCCCCTGGTGGACTACCACTGCCACATCTCCCCCAAGGAGATCTACGAGGACAGGCGGTTTGACAACCTGGTCGAGGTGTGGCTGGGCGGCGAGAACCCGGACGGCACCTACTTCGGCGACCACTACAAGTGGCGCCTGATGCGCTCCAACGGGGTGAGCGAGGACTATGTGTCCGGCTCCAAGCTCGCCTTCGAGCGGTTCCTCAAGTTCGCCGAGACCCTGGAAATGGCCATCGGCAACCCTATGTACCACTGGTGCAACCTGGAGCTGCGGCAGTTCTTTGGCTATGACAAGCCCCTCACCCCGGAGACCGCCCAGGAGTGCTGGGACTTCTGCAATGAAAAGCTGCGCCACGATCCCGACCTCACCGCCCGGGGCATCATCAAGAAGGCCAACGTGGCCATGATCGGCACCACCGACGACCCCATCGACACCCTGGAGTGGCACGAGAAGATCGCCGCCGACCCCACCATCTCTGTCAAGGTGTGCCCCTCCTTCCGCCCGGACAAGGCCATCAACATCAGCAAGGCCGGCTTCGTGGAGTATATCGGCAAGCTGGCCGCCAGCGTGGGCAAGGACAAACTGGAGAGCGTGGAGGACGTGTGCGCCGCCCTGACCCAGCGGCTGGAGTTCTTCAAGAAGCTGGGCTGCCGGGCCAGCGACCACGGCCTGGACTATATCCCCTTCCGTCCCTCCTCCCCCAAGAAGGCCAATGAGGCGTTCCAGAAGGCCATGGCGGGCGAAGAGGTGAGTGTCAAGGAGGCCGAGCGCTATCAGACCGCCATCCTGCTCCACCTGGGCCGGGAGTACCACCGCCTGGACATCGCCATGCAGCTGCACTACTCCTGCCTGCGCAACATGAACGAGCGGATGTTCGCCAAGATGGGCCCGGACACCGGCTTCGACATGATCGCCCAGAACACCTGCGGCGGGGACATCGCCCGGCTGCTGTCCGCCCTGGATGCCGAGGGTCAGTGCCCCAAGACCATCCTGTACTCCCTGAACCCCGCCGACAACGAGCAGCTGGGGACCATGCTGGGCTGCTTCCAGTCCGACGAGATCCCCGGCAAGATCCAGCACGGCTCCGCCTGGTGGTTCAACGACACCAAGTCCGGCATGGAGGCCCAGATGAAGTCGCTGGCCAACCTGGGGCTGCTGGGCAACTTCGTGGGGATGCTCACCGACTCCCGCTCCTTCCTCTCCTACGCCCGGCATGACTACTTCCGCCGCATCCTGTGCAACCTGATCGGCAATTGGGTGGAGAATGGCGAGTACCCCAACCACGACGCGTCCCTCAAGAAGATCGTGGAGGGCATCTGCTACAACAACGCCGCCCGGTACTTCGAGTTGCTGTAAAAAGCGTATCAGCGGCTTTGGAAGCAGATAACCTGTTTCAAGGACGTGAAGGCCATTAGATGGTGTTGGCATTTTCCACTATTAAATCTACCCAGTAAGGTGCAGGCAGCCGCAAGGTTGCCTGCACCTTGTTTTTTATTCGACAGCTTATTCCAACACCCCCTATCAAATTTTAGAGGATGCTGGGATAGGCTGTCGAATTATTTAACTGACTTGGGCAGGTTTTATCTAAACAGGCAGAAAACACCAGAACAATTTACAAAATGTTCATATTCGGTCGGGAAATGGACTTTATGTCATTGGCCGCCTATTCTCGCCCAGTGGAATCCATACATAGCAAGGTACCCGTGACATCCAATCTCACCCGCGCAACACAAATTCTGAGATTGGAGCCTACACATATGAATTATGACATGAAACAAAGCGGAAAGCGCATCCAGCAGCTCCGTATCAAAAATGGTCTTACCCAAGAGCAGGTCGCAGAAGTATTGAATATCGACAGAAGCTTTTATAGCCGCATTGAGGCTGGTAAAAGTGGGTGCTCTGTTGATTTGTTCGTACAACTTTCCATGTTGTTTGAAGTCTCATTGGATTATTTGATTTTGGGTGAATACAGTAGGACTCTGTTTGCAGACACAGAAAAATTATTGTTGAAGGAGGAAATCGAAAAATTAGTCAATCATTTGAGGAAAATTAAGGAAATCCTTTAATTAAATGTGCATCCCATGCACGTTTGTGCACAATACTCTACATACAAGCAGATTAGCACTCGTTACAATAGGACATAGCCAACAGGCTACTGTTCCTTGACAACTTCACACCAGCAGTACGGGTAACCACCCGGACAGACGAGCGTCCCGCAGCGCACGCAACGACCCGCAGGGGGCAATAGCCCCCTGCGGCGAGCGAGAATGCCACCTGCGCGGGGCGGCCTCACATGAGTCCCACGGCGACGAGGCCGCCAGCACCGACCCTGCCCGGGATTACAATGAGACGCCTTAGACCGGCCTGAGAACCAGGCCGCAGGGCTCGTCCTGGGGTTGAAATCAGTAGAGATCCCTGGTACACGCCCGCGCGGGTCACGCCGAACCCGGCCTGTACTGTTCCCAATCTCACCGAGGGGCGAGTGCGAATGCGGTGAGAATGATAACTATAACCAATTCAAGGCGGCTCCGGGTCTATATCCTGGAGCCGCCTTCAAGGGGAAATTCACGGATGATCACCAACGATAACAGGAAAAATTCCCATGATATGATCGACCATATTTTTCACAATCTGCTCCCTGCCCGGGGTATGACGGAGCGCCCCGAGCAGGTCTCTCTCAGCCACCTGATGCTGGACGCCATGCTGGGCGGTTCCATTGCCCTGTGTGACGCCGGAACCGGCATCGGCAAGACCTATGCCTACCTGACGGCGGGAGCGGTGTTCCTCGGCTTCCGGGTTGCCAGCAGGCAAAAGTTCCAGCCCATTACCATTTCCACCTCCAGCATTGCCCTCCAGAACGCTGTGCAGAATGAATACCTGCCGCTTCTGTCCGACATGCTGATGGAGAACAGTCTGACGAACCAGCCTCTATGTGCCGTGATTCGCAAGGGCAAATCACACTATGTCTGTGACCAGCGCCTGGAAC
>JAAVHT010000023.1 GCA_014799565.1 Clostridiales bacterium
TGGTGGAGACTACAGAACTCGAATCTGTGACCTCTTGCGTGTGAAGCAAGCGCTCTACCGGCTGAGCTAAGCCTCCATATTGGTGACCCGGACGGGAATCGAACCCGTGTTACCGCCGTGAAAGGGCGGTGTCTTAGCCGCTTGACCACCGGGCCGCGGATGCCCAAGGCGGGCGGTATCAGAACGGGAGCCCGAAGAAGCGGCATCGCCGCTTCTTCGGGATGGTAGCGGCGACTGGATTCGAACCGGTGACAACTCGGGTATGAACCGAGTGCTCTAGCCAACTGAGCTACGCCGCCATGTTGCCGCCCCGACAGGGGCAAGAGTTACTATACATCATTTTCTGAGAAATGTCAACCCTTTTTTCCGCAAACAATGGCTTTTATAGCGAAGGATTTTCGCTTTCCCCGTCCCGACGAACCAGCTCTGCCTGGAAGTCCGCCGCGGTTTGTTTGGCGGCGGCGATCTTGTCCCAGTTCTCCAGATATTCTTTGGCGTATTTTGGGTTATTCAGCCGGACAATCTTCCGCTCCCCTAAATCCACCAGCTTGGTGATCCCCCCGGCCCCCAGGGACAGCACGGTCTGCAGCTCCTCCATCATCACGATGTTGTAAGCGCACACCGCCCCCGGCTTTGTCCAGCCCACGTTTTCAAAGGAGCCGGACATATATTTCTGCCGGTAGAGGTAGTAGGGCGCGTATCCCGCCCTCCGCAGGCGCTCCGATGCCACCTCCAGCATAGCCTCCACTGTTTCCGGGGCGCACAGATCCCCGCTCGCCCCAGTGGGGCCCTCCTCAATGAGTTTGGAGCCCTTTTTCAGCGCCAGGGTGTGGACGGTGATATTGGCCGGATCCATGTCCAGCACCTTTTCCAGCGTCCGTCCAAAGCCCTCCAGGGTATCCGTGGGCAGTCCGGCGATGAGATCCATGTTCACCATGCCGCCGAAGTGCCGCCCCGCCAGCTCCATTGCTTCCACAATCTGCGCGGCGGTGTGAGCCCGCCCCATGGCGCACAATACCCCGTCCTCCATGGACTGCGGATTGATGGAGATGCGGTGAATGCCATGGGCCTTCAGCGTCTCCAGCTTGTTTGCGGTGATGGTATCCGGCCTTCCGGCTTCCACAGTGAACTCGGAGCAGCGCTCCATGGGCAAAAAGTTTTCCACAGCGGATAAAACTTTGTGGAGCTGTTCCGCCGACAGGGTAGTGGGGGTGCCGCCCCCCATATACGCCGAGCCGATGTGCAGCCCCCGCTCCCGGAGCAGATTGCCCGCCAGCTCGATCTCCCGGCACAGCGCCTCCACATAGGGCTCCACCAACGCCAGAGACCGCTTCACGTCGGCGGAGATGAAGGAGCAGTAGGCGCACCGGGTGGGGCAGAAGGGCACACCGATGTAGAGGGCCAGGCCGTCCGGCTCCAGCTCCCGCTTCACGTCCAGCGCCGCCTTGGCGCACTCCACCGCCAGCGCCGCCCGGGGCGCGGACACGTGGTATTCTTTTCGCAGCTCCCGCTCCGCCTGCTTCGCCGTTTTCCCCGCCAGCATGGCGCGGGTGGGCAGCTTGACGGGCCGCACCCCGGTGAGGGAGCCCCAGGGCAGCTCATGGCCCAGCAGGGCGGTTCCGGCCTGGTAGAACGCCTGCTTCAGCGCGTGGGAGACGGTGTGGTACACCGCCTCGTCCGGCTCGTCCAGCTGTTCCGAGGGAAAGCGCGCCACGCCGTTCCGATACTGGCCATCCAGCTTCACCAGTACGCTCACGCTGGCCTTTTTTGCCCCCCGGCTCAGGGCGATCATAACGCCCCGCTCCCCGCCCAAGTCCTTTGGGATGACGTCCGGGTACTCCGGCCTTTCGCCCGGGAACAGGGTCAACAGCATCTGCTCGGTGGGAAAGCGGTATCTCTCCGGCTTCCAGGGCCAATTGTGTTCCGTGAACCAGATCTTCATCTCAGCCCCTCATGGCCGCCTTGAGGCAGTAGTTGCTCTTGCGCTCCCGCTCCAGGGTGGACTGCCCCTCGTGGCCGGGGAGCACCCGGTAATCCCCCTCCAGCTGGCCCAGCCGCTTCAGGGACTTCATGATCTGCCCCTCGTCGCCCCCAGGCAGGTCGGTGCGGCCCATGGAGCCCTCGAACAGGGTGTCCCCGGTGAACAGCACGTCCTCCGCTCTCAGGGTCACCGAGCCGGGGGTGTGGCCCGGGGTCTCCAAAACTTCCACATCAATGCCCGCAATGTTCACCACGTCCCCCTCCTTGTAGGGGGTGACGTCCCCAAAGGAGCGGACGGTGGGGAAGGTCTGGCCAAAGACCCGGGTAGTCTCGCCCTCCCCGATGTCGGCGGGATGGCAGTAGACAGGCAGGTCGGGCCACTCCTCCCGCAGTCCGGGAATGCCCAGGATGTGGTCGAAATGCCCGTGGGTGAGGAGGACGGCCTCCGCCTCCAGCCCGTTCTGGATCATCCACTGGGCCACCTGTTCCCCCTGGTCTCCGGGATCCACAATGCCGCACTTGTACCCGCCGTCCTGGCGGAAAATATAGCAGTTGGTGCCGATCTGGCCCAAGCGCAATACGCTGATTTCCATAAAATCACCTCAAAAGCGTTTTCCCTATCATACGATATTTTGACCCGTTTGTAAATATAAAACAGCCCAATGCAATTGCACTGGGCTGCTAAAACAATTTATTAAAGCCTATGCTTAAAAACACTTTTGTGCGAGTTTAAAGCTCTTTTTGGTTACTTTTTCTCTCGAGAAAAAGTAACTTACATCTTACTGGGGTCGTAGGCCACCACCGTGCGGCGGTTGGGCTCGGTGCCGGTGGAGAAGGTGGACACGCCGGGGTAATCCTGAAGGGCGGTGTGGATCACGTGCCGCTCGTAGGCGTTCATGGCCTCCAGGGTGATGTTCCGGCGGTACTTGACCACTTTGCCCGCCGTCTTGCGGGCCAGGCGGTTGAGGGATTCCTCCCGGCGGGCGCGGTAACCCTCGGCGTCCACATGGATGCGCACCCGGTGGCTGCGGCCCTTATTGACGGCGTAGCCGGTGAGCTGCTGGATAGCGTCCAGGGTCTCGCCCCGATGGCCGATGAGGGCGCCCATATTTTCGCCCTCCAGCACCACCTGATAGGTGTCGCCCTCCTTGGTGACCACAGGCGTGGCTTCCACGCCCATGTGCTCAAACAGCCCGGTCTGGAACTTGACGATGGCGGCGGCCACGTCGTCGTCCACACCCTCACCCTTGGGGGCGGCAGTCTGAGACTGAACAGTCTTAGACTGAACGGCCGGCTTGGGTTCGGCCTTGGGGGCGGGGCGCTCCGTTTTGGGCAGGTTGGGCCTCTCCGGCTTGGGGGCCGGGGCGGGCTTTTCCACCACAGGAGCTGTGGGGACAGGTTCAGGCTTGGGCTCGTCGGGAGCCTCATAGGTGAGCTTCACCTTGGCGGGGACGGAGCCGATGCCCAAAAAGCCGGTCTTACCCCGATCCAAAATTTCAACGGATACGTCGTCCCGATCCAGACCGAGATAGGCCAGCCCCTTGGCGATGGCCTCATCCTCCGTCTTGGCGGTAAATTCCATATATTTCAGCACAAAACTGCACTCCTTACTATGAAATCTGATGTTTACTGCTCTTCGCCGTCCTCGGCGTAGGCTTCCTCATAATCCCCGTCGTCAGCGCTCTCCTCCACGGGGGGCTCAACGGCGGCCTGCTGGTTCCTGGCCTTCTCCGCCTCCTCCGCCTGGTCGAGCAGCGACCGGTTGGATTCGGCGAGAATCTCCTTCTCCTCCTCCGTCAGCTCCTTGGGTTCCTCCTCCACGGGCTTGGCGGGGCCGTCGGGATCGTAATAGGGGGTGATGGGATAGCGGTTGGGGTCATAGGCGCGGCCCCGGGCGTAGGCCCGCAGGCCCTCCCGGCTGGCGGACTTGTCCACGCCCGGCTCCTGCTTTTTCTTCTGCTTCTGCTTCTTGGGATCCTTGCCGGCGGCGATGGCGGCGGCCTTCTTCTCAGCGGCGATGCGGCGGCGCTCCTTCTCGGCCTCCTTGGCCTTTTTCGCCTGCTCCTCCATCTCCTTCTGGGCGGCCTCGTAGTCCTTGCGGAGCAGACGGCCGCAGATGATCTCCTGCACCATACCCAGCACAGAATTGGCGATCCAGTAGATACACATACCGGCGGGGAGGGCGAAGCCGATCCACAGCGACATGACGGGGCCCATCAGGATGAGGGACAGATTCATCTTGGGGGGCGCCTGATCCTTATTCATCTGGTTGGTCCTCTGGGTGACCAGCATGGTGACCACGGACAATCCCGCCGAGATCACCGGCAGCAAGAACAGGCCCAGGGATCCCCAAGTGATCCCGCCCTCCCAGAATTTCCACGTAGGCACCTTGGACAGGTCAATGCCGAAAAAGTCAAAGTTGATGACGAACATCCCGGCGGCGGACGCTCCCGCAGCTGTGGCGGCGGCCTTGGCGGTCCCCAGGTTTTCGGCGTCCAGCATGGAGCTCAGGATCAGCTCGTTGGAGCCGCCGGCGGTGAAGCCGGTCATACCCACGGCATCGGCCACGGCGGCGGTGGCCTGCTCAGTGAGGCTCATCATGTACTTCAGCGGGCGGCGGATGATGGCGTACAGCGGCCACAGGATGAACAGCGGGATCATAGACCAGCCGCATCCGCCCATGGGGTTGATGTTGTTCTCAGTGTAGAACTTCTGAACCTCCTGGTTATAGCGCTCCTTGTCGTTGCCGCAGCGCTTCTGGATCTCTTTGATCTGTTCGTTGACCACGTTCATCTTGATCATGCTCTTTTTGCCCTTCAGGTTCAGGGGGAAGAGGATGATCTTGATCACGACCGTAAACAGGAACAGGGCGATGCCGTAGCTGTTGAACACCTCACAGAACAGCTTCAGCAGCAAGCTGAACGGCGTCATGAGTATCTGCCAAATATCCATGTTTGGCCTCCTACAATTTTCGGATTTTTTTCGGGGGTACGGGGTCGTAGATAAAGGTCTTTTGCCGGTGGAAGGGGTGGCAGCGCATAATCCGCCACAGGGCCAGCGCCCCGCCCTTGACGGCGCCGTGAACCTCCACCGCCTCCAGCGCGTAGGTGGAGCAGGTGGGGATGAACCGGCAGCAGGGCGGGCGGTTTGGGGAGACGTCCCGGCGGTACCGGCGGATCAGGGCCAGCAGCAGCCGTTTCATTTGACCCCTTCCTTTTTCAGCAGCTCCAGCTTGTCCGCCAGCTTTAAAAAGGAGTTCTCCAACTGGCGGTATTGGCTGGTTGCGGCCCGAACGCGGGCCACCACCACCACGTCCGCCCCGGATATAAGCTTATCCTCGTTGAGGCGGTAAATCTCCCGCAGGCGGCGGCGGATCCTGTTGCGCACCACCGCGCAGCCCACCTTGGTGGACACGGTGAGGCCCAGCCGGTTGCTCTTTTGGCCGTTGCGCCGGACGTAGAGGGCCAAGCGGCCGTCGGCAGCGGTTTTTCCCCTGTTATAAGCTCTGCGGAACAGGTGGTTTTCCTTCAAGGACACCGTTTTTTTCATACGACCTCCGTTGGACATTGTCGCGCTTCTCGGGAAAAGAGCCAAGGGGCGAGGGAAATCTCCCGCGCCCCGGTCTATTGTTTATCCCGATGTGTGCGCCATCAGTGGCTCAGGCGGGCGCGGCCCTTCGCGCGGCGGCGGGCCAGAACCTTGCGGCCGTTGCTGGTGGCCATGCGCTTACGGAAGCCATGAACCTTGGAACGCTGACGCTTCTTGGGCTGATAGGTACGCTTCATGCGGGAACACCTCCTGTATAGTGTGGCGGCCGCTGGCGGCCGCCCTCCACAACGCCCTTTCAGGCGCGGTTGGCAATATTGACGCATAATCGCGTATCAAGCATTATACCTTTATTTTTTCGCCCTGTCAACAAAAAATCAGCAATATTCTTTTTTCTCCTGTTCAACACAACATCTTGTGTTTTCTTTTTCCTATGCCCGTTTCAATCAAAAATCTGTGGGGTTTTCTCATACTATTATATAAAAGAATTGTGGAAAACCCTTGTACATCATTTCCTTTTTTGGTATAATTGATTAGTTATGACATTACAAAATTAGGAGGCTTCCGCCCATGAGATCAGCCGCCGACGTCTGGGAAAAAGTAAAAAACCTGATGGAGGGCAGCATGACCGCCGTGTCCATCGACACCTGGTTTGGGGACGTGGAGGCTGTGGCCCTGGAGGACACCCGGCTGGTGCTGTGCGTCCCCACCGATTTCAAGCGGAACATTATCCGCACCCGCTTTCAGTCGGGAGTGGAGGCGGCGTTGAAGGAGCTGTTCTCCTTCGATGTGGACGTGGCCCTGTTGCTTCCGGAGGAGCGCGAGGTCTACGCCGCCCAAAACTCCGCTCCCAACCCCAGCGGCGGGGAGGCGGACAAGTACACCTTTGAGCGGTTTGTGGTGGGTTCCACCAACAAATTCGCCTTTACCGCCGCCCAGAAGGTGGCGGACGAGCCGGGCGGGGCCTATAACCCTCTCTTCATTTATGGGCAGTCCGGCCTGGGCAAGACCCATCTGCTCCACGCCATCGCCAACCGGGTGAGTCAAAACCACCCCGGCTACCGCATTCTCTACATCCAGAGCGAGGACTTTGTCAACGAGCTCATTGGCAATCTCCGCCGGGGCATTGATATGCAGGGCTTCCGGGACAAATACCGCAATGTGGATCTGTTCCTGATGGACGACGTGCAGTTCATCGCCGGCAAGGACTCCAGCGAGGAGGAGCTCTTCCACACATTCAATACCCTGTACGAGCAGAAAAAACAGATCGTATTCACCTCCGACCGGCCCCCCCATGAGATGCTTCGGCTGGAGCAGCGCCTGCGTACCCGATTTGAGCAGGGCCTGCCCGCAGACATCCAGCCGCCGGACTACGAGACCCGTGTAGCCCTGCTGAAGAACAAGGCACTGGAACGGGGCATCTCCCTTCCCGAGCCGGTGCTGTCCTATGTGGCGGAGAACATCACCTCCAACGTGCGGCAGATCGAGGGCGTGGTCAACAAGATCATGGCCTTCCAGGAGCTGATGGGTGAACAGGTGGATATCGAGACCACCATCCGGGCAGTGCGGGATATTTTGAAGGCAAAGGAGAATTTCCTGCCCTCGGCGGACACCATCATCCAGGAGGTGGCCCGGTTCTACGAGCTGGACGCCTCCGCTGTCACCGGCCAGAGCCAGAACAAGGAGATCAGCACGGCCCGAAACGTGGCCATGTACATCATCCGGGAGATGACTCAGCTCTCCCTGGCGGAGATTGGCCAGCAGTTCGGCGGCCGCCACCATTCCACGGTGCTCAATTCCATCAACCGAGTGGAAAAGATGATGAAGGAAAAACCGGAGATGAGCGAGATCATTCGGGATATCACCAACGCGGTGAACTCGGCGTATTAAGAATATCCACATTTCTGCGGCCTGTGGTGTGGAAGCCTGTGCAAGTATAAAAACGGCATTTCCCCCATCCGCAACCTGTGCAGATTTTGTGGAACCCTCTGCGGACACTCAAAGGCCTGCCGTTTCAACCACTTTCCGACTTTTCCACACATCCCACACCCCCTACGGACTACTACGAATTTTAAACCCTTCCTCTCCTTGCGGAGGAGGGAGAAAGGAATCTCTTATGAAATTTTCCTGTGAAAAGTCCATCCTGCAATCCGCTGTCACCACTGCCGGCCGGGTGGTAGCCCCAAAAAGCTCTATCCAGGCGCTGGAGGGCGTACTCGTCGAGGCGGAGCGGGACGGCCTGCGCCTGAGCGGCTACAATCTGGAGACCGGTATCATCACCAGCATTCCCGCCGACGTGACGGAGGAAGGCGCCATTGTCCTGTCCGCCCGGCTGTTTGGTGAGATCCTTCGCCGTATGCCGGACGATGTGGTGTCCATTATCGCCGACTCCTCTTGCTCCGTCCACATCCAGTGCGGCCCCACCTCCTTTGACATTATGGGCAGCAGCGACGAGGACTTCCCCGAGTTGCCCTCCGTCAGCGACGGCGCCGGCCTGACCATCACGCAAAGCGATCTGCGCGCTATGATCGGCCAGACTATTTTCGCCGTCAGCGACAATGAGAGCCGCCCCATCCACACCGGCGCTCTGTTCGAGGCGGAGGGAGAGGAGCTGACCATGGTGGCGGTGGACGGATACCGTCTGGCCCTGCGCCGGGAGAAGCTGCTCAGCCAGGAGAGAGGGGGCAAGCTGTCCTTTGTGGTGCCAGGCGCGGCGCTCAACGAGGTGGAGAAGATCTGCGCTGACAGCGATGAGCCGGTGACCGTCACCCAGGGCGACCGCCACGTCACCTTTGAGATCGGCGGCACCCTGCTGGTGGCCCGGCGGCTGGAGGGGGAATTTCTGAACTACCGCCAGACCATCCCCCAGAACAACGCCATCGTCTTGGAAGCGGAGGCTTCCGACCTCCAGCGCTCCATCGACCGGGCTTCCCTCATCATCAATGAAAAGCTGAAAAGCCCCCTGCGGTGTAAGTTTGACGACGGTTCCCTGTCCATCACCTCCAAGACAGCCATCGGCTCCGCCTTTGATGTCTGCCCCATCACCGGGGACGGCAAGGGGCTGGAGATCGGCTTCAACAACCGCTTTCTCATGGACGCGGTGAAGGCGGCCCCCGCCGGCCGGGTGCGCCTGGAGCTGAACACCGCCACCTCTCCCTGCCTGATCCTGCCCCAGAAGGGGGAGCGGGACAACTTCCTGTATATGGTACTCCCTGTCCGCCTGCGTGCTTCGGAGTGAGTTACTTTTTCTCGCGTGCAGTACCCGCACAGCGGGTACTTGCAGCCTAAGCCGCCATAGGCGGCCCACGGAGAGAAAAAGTAACCAAAAAGAGCTTTAATTCGCTTCGGAAGCACTGCGTAAATGTCAGATTTTCGCCCGGTAACGATACAGGAGAAATTGTTATGAAGGAAGAACATATTAAAATTAACACGGAATTCATCCGTCTGGACGCCCTTTTAAAATTCGCCGGACTGGTGGAGACGGGTGGCGAGGCCAAGCTGGTCATCCAAAACGGCGAGGTCACCGTAAACGGCGAGCCCTGCACCATGCGGGGCAAAAAGCTGCACCCCGGCGACCGGGCGGAGCTGGACGGCCGGACGCTGGTGGTGGAATGACCGTCGATCAGATATCGCTGGACTTCTTCCGCAGCTACGTCCACGGGGAGGCCCAGTTCCACCCCGGCGTGAACGTGATCGTAGGGGAGAACGCCCAGGGAAAGACAAATCTGCTGGAGGCCATCGCCTATCTGTCGTCGGCCTCTTCCCACCGGGCCCGGTATGACCGGGAGCTGATTCAGCACGGCGTAGACCACGCTTTTATCAAAGGCCGGGTCACTGCCCACGGACGGGAGCTTTTATTAGAGGCCGACCTCCACCGGGGGGCGCGGCGTCAGCTGCGTTCCAACGGGGTGAAACTGAAAACAGCAAGTGAACTTTCCGGATTATTAAACACGGTGTTGTTCTGCCCGGAGGATTTATACCTCATCCGGGAGGGCGCGGAGGCCCGGCGGCGCTTTCTGGACAGCTGCATCTGTCAGCTGCGCCCCCGGTACGCCCAGGCGCTGGCGGAGTACAAGCGGCTGTACCAGCACAAGACCCGGATTTTGAAGGACAGCGAGCAGTACCCCGGCCTGCTGGACACACTGGACGATTTTTCTCTGCGCATGGCCCAGTGCGGAGCAGTCTTGATCCACTACCGGGCCCACTTTGTCAAGCGCCTGGTGGAGACGGCCCCCGCCATCCACGCCGACTGCTCCGGGGGAAGGGAAAAGCTGGCTCTGCGGTATGAGACGGTGTCCACCGTCACCGACCCGGAGGCCAGTCCGAAAACCCTCCTTCCCCAGCTTTTGGCTCACCAGGAGGCCCACCGGGAGGCGGAGATCGCGTCCCGCTCCTGTCTATCCGGCCCCCACAAGGACGAGCTGGCGGTGGAAATCGATGGAAATTTGGCGAAAGCCTATGCCTCCCAGGGTCAGACCCGCACGGCCGCGCTGGCGCTGAAGCTGGCGGCCCGGGACATCTTCCGCCAGGAGACGGAGGAGTGGCCGGTGCTGCTGCTGGACGACGTGCTCAGCGAACTGGACGCCCGGCGGCAGGAGTTCGTGCTGAACCGCATCACCTCCGGCCAGGTGTTCATCACCTGCTGCGAGGAGGAAAAGCTGGCCAAGCTGCGGGAGGGCAAGGCGTTTCACATCAAGGACGGCAAGCTGACCGGCTGACCACCCAAAAGGAGGCACTCTTTTGTATCTTCACTTAGGCCAAAACGTCATGGTACGAAACCAGGACGTGATCGGCGTATTTGACCTGGACAACACCACCTGGTCATTTCGCACCCGCCGCTTTCTGGAGCGGGCGGAACGGGAAGGCCGGGTAATCACCGTGGGCAACGATCTGCCCCGTTCTTTCGTTCTCACTCAGGAGGGGGACAACCTGCCGATGGTATATATCACCGCCCTGTCCTGCACCGCGCTGTCCGCGCGGGCGGGGCGATACAGCTTTGAATAACAAAAGGAGGATATGAGATGGGATCCATTGAATATCTGTGGAAAGACCGCAAACGCCGTCTGGGCCTGCCCCTTTCCTTCACGCGATACCGCCTCAGTGAGGATCGGTTGTTTTGCGAGACCGGCTTTCTCAATCTGAAATCCGATGAGGTGCTGCTCTACCGGGTGCAGGATCTGGAGCTGACCATGCGTCTGGGCCAGCGCATCTTCGGGGTGGGGACAGTATGCGTCCACTCCTCGGATAAGAGTATGCCCCATTTGGATCTGAAAAACGTGAAGAATCCCCGGAAGGTCAAAGAGCTGATCCACCAGAGCGTGGAGCAGGCAAAGGACAAGCGCCGTATGCGTGCCACCGAGGTGCTGGGCAAGCCGGGCGGCCCGGCATTTCATGACGGGGATGAGCTGGACTTCGGCCCGGATGAGGACGACTGCGACGAAATTGACTAAGGAAAGCACTGAACAAACAGCGGAGGAACATTATGTCTGAAGAGCGCAATGAATTGAATGAAATCAACACCACCCAGGTGGAGCATGAGTACGGCGCTTCGGAGATCCAGGTGCTGGAGGGCCTGGAGGCCGTCCGTAAGCGCCCCGGTATGTATATCGGCTCCACGTCGTCCTCCGGCCTGCACCACCTGGTGTATGAGATCGTGGACAACGCCATCGACGAGGCTCTGGCTGGCTACTGCGACCAGATCACTGTGGAGATCCTGGACGGCGACGTGATCCGGGTGACCGACAATGGCCGCGGCGTCCCCGTGGACATCCAGCCCCAGACCGGCAAGCCCGCCCTGGAGGTGGTGTACACCGTTCTCCATGCCGGCGGCAAGTTCGGCGGCGGCGGATACAAGGTATCCGGCGGCCTNCACGGCGTGGGCGGCAGCGTGGTNAACGCNCTGTCCGAGTGGATGGAGGTNCGCGTCCACAANAACGGNCAGATNTACGAGGTCAAGTTCTCCNGNGGNGCCATTACCCAGGAAATGACGGTCATCGGNNCCACCGACCACACCGGCACCGAGGTGNTNTTCAAGCCNGANCCNGAGATGTTCGAGACCACCGTGTACGACTANGAGACCCTNCACCGCCGGATGCGGGAGCAGGCGTTTTTGAANGCGGGCGTGAAGATCCTCATGGCNGACCGCCGCCCNGNNCANGAGGCGGAGGAGTNCATGCACTATGAGGGNGGCATCCGGGANTTCGTCACCTTCATCAACCAGAACAAGACCCCTCTCCATGAGAAAGTCATNTACATGGCNGGCTCCAAGGACGACTCCATGGCGGAGATNGCCATGCAGTACTGNGAGGACAGCTATAACGAGATCATCGTNTCCTTNGCCAACAACGTCCACACCCCGGAGGGCGGTATGCACGAGGAGGGCTTGAAGCGCGCCCTNACCAACGTNCTCAACGCCTACGGCAANAAGGCCAAGCTGNTNAAGGANGAGGACAAGGTGTCCGGNGACGACTGCCGGGAGGGCCTGACCTGNGTCATNTCCGTCAAGCTGACCGAGGCCCAGTTCGAGGGCCAGACNAAGGCCAAGCTGGGCAACAGCGAGATGCGNACCCTGGTGAACAACGTGGTGTCGGACAAGCTGGAGCANTTNCTGGAGGAGAACCCCGCCGTGGGCAANGCCATCCTGGAAAAGGCNCTCATGGCCAGCCGCGCCCGNGNGGCNGCCCGGAAGGCCNGGGANTCCGTCCGCCGCAAGACNGCNCTGGANTCCGGCCAGATGCCNGACAAGCTCCAGGACTGCAACGAGCGCGACCCGGCCCTGTGCGAGCTGTATATNGTCGAGGGCGACTCCGCCGCGGGCTCGGCCATCGACGGCCGGGACAGCCGNTTNCANGCCATNCTGGCCATGTGGGGCAAGATGCTCAACGTGGAGAAGGCCCGGGCNGANAANATNTANGGCAACGANAAGCTNTATCCCCTGGTGCTGGGCCTNGGCGCNGGCATTGGNGANGAGTTCAANNTNGANAAGCTGCGCTACCACAAGATCATCATCATGTCCGATGCCGANGTGGACGGNGCNCANATCCGCACCCTGCTGNTNACCTTCTTCTTCCGNTATATGCGGCCNCTNATNGAGCGNGGNTACGTNTANTCCGCNGTNCCGCCGCTGTACAAGCTNACCCGTGGCAAGACGGTGCGTGTGGCCTANTCCGACGAGGAGCGGGACGCCATCTCCGCCGAGATGCGGAAGGACAACCCCAACGCCAANGTGGANATCAACCGCTTCAANGGTTTGGGCGAGATGGACCCGGAGGAGCTGTGGGAGACCACCATGGATCCGGAGCGCCGCACCCTGCGCCGCATTACCCTGGAGGACGCGGTGGCGGCGGACCAGATCTTCAACATCCTCATGGGTGAGAAGGTGGAGCCCCGCAAGGAATGGATCGAGGAGAACGCGAAATACGCCCTCAACGTCGATTACTAAGGCGTGACAGCATAAACGGAGGTCTTTATGGGACACAACAGAAGCTATAAACCGGAGGATATCGCCTTCCCCAACCAGGCTATCACGGAGTCTGAGCTGGTGAAGGAGATGACGGAGAGCTATAAGGATTACGCCATGAGCGTGATCGTGGGCCGCGCCCTGCCCGACGTGCGGGACGGCCTGAAGCCCGTCCACCGCCGCATTTTATATTCCATGTACGAGAGCGGCTTGACCAGCGACAAGCCCTTCAAAAAATCCGCCACCTGCGTGGGCGAGGTGATGGGCCACTACCACCCCCACGGGGACGCGTCCATCTATGACGCGGTGGTCCGTCTGGCCCAGAAGTTTTCCATGCGCTACACCCTGGTGGAGGGCCACGGCAACTTCGGCAACGTGGACGGCGACCCCCCCGCCGCCCCCCGTTATACCGAGGCCCGTCTGGCCAAGGTGGCCAACGAGATGCTCCGGGACATCGACAAGGACACCGTGGACTGGGATCCCAACTTTGACGAGAGCCTGAAGGAGCCCCGCGTCCTGCCCAGCCGGTTCCCCAACCTGCTGGTGAACGGCTCCTCCGGCATCGCCGTGGGCATGGCCACCAATATCCCGCCCCACAATCTGAAAGAGGTCATCAACGCCGCCATCTGTGTGCTGGACAACGAGCACGCCACCCTGGCCGACCTGATGGAGCACGTCAAGGGCCCGGATTTCCCCACCCGCGGCATCATCATGGGCCGGGCGGGCATCCGTGCCGCCTATGCCACCGGCCGGGGCAAGATCGTGGTCCGGGCCCGGGCGGAATTCGAGGAATTCGGCAAGGACCGNACCCGCATCATCGTATCCGAGCTGCCCTACCAGGTGAACAAGCGCCAGCTCATCCGGGCCATCGCCGACCAGGTGAAGGACAAGCGGCTGGACGGCATCAGCGACCTGCGTGACGAGACCGACCGCAACGGTATGCGCATCGTCATCGAGCTGAAGCAGACCGCCAACCCCCAGGTGGTGCTGAACAAGCTGTTCAAGCAGACCGCCATGCAGTCCAATTTCTCCATCATCATGCTGGCCCTGGTGGACAACCAGAAGCAGCCCCGCATCCTGTCCCTGCGCAACATTCTGGACGAGTACATCGCCTTCCAGGAGCAGGTCATCCGCCGCCGCACCGAGTACGACCTGAAAAAGGCCCAGGAGCGCGCCCACCTGTTGGAGGGCCTGCTCATCGCCCAGGACAACATCGACGAGGTCATCCGCATCATCCGCTCCAGCTACGACAACGCCAAGCAGAACCTGATGGAGCGCTTCGGGCTGGACGACATCCAGGCCCAGGCCATCTGCGATATGCGCCTGATCGCTTTGCAGGGCCTGAACCGGGAGAAGCTGGAGACGGAGTACAAGGAGATCGAGGAAAAAATCGCCTACTATAACGAGCTGCTGGCCAGCGAGGAAAAGCTGCGCGGCGTGCTGAAGGACGAGCTGATCGTCATCCGGGACAAGTACGGCGACGACCGCATCACCGAGATCCAGGACGTGGCCGATGAGATCGACATCGAGGATCTGATCGAGGAGGAGCAGTCCGTCTTNACCATGACNGCNNNCGGCTATATCAAGCGCACCGCCGCCAGCGAGTANGCNGCCCANGGCAAGGGCGGCATGGGNAAGAAGGGCATGGCCACCCGGGAGGAGGACTANGTGAACACNGTGTTCACCGCCTCCACCCATGACTATATCCTGTTCTTCACCGANAANGGCCGGGTNTTCCGCAAGAAGGGNTANNAGATCCCGGAGGCGGGCCGCACCGCCCGGGGCACCAACATCGTCAACGTGCTNCAGGTGGAGCAGGACGAGAAGGTGGCGGTGATGATCCACACCCGGGACATCAGTGAGGGGGAGGAGCCCCGCTACCTGACCATGTTCACCCGGAACGGCACCGTGAAGCGTCTGGACGCCAGCGCCCTGCGCAGCCTGCGCAACAACGGCCTGCGGGTCATCCTGCTGGACGAGGGCGACGAGCTCATTGAGGTGCGGGAGACGGACGGCCACCAGAATCTGCTCATCGCCACCCACGACGGCATGGCCGTGTGCTTTGATGAAAACCAGATCCGTCCCATGGGGCGCAATTCCATGGGTGTGCGAGGCATCCGCCTGCGCGCCGGGGACTATGTGGTGGGCGCGGCCCGGGCCAAGCCGGATCGCGCGGTGCTCACCATCACGGAGAACGGCTTCGGCAAGCGTACCCCGGTGGAGGAATACACCATCCACAACCGAGGCGGCCTGGGCATGAAGAACTACCTGGTCACGGAGAAGACCGGCCCGGTGGTGGGCGTCAAGGTGGTGGACGGCAGCGAGGATCTGCTGCTGGTCACCCAGTCTGGCACCCTGATCCGCACGGACGTGGACGGAATCCGCATGGCGGGCCGTTCTACCATGGGCGTTATCGTCATGCGCTTCAAGGAGGAGGGCGACCGGGTGATCGCCATGTCCCTGGCGGAGAAGGAGCCGGGGGAAAATGAGGAGGTTCCAGAGGAGGGTCAGGAGGGCCGCGTACTGGAGGATGAGGCATGACCGATCAGGATCGGCAGCAAAGCGGCGGCAAACGTCCGTCGTTAGGAAGCATCCTCATTGCGTTTCTCTTGAAGATTTTCGGCGGCTTTTTTGGCCTGTTCCATGGTAAGAAAACCTATAGCAATATGAATTCCGGGGAACAGAAGTTTTTTTCCTCTATGCTGGACGGTATGGGTCAGGATTTGAAAAAAGAATCTGCCAAACAAGACAAGAGGGGTGAACGATGAAGACAGTCACCCTATACACCGACGGCGCCTGTTCCGGCAACCCCGGCCCCGGGGGCTGGGGAGCCATCCTGATGTACGGCCCCCACAAAAAGGAGCTCAGCGGCGGCGAGCGGCAAACCACCAACAACCGCATGGAGTTGACCGCCGTGATCCGCGGCCTGGAGGCCCTCAACGAGCCCTGTATCGTGGAACTCTACTCCGATTCCAAGTACGTCATCGACGCGCTGGAAAAGGGTTGGGCCCGTGGCTGGAAGGCCCGTGGCTGGGTGAAGGCCGACAAAAAGCCCGCCCTCAACCCAGACCTGTGGGACCGTCTGCTGGCGCTGTGCGCCAAGCACACCGTCAACCTCCACTGGGTGAAGGGCCACGCCACCAACCCCTATAACAACCGCTGTGACGAGCTGGCGGTGGGGGAGTGGCAGAAATTGAAGTGAACCATGCGGGTTGCCGCATGAAAATAGAGAGAAAGAAGGAAAACAGCAATGGGTAAATTTGTGATCTCTAAGGCGAAGAACGGCGAGTACACGTTTAACCTGAAGGCGGGCAACGGCGAGGTCATCCTCTCCGCCTCCGAGACCTATTCCTCTCTGGACAGCTGCAAGAACGGCGTGGAGTCCGTGCGGAAGAACTCCAATGCCCACGTGGAGGATCAGACCAAGGAGGGGTATGAAACCCTGACCCATCCCAAGTTCGAGCTGTACACCGACAAGGCTGGGGAGACCCGCTTCCGCCTCAAGGCCCGCAACGGCGAAAACATCGGCCGCAGCGAGGGCTACAAGGCCAAGGCCAGCGCCCTGAACGGCATTGCGTCGATTGGGAAGAACGCGCCGGATGCCGATGTGGTGGTCAACGAGGAGTAAGCGGGAAAAAGAAAACGCCGGGAGTTGATCCCGGCGCTTTCCCTGTATTTTCCCAGTGTGTGATACTGTTTTTATTCGCTGAATATTGACAATAGGAGGATTTTATGGACGAGATTGAGTTCGACAAGGCGTTTTCTGAGTATTTGAATGACGCCTCGTATATAAAAGCCAGTGATTGCATCTATGAGCTTGCCCGCGCCTCGTTTGTTGCCGGTTGGAAAGCGGCAATGCGCTCGGTACAAACAGAGTCAGAGCAATAAACGGAAAGCCCCTCCCTTTCGGGAGGGGCTCGTTTTATTCTTCTTCCGTTGCCGTACAGGCAATATTTAGCTCATCAAGCTGTTTCTGCTCCACAACAGACGGAGCGCCCATCATCAGATCCTGGGCCCTCTGGTTCATAGGGAAGGGGATGACCTCCCGGATGGACTCCTCGCCGGTGAGCAACATGATCATGCGGTCCACCCCGGGGGCGGCGCCGGCGTGGGGGGGTGCACCGTAGGTGAACGCGTTGTACATGGCGGGGAACTTGGCCTTCACGTCGTCCTCGCCCAGCCGCACCAGTTGGAACGCCTCGATCATGATCTCGGGGTCGTGGTTGCGCACCGCACCGGAGGCGGTCTCGTAGCCGTTGCACACCAGGTCGTACTGGAACGCGGTGATGGTCAGGGGATCCACCTCGCCCGCCGCCGCTTTCTTCAAAATATCCAATCCGCCGTTGGGCATGGAGAAGGGGTTGTGGCAGAACTCCAGCTCGCCGCTCTCCTCGCCGATCTCGTACATGGGGAAGTCCACGATCCAGCAGAATTGGTACTGTTCCTTGTCCATGTGGTTGGGACAGAACGCGCCCAGCTTGGAGCGAAGCACACCCGCGGTCTTTTGGGCGGTGGCCAGCTTGCCCGCCGTCAGTCCCACGAAGCAGCCGGGTGTCAGGCCCAGGGCCTCCACCACCTGCTCCTTGATGGGCTGGACGAACTTGGCGATGCCGCCCACGATCTCCTGGCTCTCGTCGTAGCGGAACCAGTAAGCTTTCTCCCCGGCCTGCACCTCCACGTCGGCGCACAGCTTGTCGATCTGCTTGCGGGTGCCCTCGAACCCGGTGACCACCACGGCCTTGACGGTGTTCCCGTCAAAGGGCCCGAAGCCGCACCCGGCCAGGGTGGCGGTGGCGTCCTGGATGAGGAGGTCGATGCGCAGGTCGGGCTTGTCGGTGCCGTAGAGCTCCATGGCGTCGTTGAACTTGATGCGGCGGAAGGGGGCGGGGGTCACCCGGTCGTAGACGCCGAACTTCTCAAACACGGGCACCAGCACCCGCTCCAGCACGGACAGCACATCGTCCTGGGTGGCGAAGGACATCTCCATGTCCAGCTGGTAGAATTCACCGGGGGTGCGGTCGCCCCGGGCGTCCTCGTCCCGGAAGCAGGGGGCGATCTGGAAGTACTTGTCGAAGCCGGAGGCCATCAGCAGCTGTTTGAACTGCTGGGGGGCCTGGGGCAGGGCGTAGAACTTGCCGGGGTGCTTGCGGGAGGGCACCAGGTAATCCCGGGCCCCCTCGGGGGAGGAGGCGGTCAGGATGGGGGTGGTGATCTCCAGGAAGCCCTCGCCGATCATGGCGGTGCGGAGGGCGGCCACCACGTTGGAGCGCAGGATGATGTTGCTCTTGACCTCCGGGTTGCGCAGGTCGAGGTAGCGGTACTTGAGCCGGGTGGCCTCGTCGGCCTCCCGGGAGCGGTTGATGGGGAAGGGCAGCTCGTTGTGACGGCAGCGGCCCAGCACCTCGATTTTGCTGGGTACCACCTCGATGTCACCGGTGGGCAGCTTGGGGTTCTTGCTGTCCCGCTCCCGGACGACGCCCTCCACCGAGATGGTGGACTCCTTGTTCAGTTCTTTAACGGCGGCCATCATGTCCTCGGTCTCAATGACCACCTGGGTAGTGCCGTAAAAGTCCCGGAGCACCACGAAGGCCAGGTTCTGCCCGACCTCCCGGACGTTCTCCATCCAGCCGACCAGCTTGACCTGCTGGCCCACGTGTTCCATGCGCAGGTCGTTGCAGGTGTGTGTGCGTGATTGAACCATGGAAATCAACTCCAATTCGTAATATTATGGTATCTAAATAACTTCTAGTTTATCATTCCTGGAACTCGCCGTATTCTTGAATGACCGCCGCCAGCGCGTCAAACACCGCCGGGTCGACGTGGTAGATGTCCCAGCCGATGTCGGAGCCCATCGCCAGCTCGCCGTTGCTGTCGAGGTCAAAGCCGATATAGCTCTGATCCTCGCAGACGAAGCTGAGAAGGATAAAACCCGGCGCGTTGGAAGTGTAGGAAGAGCCGCTTTAAGGGGCCGGCCTCAGCTCCGTTCCGGCTCCTTGATGGGCGCGGCGTCCCCGCTGGCCTTCAGCGCGGCCAGCACGGCCTGGGCCGCCTCGTCCACATCCAGCAGCTTCTGCTCACCGGTGGCCATGTCCTTCAGCGACACCTTGCCCTGGGCGATCTCGTCCTCTCCCAGGAAGGCGGCGAAGGGCACGCCCAGCCTGTCGGCGTAGGACATCTTCTGCTTAAATTTCTTCTGCTCGGTGTAGAGCTGGGCCCGCACCCCGGCCTGGCGCAGCTTGGTGGCAAAGGCAATGGCGGGGGAGAGGTCGTCCGTCATGGGCAGGATCAGCACGTCGGCGGGGGCGGTGTTGAGCTGGTCGTTGAGGTAACCCTGTTCCTCCAACACGTAGAACAGCCGGGTGAGGCCGATGGAGATTCCGACACCGGGGAGTTGTTTATCGGTGTAATATTCCGCTAAGTTGTCATACCGCCCCCCGGAGCAGATGGAGCCGATCTCCGGGTGATCCAGCATAGCGGTCTCGTACACGGTGCCGGTGTAGTAATCCAGCCCCCGGGCGATGGTCAGATCCACGGTGAAGTGATCTTCGGGCACGCCGAAAGCGGCCAGGTATTTGACCACCGTGTTCAGCTCGTCCAACCCCTGGTCGAAGGTCTCGTTCTGCCCCCGGTACTCCTCCAGGGCGGACAGCACCTCCTGATTGTCCCCCTTGATGGAGATGAACTTCAGCACCTCGTCCACGGCGTCCTGGTCCATGCCCACCTCGTCGTAGAGCATCAGCCCCACCTTTTCGGCGCCGATCTTGTCCAGCTTGTCCACCACCCGCATGATGTCCCCGGCCCTGTGGTTCCAGTGAATGAGCTGATAGAACCCGTTGAGGATCTTGCGGTTGTTCACCCGGATCTGGAACCGCTTCAGCCCCAGGGAGGTGAAGGTCTGGTAGATGACGGCGGGGATCTCCGCCTCGTTGACGATGTCCAGCTTGCCGTCGCCGATGACGTCGATGTCCGCCTGGTAGAACTCCCGGAACCGGCCCCGCTGGGCCCGCTCGCCCCGGTAGACCTTGCCGATCTGGAACCGGCGGAAGGGGAAGGACAGATCGGCGTAGTGGAGCGCCACGTACTTGGCCAGCGGCACGGTGAGGTCGAACCGCAGGGAGAGGTCGCTGTCGCCCTTGGTGAAGCGGTAGATCTGCTTCTCCGTCTCGCCGCCCGCCTTGGCCAGCAGCACCTCGCTGGCTTCGATGATGGGGGTGTCCAGAGGGGTGAAGCCGTAAAGGGAATAGGCTTTACGCAGCAGCTCCGCCATCCGCTCAAACTGTGCCTGTCGGGCGGGGAGCAGCTCCATGAACCCGGACAGGGTGCGTGGTTTTTGTTTTGCCATGGTGATTTCTCCTTTCGGTTATGGCCCTACAGGGCCAGCGCCTGGGCCAGGAAGCGGATCACGCGCTCCCGGTATTGGCCCAGCATGATGTTTTCCTGCTGGGAATCGTATTGGTTGTTCCCCTCACGGACGAAATAGGTCAGCGTGTTCCGGTTCAGGGAGATGGAGTCCAGGGGCCATCCCTCGAGCCGCTCGCGGGCGGGCTTGTCCACCATGTAAAAGGCGCTTTGCCGGGTGGCCTCGCTGTTCTCCATGAAGGAGGATATGGTTCCGTGGTTGTAGACGGCCACCCCGTCCAGATAGTAGGCCAGCACCTTTCCGCCCAGGGAGCGAACCAGCTGGATGTAGTATTGGAGCATCTCCTCGTCGTCCAGCCGCGGGCGTCCGTTTGGGGTTCTGACGTTCAGTCCCGGCTGGCGGCTGTCGTCCATGGGCAGGCCGTCAAAGTACAGCCCGGAGTCGTTGCAGATCACCGCGTCAAAGTATTTTCCGTAAAACGCGGCTTTGAGGATGGCGTTCTCCTCCGGCGTGGAGCCCTGCTCCTCCGGTTCCTCCGTGATGCCCAGGTCTTTCAACGTGCAGAACTCCACGTCATAGCCGGCCAGCAGGGCTTCAAAGCGCCTGACCTTGGAAGGATTAGTGGTTCCAATCAGAACTTTTTTCAAAAGACCGCCTCCAGACAGAAAAATGCTCTCCCCCCATAGCCATGGGACGAGAGCGTTTTCACAGCAAACACTTCGTGGTGCCACCCACATTCAGCGGACAGGATCCGCCCTTTGGCCTTCTGGTGCGGGAAGGGAACCGGCCCGTCTCCGGGCCCGCTCAGTCGGCGTCTTTCCCGTCCTCCTGCCGTAAGCGCTTCCAGCCAAGGCGCTTTTCTCTGTCCGGCGGCGTGGATGGTACTCATCCGGCCTCAACGCGGCGTATTCAGTTTGCGGTCAAACCTTCAGCGGCGCGGTGGGGTGGCTGATGAGCCGCCAGTCCAGGTCGCCCCGGTTCAGGCCGTGGATGAGCATTTCCGCGCAGGCGGAGTTGGTGGCGATGGGCACATTGTGCTGGTCGCACAGGCTGATGATGTTGCTCAGATCCTTCTCCAGCTCATCGGAGCTGGGGTCGTTGAAGAACAGCACCATGTCGATCTCGTCATAGGCGATGCGGGCACCGATTTGCTCACAGCCGCCCTGGGTGTGGGCCAGGAACAGCTGGACGGGCAGACCGGTGGCCTCCGCCACCTGACGCCCTGTGTTGCTGGTGGCGCATACGGTGTGCTTGGACAAAATGCCGCAGTAGGCGATGCAGAACTGAACCATCAATTCTTTTTTGTTGTCATGGCTCATGAGAGCGATATTCATGCCGGTCATCCTTTCTGTGGAGAGGGTTCGGCTGTCGGTCAGCGGATACGGAGCAGGGGTACCCGTTGGCCCAGAAGCCGTTTGGCAATGTTCAGGTAGGCGGGGGCCGCCCCCTTGTAGGTGGACAGCACCAGCGGTACGCCGGCGGCGGTGGCCAGCGTGACGGCGGGATCCTCGGGCACCACCCCCAGCAGGGGCAGTCCAGCGGTATCCATGGCGTGATCGATGGAGGTGCGCAGCTTGGCAATCAGCCCGGGCTGCACCCGGTTCATCACCAGGTGGAGCTGGGGCAGGGCATGGAGCTCAGCCACGGTGCGCTGAGCGTCCCGCAGGGCGGCGGGATCCACGGCAGACACCACGATACCCCGGTCAGCGGCGGACATGGCCAATTGGAACCCATCCCCCAATCCGGCGGGGGAGTCCATGAACACGAAGTCGAAGTACTCTTTGGCCTCGTCCACCAGGTCGCGGAAGCGATTGCGATCCAGTCCATCGGCGTTGAGGGGGGCGGTAAGCAGATAAAGCCCCCGGATCTCCGGCTGTTCCACCGCCGCGCTCAGCAGGGAGCAGCGGTAATCCATCACGTCGGAAAAGTCCATCACCGCCCGGTCGGACATACCCAGGGCCAGATCCAGATCCCGCAGGCCGATGTCCACATCGACACACAGAACCCGGCGATCCAGCGCGGCCAGGCAGGACGCCACCCCTGCAGTGAGGGAGGTCTTGCCGGTGCCGCCCTTTCCTGATGTGACCATGACGGCGGTTCCCATGGGACGCCTCCTTCCGATACATTCAAAATAATAGCATGAATTTTTGAAAAAGGCAACAAAAAATCTGGTATTTGCAAAAAAATTTTTATTATTTCTGCTTTCTGTATGAAACAGGAAAAACGTGGTTCCATCTCAGAGGGGGGCCTTCTGCATTTTTGCCCAGCGCCTGGGATATTTCGCCGGAGTGGGTGCGGTCTTTTCCACCACCACGACCCGGTGGATCACGTCGGTACCTGGAATGGTGTAGTCAAAACACCGTTCCACCCGGCCTCCCAGGGTCTGGATAGCGGCGCGAGCCCCCTCGATCTCCTCATCGGATCCGGTGCTTTTCATAGCCAGGAACCGCCCGCCCACTTTGACAAAGGGCAGGCACAGCTCGGACAGCACCCGCAGGTCAGCCACGGCCCGGGCGGTGGCAAAATCGAACTGTTCCCGGAGTGCTGGGTCAAGGCCCGCCTCCTCCGCTCGCCCGTGGACGGTGCGGACGCCCTGGACGGACAGTTCCCCGCAGACCTCCATCAGCCAGTCCAGCCGTTTGTTCAGGCTGTCCAGCAGGGTAAGCTCCAGAGAGGGAACCAGCATTTTCAGCACCATCCCCGGGAATCCCGCCCCGGTGCCCACGTCGATGAGGGTTTTTCCGCCGTCCAGTTCTGCGCAGTTCAGCAGGGCGGCGCAGTCCAGCATATGGAGGTTTGCCACATCCACCGGGTCGGTGATGGCGGTCAGGTTCATCTCCCGGTTTTTGTCCAGCAGCATCTGGCAGTACCCGTTCATGTTCTGGATGGCATAGGGGTCTGCCCGTTCTGCCAGGCCGTATCCCTCCATCCCCCGGCGCAGGATATCGGAAACAGCTCGGATCTCTTGGATGTCCATGGCTGTCACCCTCCGAACGCGGAAATGAGGGCGGGCACGCCCAGAGCCAGCCCAAAGAATACCCCGGCGGCGCAGCCGATGAGGGCCAGCACGCCGCCCGCCCGTCCGCCGGGCAGGGCGCCGCTTTTCAGGCGGTGGATGATGACCACCGCCAGCGTGACGCACACCGGGATCAGGAACAGGGGGAAGGTGCCGGGCAGCTCCCGTCCCCCGGTGAACAGGGTGAAATTGAGGATAAACAGCAGCATGAGCATATAGACGATGCCCATCCAGGCGGCGGCCCGCTTTTCAAAGGAGGCGGGACTATAACTCCCCTGCTCCTGCTGTGTTTCGTCGGCGCGGGATTCAGCCATTGCGTTTCCCCTCTTTTAGCAGATCACGGATTTCAGTGAGCAGTTTCTCCTCCGCCGAGGGCTGGGGCGGGGGAGGGGGCGCTTCCTCCGCCTTCTTTTTGGCGCTGCCCATGGCCTTGTTCACCGCTTTCACGATGCAGAATACTACCAAAGCCAGGATCAGGAAGTTGATGACGGCGGAGATAAAGCTGCCGTAGTTCAGGGTGTTGGGTACGGCGTCCTCCGCCACCGCATAGAAGGTGGGCAGGGCGATGGTCATGGACGAGAAGTCCACGCCGCCCAGGAAGATGGACACGATGGGCATGATGATGTCATTGGTCAGCGACGTGGTGATGGTGGAAAACGCGCCGCCGATGATGACGCCCACCGCCAGCCCCAGGACGTTGCCTTTGTTGATGAATTCCTTAAATTCGTGGAAAAACTTTTTCAATCCGGCCTCTCCTTTCGGAAGGATTCATCCTGGGGTCAGACCTCGGGGTCGAAGTCGGTTTTGTCGTCCTCCGCCCCGGCGATCACTTCTTCGACGGCCGCTTCCACTGCTTCCCCGGCCGCTTCTACCGCTTCCTCGACAGCCTCTGTCAGCGGGGCTTCCACCACGGCGGCCTCCGGCTCATCGTCGGCAAACAGGGCGCTCTCCTCCCGCTTGGTCTGGAGGGGGGACTTGAAGCCGATGCTGATGTCCAGCGTACCCTTGTCCTCGCCCTCGCCGGGGCGGCGGGTGGCCTGCCACAGCAGGGCGTCCATGGTGGTGCTTTCGGTCTCGTCGTCCTTGTTGACCCGGTAGGGGATCAGGGAGGCGGCCAGGGCGGTGATGCCGAGGACTTTCCAGAGCTTTTTCATGGTGTTGTTCTCCTTTCAAATTGGGGAAATCAGTGTTTCGGAACCAGAACCTCGACCCCGCCCATGTAGGGCCGCAGCACGGCGGGCACCTTGACAGAGCCGTCGGCCTGGAGGTTGTTCTCCAGCAGGGCGATGAGCATACGCGGGGGCGCGGCCACGGTGTTGTTCAGCGTGTGGGGCAGATAGGTGCCGTTCTCGCCCTTGACGCGCATCTTCAGGCGGCGGGCCTGGGCGTCGCCCAGGTTGGAGCAGGAGCACACCTCGAAATACTTCTTTTGCCGGGGGGACCACGCCTCGATGTCGCAGGACTTGACCTTCAGATCGGCCAGGTCGCCGGAGCAGCACTCCAGCTGGCGCACGGGGATGTCCATGGAGCGGAACAGTTCCACCGAGTACCGCCACATCTTCTCGTACCAGTCCATGGAGTCCTCGGGCTTGCACACCACGATCATCTCCTGCTTCTCGAACTGGTGGATGCGGTATACGCCCCGCTCTTCGATGCCGTGGGAGCCCTTTTCCTTGCGGAAGCAGGGGGAGTAGGAGGTCAGCGTCTGGGGCAGCTTTTCCTCGGGGATGATCTGGTCGATGAACTTGCCGATCATGGAGTGTTCGGAGGTGCCGATCAGGTAGAGATCCTCGCCCTCGATCTTGTACATCATGGCGTCCATGTCGGTCTGGCTCATGACGCCCTCCACCACGTTGCCGTGGATCATAAAGGGCGGGATGCAGTAGGTGAAGCCCTTGGAGATCATGAAGTCCCGGGCGTAGGCCAGCACGGCGGAGTGGAGCCGGGCGATGTCGCCCATCAGGTAGTAGAAGCCCGCGCCGGACACCCGGCCCGCCGCGTCCATGTCCACGCCGTCGAACCGCTCCATGATGTCGGTGTGGTAGGGCACCTCGAACTCGGGCACCACCGCCTCGCCGAACCGCTCCACCTCCACGTTCTCGCTGTCGTCCTTGCCGATGGGCACGGAGGGGTCGATGATGTTGGGAATGGTGAGCATGATCTTCCGAATTTCAACGGCCAGCTCATCCTCCAGCTTTTCCAGCTCGGCCAGCCGGTCGGCGTTGGCCTTGACCTGGGCCTTGGCGGCCTCCGCCTCCTCCAGCTTGGAGGGATCCTTCTTGGCCTGACCCATGAGCATACCCACCTGCTTGGACAGCTTGTTCCGCTCGGAGCGCAGGTTGTTGGCCTCGGTCATGGCGTCCCGGTTGCGGCGGTCCAGCTCGATGACCTGATCCACCAGGGGGAGCTTCTCGTCCTGGAACTTCTTCTTGATGTTCTCCTTGACGATTTCCGGGTTCTCCCGGATAAATTTGATGTCTAACATAATTTTATCACCTTTTCATTGTGTTTAGTCGTGGTGGTTAACCGTTTCGGTCAGGTAACCGGGATGCCGCCGGGCGGGTGAAAGGGAAGGCTATATAGGATATCGGAAAGAAACTGATCCTCGCTGTAATAAAGGATACCGTCCGTTTCGGCCAGCCAGCCGCCCCTTGTCAGGTCTTGGATCAACTGCTCATACAGGTGGATCGTATAATCACTTGCTGTGTCAAGGATGCGCTGGGGATAGCAGTCTCCCCCTGATTCCCCCGACGAATACAGCGGATACCACTGGTAATTTATCAAGTATTGGGCGGCTGCTTCGGATGCGCCCTCCACGTAGTTCTCGTCCAGTGCGCACCAGAGGATGCCCAGCGCCGCCATATCGGGATTCTGCTCCGGATCCCATTGTTCCGGGAAGGTGGGAACGGTGGGAGTGCTTTCGTACACTGCGCCGTAGGTCATTTCGAGATAACCTTTGTCGGCCAGTCCCCTGCAATACGCCCGGTACTGCGCGATCTGCTCCAGATTTGGATACAAGGTCTGCGGATCGACCATAAAGCTGTCGGAGAAATACTCTCGGGCGGACAGTGTGGCGGCAAGTGCGGCCATGGGGTAGTCCCCATGGTCTATGAACTGCCCGACATACCACAGATAGTCCAACCGCTTCTTTTGGGCCGTCTGGGCGGCAAGTCCCGTGCGGGTGTCGTCCAGGGTCTGCCGGAGATGTTCGGCGTTCCGCTCCGTCTGGTCGAGCTTCACCTGGAGCCGCCCGTTCTCCTCCCGGAGGCTGTCCACGCTCTGTACCGCTTCCACGGCCTGTTGGAGCTCATCCAGCCGGTGGTTCATCCGCACCAGTTGGAGCAGGCAGACGCCCATCACCAGCAGGGCGGCCCCCAGCATCACGCCCAGCCAGGGGAATGGCCTCGCGCCCTCTTCCGCCCCGTGTTTCTCTGTGGGCTCGTCGGGCGGGGGAGCGGGGAGCGGGTCGTCCTCCGATGGGTACTCGAAGGTGGGCCGCTGGGGTGGGGGAGTGGGTTCTCCGGATTTTTCAAAGATCTCGTTGAGGATATCCTGGGGGGATTTGTTTTCGTCCATTGGCCTCCTCCGAATGTTTCACGTGAAACGTTGGGCTCAGGGAAGCCCTGGGTTTCGTCGTTCATCCGCCGCTCCCTTTGGGACTCTGTCCCGCCGGGGCGTCCTCCTCGAAATAGCCCTGCTCAGTCAGAAATTGATAGATCTCATCATACCGCGCCTGGGCGCTCTCCGGTGTGGCATAGGTGTAGTAGCTGGGGGTGGAGACATTCTCGTAAAACCCGGCGCACGCCTCGTAATCTCCGGCGCGGAAGTTCTCCGTCATGGCCCAAAAGTCCGCCCAACTGACCAGCTGGTCGCGGGAATCTATTTGCAGTTGGGTGTGCAGTTCGCTCAGATAATCAAATCTCTGCTGGAGGCTTTCAATCTGCGCTTGCTGCCAGTCCAGATCCTTCTGGAGGGCCAGGTTCTCTTCCTCCAACCGCTGAATCTCCTCCACCAGCTCCTGTCGGGAGGCGGCAGTGGTGGAACGGAGATTGCTCAAGGCGGTGTCGTTGTTGCGCCTCTGGACAAAGTAGGCCAGTAGCAGCATGAGGAACGCCGCGCCGAACAGGATGGCCAGGTAGACGTAAAAGGAGGAGGGCTTGTTCCGCTGGGGCGGGGTGGATGTTTCACGTGAAACTCGTCCGGACAAGCTGCGCTCATTCGCTTCCGTCTGCGGCGAAAGCTTAACCGACGTGGGCTGTGCTTTGCGCGGCTTAGACCTGGGGCGGCTTTGCCGCTTAACGGCTTCGCTGTCCCTCCTCTCTCCATTGGAACCGCTGCGTTGGGTTCCAATGGGAGCCCCTTTTGGAGCTCGCGGCTTTTTGCTCATCCCTCACCGCCCCCTTCTGAGGCCTGCGGGGCCTTTTCCGCCGGACGGAGCTGCTCCAGCAGATCCAGCAGGTCGTTGAGGTCGTCCACGTTGTAGAACTCCAGCTCCAGCCGGCCCTTTCGCGCGCCGTTGTGAATGGACACCTTTCGGCCCAGGCGCTGGGACAGCTCCTTTTCCACCGCCTGGATATAGATCTGGTGGGGATCGGGGGAATCCTTGGGCGGCAGATCCTCAGGGGGCAGGAGGGTAAAGTTTTTGGCCCGGGCCTCCGCCTGGCGGACGTTCCAGCCCTCGTCCACGATCCTCTGGGCAAAGGCGGTCTGGGCTTGCTCGCCTTCCACCATGAGCACCGCCCGGCCATGCCCGGCGGTCAGCTTGCCGTCGATCATCAGCTCGCGCACGGCGGGGGGCAGGGCGGTGAGCCGCAGGGCGTTGGCGACGGCGGGGCGGGATTTGCCCATCCGCTTTGCCAGTTCCTCCTGGGTCAGCCCGAAGTCGGTGAGCAGGGAGAGGTAGCCCTCCGCCTCCTCAATGGGGTTCAAGTCCTCCCGCTGGAGGTTTTCGATGAGGCCGATCTCCATCACCTTGCGGTCGTCCGCCTCGATGATGACCACCGGGACTTCTTTCCGGCCCGCCAGCTTGGCGGCCCGCCAGCGGCGCTCTCCGGCGATGATCTGATAGTAGCCGGTGCCCAGCCGCCGCACGGTCAGGGGCTGGATGATGCCGTGCTCTTCGATGGACGCGGCCAGGTCGGCCAGCGCCTCGTCATCGAACCGTTTTCTGGGCTGGTTCAGCCCGGGTTCCACCTGGGATATGGGCAGCAGGACGGAGCCCGCCTCCTGGCTCTGGAGGGTGGCGTCCCCCATCAGGGCGTCCAGCCCCTTGCCCAAACCTTTGGCTTTAGCCATCTGGGTGTCTCCTCTCTTTATCGTGGTGTTCTATTTTTTGCGAGAAATTCCTTGGCCAGTAATTCATATGCCTCCGATCCCCGGGACAGGGGGTCGTAGACGGACACAGGCACGCCGTGGCTGGGGGCTTCGGACAGGCGCACGTTCCGGGGGATCACCGAGGCGTACACCTTGCCGGGGAAGTGGCGCTTGACCTCCTCCGCCACCTGGAGGGACAGGTTTGTCCTTCCGTCGTACATGGTGAGCAGCACGCCCTCCAGCTCCAGGGTGGGATTCAGCCGCTGCTTGGCCAGCCGGACGGTGTACAGCAGGTCGCTTAAACCCTCCAGGGCGTAGTACTCGCACTGGACAGGGACCAGCAGAGTGTCCGCCGCGCACAGGCCGTCCAGGGTCAGCAGCTCCAGAGAAGGGGGGCAGTCGATGAAGATGAAGTCGTAGCTGCCTTTGACCTCCTCCAGCGCGTCCCGCAGGCGGAACTCCCGGCGATCCAGGCCGATTAGCTCCACGGTGGCGCCGGACAGGGCCTTGTTGGCGGGGGCCACGTCGGCCCATTTGGTGGACACAATGGCGCGGCTCATGGGCGCGCCCCCCAGGATCACGTCGTACACGCTGGGGGAACGGGTCTTGTCCAGGCCAAGGCCGGAGGTAGCGTTGCCCTGTGGATCAAAATCGCACACCAGCACTTTGGCCCCCTGAGCGGTGAGCGCGGCGGCCAGATTGACGCAGGACGTGGTCTTGCCCACGCCGCCCTTTTGGTTGACGATGGCGATGGTTTTGCCCATGGGGAAGCGCCCCTTTCTCTCTTGTGAATGGGTGGTGCCGCCGGAAACACAGACGTATTTTACAGCGGTGAAATTCATTATATCCTGTTCCGGGTGGGATTTCAACTGTTTCACAAAAATATCACCCCGAAGAAAGAGACAAAAAAGGCAGGCCGTCCGGCCTGCCTTTTGGGAGCAATTTTCCGGAGTCCCCGCGCGAGCCCAGCCGCCTGACGGTTTGCGGCGGGGCGAGGGATATGGAGCTTGCGCCGACGTGTTTCACGTGAAACATTGGGGGCTGCGCATAGAGAACCAAGTGTTTCACGTGAAACATTTATTTAGGGATATGGATGATCAGCGTGATCTCGCTATCCGTCTCCTCCCGGCCGCATCGGGCGTCCACCCCGGCGGACTGCATCACCGCCAAGCTTTTCTTCACCGTGTTGAGGAACAGCCGCACATCCCGGAAGCGGTAGACCGGCGAGGCCTTGCGCGCGGCCTGTTTTTGGCACAGGCGGTCGATGTACGCCTCGGTCTGGGCCACGTTGAGATGATTCTTTAAAATATGTTCCAGCGCTGAACGCTGGAGCGATTCGCCGTCCAGCCGCAGCAGGGCACGGGCGTGGCGCTCGGTGAGATGGTTGGAGCGCAGCAGGTCGATCACGTCCTCGGGCAGCTTCAGCAGGCGCAGCTTGTTGGCCACGGCGGACTGACTTTTGCCCACCCGCCGGGCGGCCTCCTCCTGGGAGAGATGGTGCCGGTCGATGAGCTGGCGTAGGGCGGCGGCCTCCTCCCAGACGGTGAGATCCTGCCGCTGGAGGTTTTCCACCAGGGCCAGCAGCTCGGAGGTGTCGTCGTCCGCCTCCATGGGAAGGCAGGGGACGCGGGGCAGCCCGGCCAGCTCCGCCGCCCGCAGCCGACGCTCCCCGGCGATCAGCTCCCAGCCCTGGGGGGTGCGGCGGACGGAGAGGGGCTGAAGCACCCCCACTTGGGAGATGGACAGGGCCAGCTCCGCCAGCTCGTCCGGGCTGAACTCGCGCCGGGGCTGGCGCGGATTGGGACGGATATCGCCGATGGGCAGCTCCAGAACCTGCCGCCGGTCTGTTTTGGAGAAGAGGGACATAAAAACGCCTCCCTGCCTGTGATATGGACAAGCATACCACAGATTGGGAGGCGAATTCCATCGAAGAGGGGCCCCCGCGCGAGCCCAGACGCCAGGTGTTTCACGTGAAACAACGGGTGTGTCTACCCTCAACGCTTATGCCCGCATAAATCCCTTGCCAAAGATCTCGCTGGAGTTGGTCACCAGGATGAAAGCGTTGGGATCGGCGGACTTCAGGTACAGCCGCAGGGCTACCGCCTGGGAGCGGGACAGGGCGGTGAGGATCACCCACTTGGGCTCGTGGGAGTAAGCGCCCTCGGCCTGCCAGTAGGTGGCGGAGCGGTGGAGGGTGTGGGTGATGAAATCGCACACCTCCTGGGGACGGGAGGTGACGGCGATGAAGCTCTTGCGCCGGTTCAGCGACTCGATCACCGAGTCCACCAGCACCGACTTGAGCGCCAGGCCCAGGATGGAGTACAGCCCCGCCTCCATGCCCACGAAGTACAGGGTGGAGACTACCACCAGTACATCCACATACAGCAAGGCCCTGCCGATGTCCAGGCTGCTGTGGCGCTTGAGGATCATGGCCAGAATATCAGTGCCGCCGGTGGAACTTTGCAGATTGAACAGGATGGCGGAGCCCAGGGACGGGAGGATCACCGCAAAAAACAGCTCCATCGTCTTCTGGTCGGTAAGGGGGCCGGACAGGGGGAACAGCCACTCAAAGCCGGACAGCATGGCGGAAAACAGCAGCGTACAATACACCGTGCGGATTCCGAAGCTCTTGTCCAGTGCCACAAAGCCCAGCACCAGAAAGGCAAGGTTAATGACAGAGGCAAAGGTAGACGAGCTGACGGCGGGGATTGCGGCGTTGAGGATGACGGCCAGGCCGGTGACCCCGCCGGTGTTGATGCTGTTGGGAAATTTAAAGAAATAGACGCCCGCGGCCACCAGAAAGGTGCCCAGGGTGAGCAGGAGATAGTCACGCACAGTTTCCTTGACGCGCATCGCAAAAGACCTCTTTTCGCTCAAAATGAAAGGGGAATTTGACCGAGCATGATTGTACCAAAAAACATAAGAAAGGACAATAGGCATTTAGGGGAAAATGGTGGAAAAGAGGTGTCGATTTTGGTAAAATAGGGGGTGACAAGAAAGGAGGAGGGGATCGTGAAAGAACTGGAAGAGCGCATCCTCCGGGACGGCATTGTGGAGGACGGAGATGTGCTGAAGGTGGACAGCTTTTTGAACCATCAGATGGATGTGGAGCTGTTCCGCGCCATGGGAAAGGAGTGGGTGCGGCTGTTCGACGGGGAAGGGATCAATAAGATCTTCACCATCGAGGCGTCCGGCATCGGCATTGCCTGTGTGGCGGCGCTGGAATTCGGTGTGCCGGTGGTATTTGCCAAAAAGAGCCGCACCAGAAATATCGCCGGGGAGGTGTACCACACGGAGGTACCATCCTTCACCCACGGCGGGGTGAGCGACGTGATCGTGTCCAAGCGGTTCCTGCTGCCCAGCGACCGGCTGCTGTTGATTGATGATTTTCTGGCCAACGGCGCGGCGCTGGAGGGTCTCATTGGTCTGGCGGAGCAGGCTGGGGCCACGGTGGTGGGGGCCGGCATCGCGGTGGAGAAGGCGTTTCAGCCCGGCGGGGAGCGCATCCGCGCCAAAGGGGTGCGGGTGGAATCCTTGGCCCGGATTAAGTCCATGACCTCGGGACAGCTTGAGTTTTGCTGATAAAATGGAAAACCGGGGCTTACGCCCCGGTTTTCTTTTAGAGGATGGAGGATAGAATGAAAAAGAAAGGATGTCTCTTGCAAGTATTAAGATACAGGAGAGATGTTGCGAAAGTTTACGTTAAAGTGTTACAGTTGTGTTAAATCTTCCGCAGATTTTGGAAAAATTCCTCCAACAGCCCCCGGCACTCCGCCTCCAGCAGCCCACCATACACCCGGGGGCGGTGGTTGAACCGCTCCTCGAACAGATTCAGCACCGAGCCGCAGCAGCCGGACTTGTCCTCGCGGGCTCCGTAGCGCACCGCGCCGATGCGGGAATTGATGATGGCCCCGGCGCACATGGGGCAGGGCTCCAGGGTGACGTACAGGGTGCAGTCCGCCAGCCGCCAGGAGTGCATGGCGGCGCAGGCCTGGTCGATGGCCTCCACCTCGGCGTGGGCGGTGGCGCGGCCAGCCGCCTCCCGGCGGTTGCGGCCCCGGCCGATGATCTCCCCCTCGGGGGACACCACCACACAGCCCACAGGAACGTCGCCGTCGGGCAGGCAGGAGCGGGCCAGCGCCAGGGCTTCGCGCATATAGTCCTCGTGGGTCATAGCGGCTTCCTCCGTTTCACGTGAAACAAATGGACTCCCTTGGGTGAGGGAGTCCATTATATCATCTATGGAGCAGAAATGATAGTCTCGATTTCGCCCCTGGTATCAATAAAGGGAATTCCCAGCTGATCCGCTGCGGTTTGAAGCCACTGGAAGTCGGCGATGTCGATTTCCGTGTTAAAGTCGGAAAACATCCGCCAGTCCGGATTGGATGTGCCCACGCCGCCAACTTGATAAGGTGTACCATCTCGTACCGTGATGAATGTAAATTCATAACCGTAGACGATCCCGTTGTCATCGGCAATCGAGACGTAGTTCGGGTTGTCCGTATAGGGGTCGGGAACCGTGAACCACTGTAACCAGCCGTAGTGCTCCGGTGTGCCGCCTAAGATGAGGTACGAAGTCATGTCCTCGCTCGGGTTGCTGAGGTCAGAAATATAAGGGACATTTTCGTCAATGAGATCCGTGATGTCAGTGCGCTCGCCGTCCATCACGAGGAAAAGTTGACCATCCTCCAATTCCAAAGGTGCGGAATCCATTTTGATGCTGATAATTCGGCCCTTAGCGCTCTCTGAGAAACCGATCGTGCCGGAGGCAAGGTGATAAGTCCGCTCCAAATAGCCCGCGCCCACCAGCACTACCATGACCGCCGCAAGTGTTGCCGCGAGAAGCACCTTTTTCCTGGCGGGCATCCGTTTCTTTCCCGCCGGGGCCTTGACATTGGCCAGCACCATATCCTTCACCTCCTGCGTATCGGCAACGCTCCCGCCCTCGGGGAAAAATTCTGTGTCCGTATATTCATCCATGAGCCTGGAAATCTCCAGCTGTTTCATATCCATACCCTTCCTTTCGCAGATAGGTTTTCAGCGTCTCCCGCCCCCGGCGCAGCCAGGTCTTGGCGGTGGACAGGTTCAGCCCCATGGCCAGCGCTGCCTCCTGCACCGTCTGGCCGTAGTAGTAGTGCCGGACAAACAGCTCCCGCTGGGGTTTGTCCAGCCGGGCCAGCGCCGCGTTCACGATCCGGGCCGTCTCCCGGCGATCCAGCTCCCTGTCGGGGCCGTCCGTCTCCAGGATCAGCACGTCCTCCTCCAGAGGCAGGCTTTCATGATCTGCCCGCAGGAGGTTGAAGGCCCGGTTCCGAGCGATGACCCCCAGGTAGCCCTTGACCTGTCCGGGGCGGAGCTTTTCCCGGTTGTCCCAGGCGGCCAGGAACACGTCCGCCGTCAGCTCCTCCACGTCGGCGTGCCGGCCCCGGAGGATGCGGGAGATTACCGAGGACACGTAGGGCGTATAGCGGTCCAGCAGTTCCTCCAGGGCGGAAAGGTCGCCCCGGCGCAGGGACTTGACCAGTTCTTTTTCTGTCAAAGGGTTTCCCCCCTTCGTCAGTGGACTTGAAAAACGCTTTTCATCTATCATAACACGGAAAACAGGAAAATGGTTTCAAAAAAGAGCGGGCCCATAGCAGGCCCGCTCTGTGGGTATGTATGCGATTGTTCAGCGCTTGTTGCTCTTGCGCCAGATGCCCATTTTCTCCGCGTTGGCGATGAGCTCCTCCCGGAAGTCCGGGTGGGCGATGTTGATGATGCCCGCGGCCCGCTCCCAGGTGGATTTGCCCTTCAGGTTCACCATGCCGTACTCGGTGACCAGGTACTGCACGCAGGATCGGGGGTCGGTGGCGATGGAACCAGGGGTCAGGGTGGGGACGATGCGGCTCTTCACGCTGCCGTCCTTGCCGGTGACGGTGGAGGACATACAGATGAAGCTCTTGCCGCCGTTGCTGAGATACGCGCCCATGACGAAGTCCAGCTGGCCGCCGGTGCCGGAGATGTGCTTCAAGCCCGCCGACTCCGCGTTCACCTGGCCGAAGAGATCCAGGTCAATGGCGTTGTTGATGGAGATGAAGTTGTCCAGCTGGGCCAGCACCCGCACGTCGTTGGTGTAGTCCACCGGGGCGGCCATCACGTCCGGGTTGCGGTTGACGTAGTCATAGAGCTTCTGGGTGCCCGCCGCGAAGGCGTACACCTGACGGCCCTTGTCCAGGTTCTTGCGCTTGCCGGTGATCTTGCCCGCCAGGGCAATGTCCACAAAGCCGTCCACATACATCTCGGTGTGGACGCCCAGATCCTTCAGGTCGGACTGGGCAATCATGGAGCCCACGGCGTTGGGCATACCGCCGATGCCCAGCTGGAGACAGGCTCCGTTGGGGATCTCGGGCACGATCAGGTTGGCAACCGCCTTGTCTACCTCGGAGGGCTCGCCGCCCCCGCCCAGCTGGGCGATGGCGGGGTTGTCGCCCTCCACCACGTAGTCAACATCCTTGATGTTGATCTCGCAGCCGGTGAGGCCGTACACCCAGGGCATATTCTGGTTGACCTCGACGATGATGGTCTTGGCCTTGCCCAGCATATCCGCCAGGTGGGAGGCGGCCAGGGCATAGCTGAAATTGCCGTGGCTGTCCATGGGGGTGACCTGGAGCATGGCCACGTCCACGTCCACGTTGTCCCGGTAGTACCGGGGCAGCTCGGAGTAGCGGATGGGGGCGAAGAAGCCCATGCCCTTGGCCATGATCTTGCGGTCCACGCCGGAGCAGTGCCAGGCGTTCCAGGTGAAGTGGTCGCCCGCGTCGTCCGCCTTGGCGATCTCGGGCATCCACATGGTGACACCGCCCCGCACCTTCACGTCAAACAGCTCGTCTTTCCGGGCCGCCAGCGCCTTGTCCAGGGCCACGGGATGGTTGGTACACCAGCCGTAGTCCACCCAGTCGCCGGACTTGACTGCTGTCACTGCTTTTTCAGCGGTGACCAGTTTCTCTTTATAAAGTGCCTGCCAGTCCATGTCAGACCTCTATTTTCAGCACTTCTCGAAGATGGTGGCAACGCCCATGCCGCCGCCGATGCACAGGGTGGCCAGACCGCGCTTGGCGTCGTCCCGCTTCTGCATCTCGTGGAGCAGGGTGACGATGATACGAGCGCCGGAAGCGCCCACGGGGTGGCCGATGGAGATGGCGCCGCCGTTGACGTTGACCTTGTCCATGTCGAACTCCAGCTCACGGGCGACCGCGATGGACTGGGCGGCAAACGCCTCGTTGGCCTCCACCAGGTCGATGTCCTTAATGGTGAGCTCGGCCTTCTTCATGGCCTCGCGGGAGGCGGGCACGGGGCCCACGCCCATAATCTTGGGATCCACGCCGCCGTGGCCCCAGCTGACCAGCTTGGCCATGGGCTTCAGGCCGTACTTCTCCACGGCCTCGCCGGAGGCCAGCACGATGGCGGCCGCGCCGTCGTTGATGCCGGAGGCGTTGGCGGCGGTGACGCGCTGGACGTGCTTCTTGGTGTCGGCCTCGTGGACGCCGGTGAGCTCGAAGGTGTGGACGACCTCGTCCTCAACGCCCTCGGGGCCCACGGGGAACGCGCCGCGCAGCTTGGCGATGCCCTCAGCGGTGACGCCGGCCTTGGGGAACTCGTCCACCTTGAACTCCACCATTTCCTTCTTCTTCTTGATCATCACGGGGACGATCTCGTCGGCGAACTTGCCGGCGGCCTGGGCGGCCTCGGTCTTCTGCTGGGAAGAGGCGGCGAAGGCGTCCAGCTCCTCGCGGGTGATGCCCCAGATGTCGCAGATGTTCTCGGCGGTGGTGCCCATGTGGTAGTTGTTGTAGGCGTCCCACAGGCCGTCCTTAATCATGGTGTCCACCAGCTTCTTGTCGCCCATGCGGGCGCCCCAGCGGGCGTCGGGAGCGGCATAGGGGGCGGCGCTCATGTTCTCAGTGCCGCCGCAGACAACGATCTCAGCGTCGCCGGAGCGGATGGCCCGGGCGGCCTCGATGACGGACTTCATGCCGGAGCCGCACACCATGCCCACGGTGTAGGCGGGGACGTTGAAGGGGATACCGGCCTTGATGGCCACCTGGCGGGCGGGGTTCTGGCCCTGGGCGGCGGTCAGAATGCAGCCGAACATGACCTCGTCAACCTGCTCCGGCTTCACGTTGGCGCGGTTCAGCACTTCCTTCACCACGGCGGCGCCCAGGTCGGTGGCGGGGACGTCCTTCAGGCTTCCGCCAAAGGAACCAACGGCGGTACGGCAGCAGTTGACGACATACAAATCTTTCATGGGAATCGACCTCCAGAAAAATATTTGTGAATCCAACTTTGTTAGAATTCTAACTAACATTATAAACAGGCCGGACCAAAATTGCAACAGGCAAACGTGAGGATTCGTCCCAAATCCTCAATTTTTTGCGCCGCGCCGCACCGCTTTCTCCACCTCGCACACCACCAGCGGCGTGAGGGACAGCCCCAGCACCACCAGCCACTCCACCACGTTCAGGTTACAGACCTGGAACACCGCCTGGAGCGGGGGGATCAGCAGCACCGAGAGCTGGAGGATCATGCCTACCAGAAACGCCTTGTTCATGGCCGGGTTGGACAGCAGGCCGATGTGGGCGATGGACTGGGTCTCGCTGCGCACGTCGTAGGCGTGGAAGAGTTGGCAGAAGGTCAGGGTGGCGAAGGCCATGGTGTTGGCGGTGGCTGCCGCCAGGGTGGGGTCGCTGAGGACGTACTCGCCCAGCCAGTAGGCCGCCAGGGTCAGCAGGCCCACCATGGCCCCCTGCCAGGCCAGGCGGATGGAAAAGCGTTTGGTGAACAGCGGCTCCGAGGCCGCCCGGGGCTTTTCCTCCATCACCGACGGCTCCACCGGCTCCATGCCCAGGGCCAGGGCGGGGAGGGAGTCGGTGACCAGGTTCAGCCATAAGAGCTGTACCGCCACCAGGGGGGGCTGGTGGAAGTTGAAGAGGGTGGCCAGGAACAGGGTGACGATCTCGCCGATGTTGCAGGACAGCAGATAGTGGATGGCCTTCTTGATGTTGGAGTAGATGCCCCGGCCCTGCTCCACCGCCTTGACGATGGTGGCGAAGTTGTCGTTGGTGAGGATCATGTCCGCCGCGCCTTTCGCCACGTCGGTGCCGGTAATGCCCATGGCGCAGCCGATGTCCGCCACCTTCAGGGCGGGGGCGTCGTTCACGCCGTCGCCGGTCATGGCCACTACCATGCCCTTTTTCTGCCACGCCTTGACGATGCGCATTTTATGCTCGGGGGAGACCCGGGCGTAAACGGCAAACTTATCCACGTCCTGCTCCAAAAGCTCCTGGGGCATGAAGTCCAGATCCTCGCCGGTGATGGCCAGGTCGCCGGGGCGGAAGATGTCCAATTCTTTTGCGATGGCCACGGCGGTGAGCTTGTGGTCGCCGGTGATCATCACCGGGCGGATGCCCGCCCCGTAGCACTGGGCCACCGCGTCCTTTACCTCCAGCCGGGGCGGGTCGATCATGCCCACTAAGCCTACAAAGGTGAGGCCGGTCTCCAACTCCTCGCTGGTGGGGTTGCCGCTGGGTAATTTTTCAATGTCTTTATACCCGCAGGCGAGGACGCGAAGGGCCTGCTCCGCCATGGAACCGTTGGCGGCCTCCACGTCCCGGGCCAGAGCGGCGGTGAGGGGAACCGCGGAACCCGCCAGGATGTGGGTGCTCCGGGAGAGCAGCACATCGGGGGCGCCCTTTACCATGACCCGGTACTTCCCGTTCAGGGGGTGGACGGTGCTCATCAGCTTGCGGTCGGAGTCGAAGGGCAGCTCGGACACCCGGGGGAACTCCCGCTCCATGGCGTTTTTGTCCAGGCCGTCCAGCAGGGCGGCGTCCACGAAGGCGGTCTCGGTGGGGTCGCCGGTGGTTTTCGGCTTGCCGTCCTCGCCCACCGTCAGCACCGTGTCATTGCACAGCGCCCCGATGGTCAGCGCCTCGCGGCGGTGGCGGTCACCGGAAGTCCACACCTGCTGGACGGTCATGCGGTTCTGGGTCAGCGTGCCCGTCTTGTCCGAGCAGATTACCCCGGCGCAGCCCAGCGTCTCCACTGCGGGCAGCTTCTTCACGATGGCGTTGTGCTTGACCATGCGCTGGACGCCCAGGGCCAGCACGATGGTGACGATGGCAGGCAGGCCCTCCGGGATGGCGGCCACCGCCAGGGATACCGCCGCCATGAGCATCTCCAGGATGGGCCGGTGGTAGAGCAGGCCCACGCCGAACATCACTGCGCACACGGCGAGGCAGACGAAGGACAGGGTTTTGGAGATCTCCGCCAGCTTGCGCTGGAGGGGGGTGGAGGCGTCCTCCTCCCCCATGAGCATCCCGGCGATGCGGCCTACCTCGGTGTCCATGCCGGTGGCGGTGACCACGCACACCGCCCGGCCGTTGGTGATGACGGTGGACGAGATCACCATGTTGCTCCGGTCGCCCAGGACGGTCTCCGGGGGCAGCACCTCGTCCGCCTGCTTGTTCACCGGGACGGACTCACCCGTCATGGCGGATTCGTCCGCCTTCAAATTGGCGCACTCCAGGATGCGGGCGTCGGCGGGCACCAGATCCCCCGCCTCCAACACGATGATGTCGCCAGGAACCAGGGCGTCCGTCTCCAGCCGGATCTGCTGCCCGCCCCGGATCACCTTGGCAAGCGGGGCGGACATTTTCTGCAATGCCTCCAATGCTTTTTCCGCGCTGTCCTCCTGGGAGATGGAGATGCAGGCGTTCACCACCACGATGACCAGGATGATGAGGGCCTCGATCCAGTCCTCCCCGCCGGAGGACAGCAGGGACAGCGCCGCCGCGGCCAGCAGGACGAGGATCATGGGATCCTTCATCTGCCCGAAAAAGCGGGCGGCGAGAGATTGCTTTTTGGCCCCGGCCAGCTTGTTGGGGCCGTGCTTCTCCAGCCGCTCCTCCCCCTGGCGGGGGGTGAGGCCGGAACTCTGACTGGTGTCCAGCTCGTGGAGCACCTGGGCGGCGGTCTTGGCATACCATTGGGTCATGCTCACAACACTCCTTTTTCTTTCACTGTCTATGATATCAATTGCGAAGGTCGAATGATAGGGAAGGGGGACAAGCGGGGAAACAAAAAAAGACTTATCCACAGCATAATGCTGTGGATAAGTCTTATCGTTTTATACGGGAGCAAAGGTTAACCCACGCCTTCCTCTTCCCCGTACAGGGCCTGCTGATACACGGAGAGGCGGTTGAAGAAGTCCTCAGGATCCAGGGTGGACAGGGCGTCCGCCCGGGTGATATCCGCCGCGTCCTCCCACTGCTGGACGAGGTCGTTCATGGCGTCGGCGCGGAAGTTCGCCCCGTATTCGGCCTTCGTCTCTTCAGTGAGGGGCAGGCGGAGCATGATGTGGTAGCCATAGTCCGTCTCCACGACGCCGGACAGCCCGCCGATCTCCAGTTCCAGAGTGGCCTCCCGGAAGCCGCCCACCAGGGAATCATTGGCGCTGAACACGTAGCCGTCCGGGTTGGTGGCCAGGCCGCCATCCTCGCTGTATTCGTTCATCAGCTCGTCAAACTTGGCCTCCAGGTCGGACGCCCCCTGGAGCTGGGCCAGCAAGTCGTCGGCCTGGGATTTCTTGGCGGCGATCTCGTCGTCCGGCAGGGCCTCCTGGGTGGTCTGGTCCACCGTCATAAGCAGGATGTGCTTGACAGCAAACACGCCCAGGGAGTCCAGATACTCGTCCAGCTCCTGCTCGTCGGGCTCGTGGGTGAGGGCGGCCATCACGTTGTCATAATAGGCGTTGGAGAGGACGAGGGCGTTGATGGAGTCGTCCGAGAGGCCGTAGCCGGACTTGAGCATCTCACGGGTCTCGTCATCCAGCGAGTCCTGGGCCTCCTTGACCTGGGCGTCGGTGGGCAGACAGCCCAGCTCCGCCGCCTTCTGGCGCAGCAGGGTCTGACTGACACAGAAATAGACGGAGTCCTCGATCATGTCGGTGGCATAGTCGGAGAGGCTCAGGCCGAACATACCGTAGTAGGACATGAAGTAATAGCAGTTGTAGTCCAGCCAGTAAAGGAACAGGTCGGCGGGTACGTCCTCCCCGTTGACGGTGAGCACCGTGTCCCCGGCGGACATACCGGCGGAGAACTCCAGCACGCCTTGGCTCAGGTCGGCCACGATCTCCGGGGAAGTGCTGGGATCGGTGTCGGGGTCGGCGGACACCTCTTCGGAGGGATCGGCGGAGGGGCTTTCCGTGCTGTCGCCGGACTTGCAGGCGAACAGGGACAGGGCCATGGCTCCAGCCAGGGAGAGGGCCAGAAGTCGTTTCCAGTTTTTCATTGTGATTCTCCAATCCATGCGGAAAATTTTAGGGGTCAAGTACCGTTGGAGGGTATTATACACCAACGATCCGGCAAATGCAAATCATCCTTCAACCGAGGGCAGCAGGGCGGCGTACCGCTCCACCGCCTGGGAGGCCATGCGCAGGGGGTCGTCCGCCTTTCGCAGCTTCAGGGTGAAGGCGGGGACGTCGCCGGGGGAGAACAGCAGCCGGCCCGGATACTGTCCCGCCAGGGCGGCGATGGCCTCCAGGTCGAACTTCTCCAGGGTGAACACCAGGCCGGACACTTTCTGGGAGATGTCCTTGATGGCGCAGGCTGCCCCCTGGCCCCGGAGCAGAGCCACGGAGATCAGGTTGTTCACCTGCCGGGGTGGGTCACCAAAGCGGTCGATGAGCTCGTCGGTGACGTCGTCGGCGTCCTCCGCTGTGCGCACCCGGGCGATGCGGCGGTACAGATCCATGCGCTGCTCCGGCGAGGGGACGTACTTGTCCGGGATGGAGGCGGCCACCGTCAGATCCACCGTACATTCGGGTAGGCGGGCCGGGGCCTCGCCCTTCTCCTCCAGTACCGCATCCTCCAGAAGCTTGAGATAGAGGTCGTAGCCCACGCTCATCAGAAAGCCGGACTGCTCCGGTCCCAAGAGGTTGCCCGCGCCTCGGATCTCCAGATCCCGCATGGCGATTTTGAAGCCGGAGCCGAACTCGGCGTACTCCCGGATGGCGGACAGCCGTTTGGCGGCGATCTCGGTGAGTACCTTGCCCTGGCGGTAGGTCATATAGGCGTAGGCACGCCGGGCGGAGCGGCCCACCCGGCCCCGGATCTGGTGGAGCTGGGCCAGCCCCATCTTGTCCGCGTCCTCGATGATGAGGGTGTTCACGTTGGCAATGTCGATGCCCGTCTCGATGATGGTGGTACACACCAGCACGTCCACCTCGCCGTCGGACACCCGGGTCATCACGTCGCCCAGCTCCTCCTGGGTCATCTTGCCGTGGCCCACCGCCACCACCGCTCCCTCCCCCAGCATCTCCTGGATGCGGGCGGCGGTGCGCTGGATGGTGTCCACCCGGTTGTGGAGGTAGTACACCTGCCCGCCCCGCTCCAGCTCCCGGCGCATGGCGTCGGCCAGCACCGACCAGTCGTGCTCCAGCACGTAGGTCTGCACCGGCTGGCGGTTGGCGGGGGGCTCCTCGATGGCGGACATATCCCGGATGCCGGACAGGGCCATGTTCAAGGTGCGGGGGATGGGGGTGGCGGACAGGGTGAGCACATCCACCTGCTTGGACATCTCCTTTAAACGCTCCTTGTGGGTGACGCCGAAGCGCTGCTCCTCGTCGACCACCAAGAGGCCCAGATCCTTGAAGTGCACGTCCTTTTGCAGCAGACGGTGGGTGCCGATGAGCAGATCCACCGAGCCGTTCTCCACCCCGGCCAGCGCCTTTTTCATCTGGGCGGGGGTGCGGAAGCGGCTGACCACCTCGATCTCCACCGGGTACTTGGCGAAGCGGCTCCGGGCGGTGAGGTAATGCTGCCGGGCCAGGACGGTGGTGGGCACCAAAATCGCCGCCTGCTTGCCGTCCAGCACGCATTTCATGATGGCGCGGAGGGCCACCTCCGTCTTGCCGTAGCCCACGTCGCCGCACAGCAGGCGATCCATGGGCCGGGGGGCCTCCATGTCCTTTTTGATCTCCCGGATGGAGCGGAGCTGGTCATCCGTCTCGTCGTAGGGGAAGTCCTCCTCGAATTCCTTCTGCCAGGGGGAGTCGGGGGCGAAGGCGTACCCCGGCTGGCGCTGGCGCTGGGCGTAGAGCTGGATCAGCCCCTTGGCCAGATCCTTCACCGCCGCCCGGGTGCGGGCCTTGGCCCGCTCCCACTCGCCGCCGCCCAGCTTGGACAGCTTTTTGGTCTCCGGATCCTCCCCGCCGCCGATATATTTGGCGATGGCATCCAACTGGGTGGCGGGCAGATACAGGGTGTCCGTCCCGGCATAGGCCAGCTTGACGTAGTCCTTCTCCACCCCGTCCACCGTCATCTTCACCATGCCCACAAACCGGCCGATGCCGTGGTGCTCGTGTACCACCAGGTCGCCGGGGGACAGGTCGGTAAAGGAGTCCACCTTCCGGCGGTCAGCGGCGTGCTTCAGCCGCTTGCCTTTCCGCCGGGGCTCGTTCCCGCCCTCCGTCAGCACGGCGTAGGGACAGCCGATGTAGTCAAAGCCGGCGGACAGCCCGCCCACCGCGATGGTGATGCCTCCCGGCTGGGGCAGGTCGTGGAGCTGGAAGTCCACCGCCGAGCGCACCTTGCGCTCCCGCAGCATGGATTGCAGGTTCAGCGCCCGCTGCTCGCTGCCCACCAGCACCACCGTGCCCACATTGGAGGTCTGGAGCTGAGCCAGATCCGCCGCCGCCGCGTCCAGGCTGGCCCCGAAGGAGGACAGCTGCCGGCCCTGGGCGGTAAGGATCACCTTGGGCGGCAGGGGGGCGGCGGAGGTGGTAAAGGAGTCCAGGAAGCACAGGGCATGGTCGGCCAGCACCTCCATCAGCTCGTCCATGGTGGCGGAAAAACGGGCGTGCTTTCCATTCAGCTTGCCGGCTTCCAGCAGGGTCTTGATGTCCTCGTTTAACTGCCACTGCCAGTTTTTGCCCCGCTCCGCCACCCGGCTGGACTCGGACAGGCACACGATGGCGTCCGGGGGCAGGTGATGGGCGGCGGTGGTCAATTTCGCGTATCGAGCGGGGAGTTGGCAGTCCCCCAGACGCTCCCACTGGCCGTTTTCATCCCGGATGGGCAGAAGCTCGCTGACCGGCAGGAACACCGCCTTGTCCAGGTGTCCGATCCGGCGCTGGGAGGAGACGTCGAACAGGCCCATGGAGTCCACGTCCCGATCCCAGAACTCGATACGGACGGGGTCGTCCGCCCCCGGGGAGAACACGTCCAGGATGCCGCCCCGCAGGGCGAACTGGCCCACGCCCTCCACCTGCTGGCAGCGGGTGTAGCCCAGGGCGGCTAAACGGTCGGCCAGCTCGTCCAGGTCGTAGCTGCCGCTGACTTCTACGGTGACCACGTGGGCGGCCAGCTCCTCGGGGGGGAGGGTGCGCTGCAAGAGGCCCTCCACTGTGGCGGCGATGAGCTTTGTCTGCCCCTCGGCCATGGCGTGGAAGGCGGCGAGGCGCTTGTGCTCCCACTGCTTGGAGGCCACCGCTCCCTCGTGGAACAAAAACTCCCGGGCCCCGATCACAGTGGCGGGAACACCGGTCAGCGCTGTGACGTCGGCGGCCAAGCGGGTGCATTCCGATTCGTCCGCGCACACCAGCACCACCGGCACGTCCAGACGGGCCAGCAGGCCGGCGGCAAAATGCGCCCGGTGGACGGGGGACAGCCCCGCCACCTCCACCGGCGAACGGCCTGCCTCCAGGGCGGCTTCCAGCGGCTTGTACTCCGGCACCTCATTTAAAATGTTCAGCAGCAGTTTCATGGGATGACCTCAAACTTGAAAAATTTGGAAATTATGAGCAGGACAATGGGAGCAGGGAGAACCAAACAGGGATGGCTCTGGGCAGGGCTGTTTCGCAGAGAGGCTCCGGTCGGCCATTCCCGGACTACGCGGTTGGGGTCGTGTTCATCCGGCGGGGGCTCAATTAAAGCGGTTCATGGCTTTTTGCGAGCCGTCCCGCAGGAAGCATTCCACCGCGTCGGCGGCACGCTTCACCGCTTCGTCCATCACCTTTTTGTCCTCGCCCTGGAGCTTGCCCAGCACCCAGTCCGCCATGTCGTAGTCCGGGTGGGGCTTGGAGCCTACGCCCACTTTCAGCCGGGGGAACTGGTCGGAGCCCAGGTGCTGGATGATGCTCTTCAGGCCGTTGTGCCCTCCGGCGGAGCCGCCCGTGCGGATGCGCAGCTTGCCCAGGGGCAGATCCACGTCGTCGGAGATGACCAGGACGTGGTCGGGAGCCAGCTTGTAAAACCGGGCCGCCTCGCCCACCGCCTCGCCGGACAGGTTCATATAGGTGGTGGGTTTCATCACCAGTACGCCCTGCCCGCCGATGACGGCAGTGTTGGTGAGGGCCTTGAACTTCAGGCGCTGGATGGGAAAGCGGCCCCGCTCGCCCAGCTCGTCCGCCACCAGAAAGCCCACGTTGTGGCGGGTGTTTTCGTATTTGTCGCCGGGGTTGCCCAGGCCGACCACGAGCCAGGAGACGGGGAGTTTTTTGGAGAAAAACATAAAAATACCTCCGGACAGGGAACAACCGCCCCGGAGCCTTGCCCCGGGGCGGATTTGTTTTTATCATGGGGCCCCCGCGCGAGCCCAGCCGAAGGCGGGTCGCGTGGGGAAAGGAGGGGCAGCGCAGCGAGTGAGCTTCCGCGCCTGCGCGGAAGCGAAGGATGCGGAGCTTGCCCCGACGCTATTGCCAGAGCTTGGACACAGAAATCTCCTGATAGATGCGCTCGATGGCCTCGGCGAACAGATGGGCCACGGACAGATACTTGATCTTCGGGCAGATCTCGGCGATGTTCTCCTTGGGCTGGATGGTGTCCAGGAACACCACCTCGTCCAGCGCGGAGTCATTGATGCGCTGGATGGCGGGGCCGGACAGCACGCCGTGGCTGGCGCAGGCGGTGACCGACTTGGCGTGGCCGATCTCCACCAGGGCCTTGGCCGCGTGGCACAGGGAGCCGCCGGTGTCCACCATGTCGTCCAGCAGGATGACGTTCTTGCCGGTGACGTCGCCGATGATGTTCATGACCTCGGAGGAGTTGGCCTTCTGGCGGCGCTTATCCACGATGGCCATGGGCATCTCCAGCTTCTGGGCGAAGGCCCGGGCCCGGGCCACGCTGCCCACATCGGGGGAGACCACCATGGTCTCCTCATGCACGGGGGCGAAGCGGCGGAAGAAGTGCTCTACGAACACGGGGGAGCCCAGCAGATTGTCCACCGGGATGTCAAAGAAGCCCTGGATCTGGTTGGCGTGGAGATCCATGGTCAGCACCCGGTCGGCGCCGGCGCGGGCGATCAGGTTGGCCACCAGCTTGGCGGAGATGGGGTCGCGGGGCTTGGTCTTGCGATCCTGACGGGCGTAGCCAAAGTAGGGGATGACGGCGGTGATGCGGCCGGCGGAGGCCCGCTTCAGCGCGTCGATCATGATGAGCAGCTCCATCAGGTTGTCGTTCACCGGGGAACAGGTGGACTGGACGACGAACACGTCGGAGCCGCGGACGGTCTCATAGATGGAGACGAAATTCTCGCCATCGGAGAACGCGCCGGTCTCGGCGTTGCCCAGGGGGATGCTCAATTCCTTACAAATGTCGCTGGCCAGGGCCTTGCTGGAGCTGCCGGAGAAGATCTTCAAATCCTTGCCGTGTGAGATCATGCTTCCTCTCTTCCTCTCTTTCATCATATGTACATCAATAATTGCGCACAAATAGATTACAGCGGTAAAGGGTACCTCAAACATTATAACAGAAACCGGGCGTTTTTGAAGGGATTTTTCTCAGTTCTGAAAAATTATAACATTGTGACGAAAGACAGGGGAGAAAAACGGGAAAAAGCGGTGAAAATGTCGAGAACATCTATCAGGCGGCAGAGGGCAGCCAGCGCTGAATGCGGCGAGTCTGGTAGAGATGAACCACCTCGATGGTGGCGCAGATCTTGTCCGCCATGTTGACCACCAGCGCCTCCCGGCACCGGGGCAGATGGATGGCCAGAGGGAACATATGGGATACGATGGCGTTTTTCTCCTTGTCGCTCAGGTCGGGGCACAGAGCGGTGGCGTTGCGCAGGGCAAACTCCGGGTGATCCAGGCACTGGTTGCCCGGATGGGCGGAGGCGTCCCAGGGATCATATAAGTACAAGTCATGGAGCAGCCCCGCCCGGGCGGCGGCCCGGTAGTCCCAGCCAAAGTACCGGGCCAGCCGGAAGGCCATGTAGGACACGAACAGGGAGTGCTGATAACAGGTGATGGAGAAGTGATGCCGCCACTGCTTCATGGAGTTGACCTGGTCGCTTTCCAACAGAGGAGCGACACACTGGAGAAAGGCGGCGGTGTTCAGGTCGTGCTTGGACATTCGGGAAAGACTCCTTTCTGAATTGGGTGTTGAAACGAGTCGAATTTGGCTTTTTGAAGGTTTGCCGGCCCCGATTCAGGCCGTGCGAGACCATTATAACAGGCCGGAATCCGTTTGTCAGCACTCTTTTGTAAAAATTCTTAGGAAGATTTGGAAAATTTTTCTTCCCTTGACAGGAGCTGTCCGCCATGATATGATAACTGTACTAGTACGGATAATACAATTGTCGAAAGGAGGCGGGGCCATGCTCAGCCTGAATTACCGGGACAGCCGCCCCATCTACGAGCAGGTGCGGGACGGGCTGCGCCGGCTCATCATCACGGGGGCTATCCCAGCCGGGGATAAGCTGCCCTCTGTCCGGGCTATGGCGGGACAGCTGGCCATCAACCCCAACACCATCCAGCGGGCCTATGAGTCGCTGGAGCAGGAGGGCTATGCCTACTCGGTGCCGGGGAAGGGGAGCTTTGCCGCTTTGCCCCAGGACGTCACCGACAAGCGCCGGGAGGAGCTGCTGGCCAAGCTGGATGCCATTGTCCAGGAGCTGGTGTACCTTGGTATGACGCCGGCGGAGATTGGGGCACGCTGCGCCGCGTGGAAGGAGGAAACGAAATGATCGAAGTCAAAAACGTGGTCAAGAGCTTTGATGGCTTCCACGCCCTGGACGGGCTGACCATGACGGTGCCCAAGGGCGCTATCTACGGACTGGTGGGGCCCAACGGGGCGGGCAAGTCCACCATCCTGCGCCACCTGTGCGGGGCCTACCGCCAGGACTCCGGCGAGATTATGCTGGAGGGCGCGCCCATCTATGAAAACCCCGCTGTCAAGACCCGCATGGCGGTCATACCCGACGAGCTGTACTACTTCGGCTCCGCCTCCACCCGGGACATGATGAAGTTTTATAAGGGGATCTACCCCAACTTTGATGTGGAGCGCTACCAGCGCTTAAAAGAGGCTTTCCCCGAGGTGGACGAGAAGCGGGCTATCCGCCGCCTGTCCAAGGGGATGCAGAAGCAGTCCGCATTCTGGCTGGCCCTGAGCTGCAAGCCCGACTACCTGCTGCTGGACGAGCCGGTGGACGGGCTGGATCCGGTGATGCGGCGGCAGGTGTGGTCGCTGCTCATGGGGGACGTGGCCGAGCGGGGCACCACGGTGCTGGTGTCCTCCCACAACCTGCGGGAGCTGGAGGACGTGTGCGACCACGTGGGCATCCTGAGCCACGGCAAGGTGGCACTGGAGCGGTCGCTGACCGAATTGCAGGGCGGCACTGTCAAGGTGCAGATCGCCTTTGAGACGGAGACGCCTCCCGAGCTGCCGGAGGATCTGCACATCATCCACACCAGCAACGTGGGCCGGGTGTACACCTACATCGTCCGGGGGACGGCGGAAGAGGTCACGGCGAAATTCAAGCCGCTGAACCCCCTGTTCGCTGACGCGCTCCCCCTGACGCTGGAGGAGATCTTTATCTATGAAATGGGAGGTGAGGACTATGCGGTCCGTGACATCGTACTTTGATTGGACGGTCTTCAAGAAAACCATCTGCCGCTTCTGGCCGCTGTGGGGGGCGTACTTCGCCATCTGGCTGGTGTCGCTGCCCCTCAGCGGGCTGATGATGCTGCGCATGGAGGCCAACGCCTACCCGGGGGTTACCGGCGGATACATGGAGAATTTTGCCTTCAGCCAGGTGCCTGGGACGGTGGGGAATGAATGCCTGACGCTGGCGGTGATTTTCGGCGTGCTGGCGGCCATGGCGGTGTTCAGCCACCTCTATAACGCCCGCTCGGCCAACCTGTTTGGCTCCCTGCCCATCCGGCGGGAGGGGCTGTTTATCACCCACTACCTGGCGGGGCTTTGCTTCCTGATCGTGCCCAACGCGGTTATTTTCCTGCTCTGCCTGCTGGTGGAGCTGGCGGGGGGCGTGGTGTGCTGGCAGGGACTGCTGTTCTGGCTGGCGGCGAGCTGCGGGGAGTGCTTCTTCTTCTACTCCATGGCGGTGTTCTGCGCCATGTTCACCGGGCATATCCTGGCCCTGCCCGCCTTTTACACCATCCTCAACGGCCTTGCCATCGGGATCACGGTTCTGGTGCAGCTGGTGCTTTCGGCGTTCTATTACGGCTACTGTGACTACGGGGTGCCCAAGCTTGTGGAGTGGCTCACCCCGGCGGCGAAGCTAAGCGAGACGGTATTTTCCTCTTGGAACTGGGTGCCTACCGACCAGGCGGCAGGGGTAATTGAGGAGGCCGGTCTGACCGAGCGGGTGCTGGAAACCCATGGCCTGGGCACGGTGGGCATCTACGCCCTGGCGGCGGCGGTGCTGACGGGGTGCGCCTTCCTTCTCTACCGGGCCCGGCGGCTGGAGAGCGCCGGGGACGTGGTGGCCGTCAACCCCATGAAGCCCGTGTTCAAGTACGGCGTGGCCTTCTGCGCGGGGCTTGCCCTGGGCGTGGGCACCACGGCCGTCACCGGCGGCGGGGAGATCACCCTGATTATCGCCATCGTGGTCTGGGGGGTGATCGGCTGCTTCATCGCCCAGATGCTGCTGGACAAATCCTTCAAGGTGTTCCGCAAGTGGAAGGGAGCGGCAGTCGTGGCGGCGGTGCTGGCCGCGCTGTCCCTGACGGTGAAGCTCGACCTCACCGGGTTTGAGACCCGCATACCCGACCCGGCCAGCGTGGGCAGCGTGTCTATTAATGGGCTCAACGCGGTATACCTGGGCGACGATGGGGATTACACCCAGAAGGATATCACGGATCCGGAGATCATCAAGCTGGTCACCATCCTCCACCGGGAGGCGGTGGCCCAGCGGGATGAGGAGCGGCAGACCCAGGCCATGCTGGGGGGCGTACACACCAGCCTGAGCCTGAAATACACGCTGAGTGAGGGAGGCTCCTTCAGCCGGAGGTATTCCCTGTGGCTGAATCCGGACGAGGTCAACCAGGAGGGCACCGCCGCATGGGCGCTCCAACAGATCTACAATAACAGGGAGCTCTACTGGCAGGTGTATGGCTTCGACACCCTGGAGGAACGGCTGGACACCCCGGGCTGGCGGCTGGATCAGGCGCGGTATCAGTATTACGATTACGAAAAGGAATACATGGACGATCCCGCGCGGTACTATTACAGCGGGGACGCCCGAGCGCTGTACGAGGCGGTGAAGGAGGACTTCTTCGCCGGACGCATCGGCGTGCGCACCCTGACGGGGGACGACAGCGGCCAGTCGCACAGCCGGGGGTACGAGCGGGAGATTCGGTTCGAGATGGCCAACGAAAACGGCTACGGGTGGAGCGTCACCATCTTTGTGCAGGACACGGCTTCCAGCACGCTAACGGAGCTGGATCGGCTGGCGGAGAAGGGTGCCGGAGAGGGGCAATAACCGCGGTCTTGTAAATTTTGATTGAAACAGCCGCCTTGCGGGCTTTGCAAGGCGGCTGTTTTTTGGTATAATGAGAAAAATGCGCCCCGCCCAGGCGGGGATAACGAGGAGGACAAACCATGCCAGGGAAAGAGGAATTCATCGAGATTTACCAAGAGCATATACACCGGGAGGGCTCCGCCGAGCTGCTGGATTACTTAGAGAACAAGAGCGACTTTTTCACTGCCCCCGCCTCCGCCCGGTACCACGGTTCCTACGCCGGGGGGCTGTGCGACCACAGCGTCAACGTGTTCCGCTGTTTGGAGGCGTACCTGGCCCGGGATCGGGTGCGCGAGGTCTACGGAGTGGAGTACCCCATGGAGTCCGTGGCCATCGCGGCGCTGCTCCACGATTTGTGCAAGATCGGGTGCTACAAGGCAGGCACCCGCAACGTGAAGGACGACGCCACCGGCAAATGGGAGAAAGTCCCCACCTTCTTCTATGAGGACAAGCTGCCCTACGGCCACGGGGAAAAGAGCGTGTACATCGTCTCCGGGTTCATGCGGCTCACCCGGGAGGAGGCCATGGCCATCCGCTGGCACATGGGCTTCTCCGGCATCGAGGACAGCCGGATGGTGGGCCAGGCCCTCCAGCAGTACCCGCTGGCCTTCGCCCTGGCCACGGCGGACATGGAGGCGTCCTATTTCCTGGAGGGGAAATGAGGGAACCCCTCCCCCCGCGACGCGGGGGGAGGGGTTTTGCGATTGCCCCAGCGGATCTGGGGGCATCCTGTTTTTTGGAAAAGGCGTGAGGCAAGCCCCCTTCCCCGCACTGCGGGGAGGGGGCTTTTTTCATCAAAATTGGGCCCCGCCCGTCAGATTTGAGGGGGCTGCCGCGTCTTATCCATGAAGCTTCAAAACGTGACGCAAAAGAGGTGAACCCCATGACACAGGAGGAGTTCCTGGCGATCTTCGATCAATACCGCCCCATGGTGTACGCTCTGGCGCTGAGCTGCACCCGCTCGCCCCAGGACGCGGAGGACGTGTGCCAGACGGCGTTCCTGCGCCTGCTGGAGCGGCCCCCGGCGCAGGGGAAAGAGAAGGCCTGGCTGGCCCAGGTGACGGTGAACGAGTGCCGCAGCTTGCTGCGCGCCCCCTGGCGGAAACGCCGGGTGGAGCTGGAGGAGGGGGTGCTGGAAAGCCTCAGCTTTGAGCAGCCAGAGGAGGGGGCGCTGTGGACGGCGCTGGGGTCGCTGCCCCCGGATCAGCGGGCGCTGATCCATCTGCGGTACTACGAGGGGTTCACCGTGGCCGAGCTGGCGGGGCAGTACCGCGTGCCGGCGTCGGTCATCTCCGCCCGGCTGTACCGGGCCAAGAAACAGCTGAAAAAACGATTGGAGGGATCGGATCATGGATCAATATCGCAGAATGTTTGACCAGGCGGTGGAGCAGCTTGGGCCGGGGCAGGACAAGGTGGACGCGCTGCGCGGGTCGCTGGCCCGCCGGTGCCTGAACGGACAGACGGAGGAGGTCATACCCGTGAAGAAACACACTGGGCTTTTGCGCGGCGCGGTCATCGCGGCGGCGGTGATGCTGATGCTGTCCGTTACGGCGGCGGCGGTGGCCATCGGGCAGAGGCAGCAGATTGCCAAAATATCCAGCTCCGATGAGATCGGCGTATTTGAACTGGACGGACGGTACTATTTTAAGCCCACGGAGGACGGCGAACTCATCGACATCACCGGGCAGTTCTCCGACACGACGCCCTATGTCTACGCCCCCCAGCTGCCGCCCGATGAGGTTGGCAACCTGACAGAGTATGTGATCGGCGGCTCCGGCGATCATATCGGCTGTGTGCTCGCCCTGTACCACGAGGGTGAGGAGACGTTTTCCAGCATCATGACGGTCAGTTTGACTGGCACCAGCCAGGGGACAGGCAGCCCCCTTTGGTGGCGGGCCTACTGCGAGGAGCACGGCAACCCCGACAGCCTCCTGAACTTCCAGGACGGCTTCGACTACCCCAGCGTCCCCCGTAAGACGGACTGCTTCCAGCTGTCGCTGGACGGCTTGACGGTGGATGAACAGACCGGGGCGGTCATACTGACCGTGAACGGCGAAACGCGGGACATCACTGCCGAGCTGGACGGAGGAACGCCTTATGTCCTCACGGTGGAGGGGAGGGAGCACGCCCTCATCGCCTGGGGTGACGAGTCCCTGCTGCCTGACGCGGATGATCCTGACAACAAGGCGGCGACCAAAGCCTATTACGCCAGCTTCGTCTACGGCCCCAACACCCACGACATCCTGGTATACCGGGACGGGGATCAGGTGCGGTATGCCGAATTCATCTACCGGCAGGAGGGTACCCTGCGCTATTGGACGGCCTGGAACTGCCCCACCGCCGCCCAGCTGAGCTGGCTGGAGGAGTACACCGCCCGGCATGGCTTTGAGCTGGACTGGCTCGTGGGCCACGCCTATGAGGATATGGCCGATGATCCGTTCCGCTATGGCAACAGCTTCCCCACCTGGGATACCGTGGAGAGGGCACGGCAGGAGCTGGAAGAACAGCCGTGACGGCTCATCGGAACAGCGCTCGGACGATCAAATGCAAGAAAAGCTCCCCCGGCGAAAACCGGGGGAGCTTTGTTGTCAATAGCGCTTGTCCAAAATTTCAATGGCCTGGGCCACGGCGTGGTCGTCGCAGCTGTCCAGGAGCCGCGCCCCCCAGTCCTTCACCGGCTGGGAGCAGTTGGACGGGGCGAAGGGGATGGCGCTCAGCGCCAGCATGGGGATGTCGTTCTGGTTGTCCCCGATGCAATAGAGGTTTTCCCGGGAAACGCCCAGCAGCTCCGCCGCCTTTGCCACCGCCGTCCCCTTGTGGCTGCCCTTGGCGGTGACCTCCAGCAGATAGGGGTTGGAGAAGATGGCCTCGTAATTGTCATCCCAGCGCTGGAGGAGGCGGGCCTGTACCTCCTTCAGATAGGGTTCATCCTGTTCCAGGATCACTTTCGTCCAGGGGGTGGGCATCTCTGGGATGGCGCAGGGGGTCTGCCGCCCGCCCACCCGCTTCAAATGCTCCGTGGTCACCAGGTTGGGGTTGTAGACATAGATGCTGTCATCGTGGTACGCCTCCAGGGCCAGGTCGGGGAAGTCCTGGAACAGCTCCACAAACCGGGCGGGGGCGGCTTCGTCCAGGAAGGTGCGCATCAGGTAGCGGTCTTGGTCGTAATCGTAGAGGGCCGCGCCGTTGGACAGCACCACCGGGGCGTTGAGGGAGAGGTTCTCCAGGGCGATCTGGGGGGTAAAGGTGCGGTGGGCCCGGCCGGTGGCCACGGAAAACCGCCCGCCGTTCTCCTGGAAATAGCGGATGGCGGCGTGGTTCTCCGGGGAGACGGTGTGCGCGCTATTATATAAGGTATCGTCATAATCGCTGTATAACAGCACGCCGTCAAATTTGCCCACGTAAAATCAGTCCTTACTTCAAATCTTCTCCGTTGAGCCATTTGGCCAGGGGCTTCATCAGCACCGCGCAGACGACCACCGCCAGAATGGTATTGGGGAGCATATAGCCGCCGTTGTAGAGGGCGGAGTAGAAAAACGGAGAGGTCATGGTCATGCCCATAAACTGCTCGGGCATCCACTCGGCGTAGACGGTGACGCCGCTGATGTAGTGCACGATGAAACGGGCGACGCCCGCCACCGCCGCGGCCACGGGGATGAGGTTGGCCTTGCGCTTGAACAGGCCGGCAAGGCCCATCATGGCGTAAGCCCCAGTGTAGTCAAAGACGATGGACACCCAGCTGATGACAAAGCTGTCCAGCCCCAGGAAATACTTCAGGGTGCCGAACACCGCGCCGGCGGCGATGCCCCAGCCCAGGCCCCAGCGAACCGAGAAAATGATGATGGGGATCATGGCGGCGCTGATGGAGCCGCCCTGGAACCACAGGTCCAGCTCCACAAAGGTCAGCGCATAGGCCAGCGCTATGCTGACCGCGCCTTCGCACAGCATCCGGGTGGTTTGGTTTACATTTTTCATGTGTCGTTTCCTCCTAAAATAAGTATACCGCAATGCAAACGGTGCAATGCGGTAAGCGAGAGAAACGACAACGACCCCTTGTCGAATACACTTCCTACGCCGGCATTACCCGGATCAGGTTCTAGGGACCGGGGGCTGCGATTTGCCCCACATCTCAGCCGGAAATGCTTCCAGCGCCCCTGTGATATTCCATTCACTTGCGGTTGACCTTATTCTAGACGAAAGGAACAGCGCTGTCAAGAGGGTGGGCAAAAGGACGAAAAAAAGGGCGGATTTTTGTAGACTTTGCTGGGGCCCCAACAAAATGTGCCGGGTCGCCCCAAATTCCGCCACGGAGCAACAAGATGTGCCAACCTGGGGTGGTTGGCCCTTGGAAGCGCTGGAAATTCAGGGGTTGACGAATGTGGAAAAAAGGTGTAGGATGTATCTGTAACCATTTTGTAACTCTTTTGCTTGAGTTTGTTACGGTTTTGTTTGATCGAGAACCAACGCTTACAGGAGGGACTTTTCGTGAAGCAGGCCGAGAGAGATCACAAAACGCTGGAGAATAAAAACGAGGAAATTGAAACCGCCGGCCAGAACAGCACCAGGCCAACCGGCGGCTGGAGGGATTATATCGAGCAGGCCGAGGCCGCCGAGAAAAAGGCGGAGCAGGAGGCCGCGAAAGCCCGCGCCGCCCAGATAAAGGCTTCGAAAAAACGGTTCCAGCCCAAGGCGCTGGCTGAAAAGGCAAAGGCCGCGTTCAGCGGCATCAAAAAGGACGAGGCTGGGCAGGGGCAGCTGAAGGAGAAAGCCGCCCGGGCCGGGAAAAACTTGGCCGAGGCCGCCGAGGTGTGCTGGGAAAAGATCTGCGCCGTCACCGCCGAGGGATGGGACAAGGCGGGCCGCGCCACGGCCAAGGTTCGGGGCGTGGTGGCCCGACACCCGGTGTCCCCGCTGCTGTATGTGACGCTGCTGGCGGTGTTCATCGGCGTCAGCGCCTTCCAGAAAACCTACGCCCGGGCCTATGTGCTGGAGTACAACGGCCAGGAGGTGGCCGTGGTGGCCAGTGAGGACGAGAAGGACACCATCGTCAGCAACATCGAGTCCCGAGCCTCCGAAATTTTGGGCGAGCATTATGACTACGACGCGGAGATCACCGTGACCCCGGTGTACGCCACCCCCGACGAGTTGAGCGACACCGCCCAGGTGGAGGACGCGCTGTTCGAGGACGTGGGCGTCTGGATGACCGCTTACGGCCTGCGGGTGGATGGCCAGGAGCTTGGCCGCGCCGCCACTGAGGGGGAGCTGTACCGGATGCTGGACGCGGCGGCGCAGCCCTACCTCACCGCCGACACTGTCAGCTACGAGTTTGTGGAGGATGTAGAGGTCTACCCCATTGAGATGCCCTCCAACAGCAAGTTCGACGTGGAGCCCATTCGGGAGACTTTGGCCCAGATGCGGGTGGAGCAGTCCACCTATGTAGTGAAGAAGGGCGACACCTTCAACGCCATCGCCTACTCCCTGGATATGTGGCCCTACGAGCTGTCCATCCTCAACCCGGACGTCATCGTGGATAAGCTGTGGGTGGATCAGGAGCTGGTCATCCAGGAGGCCGTGCCCTATCTGTCGGTGCAGAATTTCACCGATGAGACCTATGAGGATGTCATCCCCAGCCCGGTGGAGTATATCGAGACCGCCGACCTCTATGTGGGCGACACCAAGGTGAAGGAGCAGGGCGAGGACGGCTTGGCACTGGTCAACGCCCGGGTCACCTATGTCAACGGCGTGGAAGTGGAGCGGGAGATCCTTCAGTCCACCACGCTGGAGGAGCCTACCACCACCTACACCTACACCGGCACCACCCCCCGGCCCATCACCGCCTCCAACGGCTACTTCATCTGGCCGGTGCGGGGCACCATCACCTCCAACTTCGGCGGGCGCAACCTGTGGGGGCGCTATGACTTCCACCTGGGCCTGGACATCGCCTGTCCCACCGGCACCAGCATCAAGGCCGCCGACGGCGGTACGGTCATCAAGGCGGGTTGGAGCGGAAGCTATGGCAATCTGGTGGCCATCCGCCATGACAACGGCTATGTCACCTACTACGCCCACAACTCCTCTATCCTGGTGAGCGTGGGTGATAAGGTATACCAAGGTCAGGTCATCGCCCGGGCGGGCATGACCGGAAACGCCAGCGGCCCCCACTGCCACTTCGAGGTGCGCATCAACGGCACCAGCGTCAACCCCAGGAACTACTTGCGGTAACTCAATCGGCCCTTTGCCACCCCCGGCATCTGCCGGGGGTGGTTTTTTGCGCAAAAACCGAACAAATCTCGAAAATACCCCTTGACAAAATCGAACGAATATATTATTATAGCGGCGAATGAAACAAAAGAACTAGCGAGGGACGGCAGGCCGGGCGCAAAAAGGCCCGGTTTATGGGACTATAAGAGTGATATGCTGAACTCATCCGATCAGAGGAGGGTTTGAACCATGAAAAGCGTTACCTATACCTTTACCACGTGGGATGACAGCCAGCGGGCGGCCGGATTTGACGGCGAGCTGGACAGCGGCCGTCAGGCCGTTATGGTGCGGAAGTCAGGCGTCCGGCCCTGCCGGATGCCTGGCGGGGATAACGTGATCGACCTGGCCGCCTGGAGGGCTGCCAACCAGGAGCTTTGGGAGGAGCAGTCCGAGCTTGAGCCGGAGTACGCTGTGGAGGAGGCGGAGCCAGAGGCCCCCGCCCGCCGGGTGCGTAGTCGCCGCCGCAGAGTTTATATCGATCCCGAGCTGGCCTTCATTGTGGGAGTGGTGGGTGTGCTGGCGGCGCTGCTGATTCGGGTGCTGGCGTTCTAACCGAAGTGAGACACGACAAAGGGCCGTCCCGGAGGATTCCGGGACGGCCCTTTTTTGATGTTCCGCAATGGGCGCGGCTCATTACAGTTGGCTTTTCAGTTTGTACAGGAGGTTCATGGCCTCGATGGGGGTGAGGGTTTCCACGGAGGTATTCCGCAGCTGCTCCAGCACCGCCGCCCCAGCCATATCCCCCAGGGACACTTGGCCGGATTCCTCCTGGGGCGCCTGGGGCCGGGCGGGCGCCCAGCCCTGCCGCTCCAGTTCGTCCAAAATCTCCCGGGCCCGATCCACCACTTTGCCGGGGACACCCGCCAGCTTGGCCACCTCCACGCCGTAGCTCTGATCCGCCCCGCCGGGGACGATCTTGCGCAGGAACACGATGCCGTCCCCACGCTTTTTGGCGGCGATGTGGAAGTTTTTCACCCCTTCGATGGTGTGTTCCACCTCGGTCAGCTCATGGTAGTGGGTGGCGAACAGGGTCTTGGCCCCCAGCCGCCTTTTGTCCGCGCAGTACTCCAGCACCGCCCGGGCGATGGACATACCGTCATAGGTGGAGGTGCCCCGGCCAATCTCGTCCAGGATGAGCAGGGAGCGGGAGGTGGCGTTCTTCAGCATATTCGCCACCTCGGTCATCTCCACCATGAAGGTGGACTGGCCCGCCGACAGGTCGTCGGAGGCCCCGATCCGGGTGAATACCCGATCCACCACCCCGATCCGGGCGGAGCGGGCCGGGACAAAGCTGCCCATCTGGGCCATGAGGACGATGAGGGCCACCTGCCGCATATAGGTGGACTTGCCCGCCATGTTGGGGCCGGTGATGATGGCCAGCCGGTTCTCGCCGCCGTCCATGTGGGCGTCGTTGGGGACGAACAGGGAGTCCTTCAGCATCCGCTCCACCACCGGGTGGCGGCCCTCCTTGATGTCGATGACGCCGCTGTCGTCCACCTCCGGTCGGACGTAGCCGTTCTGCACCGCCGCCGCGGCGAAGGAGCACAACACGTCCAGATAGCCCACGCCCCCCGCCACGTCCTGCACCTGACGCACCCGCTGGGAGGCGGTGTCCCGCAGCTGGCAGAACAATTGATATTCCAGGGCGGTCACCCGGCTCTGGGCGGACAGGATCTCGTGCTCCAGGTCCTTCAGCTCCTGGGTGATGAATCGCTCGCAGTTCACAAGGGTCTGCTTGCGGATGTAGTCCTCCGGCACCAGGCTGTAGTAGCTTTTGGACACCTCGATGTAATAGCCGAACACCTTGTTGTAGCGCACCTTCAGGCTCTTGATGCCGGTGCGCTCCTTCTCCCGGCCCTCCAGCGCGGCCACCATGTCCGCGCCGTGGTCGATGACATCCCGGAGGTGATCCACCTCCTCGTTATAACCCTTGCGGATGAAGCCGCCCTCCCGAATGGTGAAGGGCAGGCGATTGTCGTCCTCGTCATCCCGGATGGCCTGCTTCAGCAGGGTTTGCAAATCCCCCAGGCCGGTGAACTGATCCAAAAACTCAAAGCGCCGGGGGGCCGCCTTCACCAGGCCCGCCGCCTGCTCCGCCAGTACGGGCAGTACCGCCAGCCCGTCGGCCAGCATCAGCATATCCCGGGCGTTGGCGCTGCCATACACCACCTTGCCGATGATGCGCTCCAGGTCGGGCACCTGCCGCAGGGTGCGGGACAGCTCCTCCCGCACCACCGCGTCCGCCGCCAGGGCGGCCACCTGATCCTGCCGGATGGTGATAGCGGCGGGATTGCAGAGGGGCTGCTCGATCCAGGCGCGGATGAGCCGGTGGCCCATGGGCGTTTTCGTCTTGTCCAGCACCCACAGCAGCGAACCCTTTTTCTCCTTGCCCCGGATGGTCTCGGTCAGCTCCAGGGTGCGCCGGGCGGTGAGATCCAGCTCCAGATAGCGCTGACGTTTGGCCCCGTCCACCTCCAGGCGGCTGAGGTGGCCCAGATCGGTCTTTTGGGTCTCTTTCAGGTAGGAGGCCAGCGCCCCCGCCGCCTGGAAGCCCAGCAGCAGGCCGCCATCGGGGCCCTCGGGCAGCCCCTCGCCCTCCGCCCACACGCCGCAGGCCGTCAGGGCCGCTTTGGCCTGGGCGGGGCGGAAGCGGGCCTCCCCGCCGTTCTCACACAGGCAGCCCAGGCGCTCCCGCAGAAAGCCCACCAGCTCCGCCTGGGCAAAGGCTCCGTCGGACAGGATAGCTTCGCTGGGGGGCTCGGCGGACAGGCGGTTGAGCAGATGGGACAGCCAGCCCTCCCCTTGGAAGGGGGCGGCGGTGAACTGCCCGGTGGACAGGTCGCACTGGGACAGCCCCGCCCCGGTGCTGTCCAGATAAATGGCGCAGATGAAGTTGTTCCGGCTCTCGTCCAGCATCACGTCGTCCATGGCGGTGCCCGGGGTGACGATGCGGATCACGTCCCGATCCACCAAACCCTTGGCGGTGGCGGGATCCTCCATCTGCTCACAGATGGCCACCTTGTACCCCCGCTTGATGAGCCGGGCGATGTAGTTCTGGGCGGAGTGGTAGGGCACGCCGCACATGGGGGTGCGCTCCTCCTCCGGCTTGCCCCGGTCCCGGGTGGTCAGGGTCAGGCCCAGCTCCTCCGCGCCCAGCTTGGCGTCGTCGTGGAACATCTCGTAAAAATCGCCCAGCCGGAAGAACAGCAGGCAATCCGGGTGTTCCTCCTTCACCTTCCAGTACTGCTTCATCATGGGGGTCAGTTCGGCCATAGTCCCACACCTTCTCTTTCTAAGATAAGCGGCGGGGTGCCCCCCGCCGCGCGTGTTTACTCGCCATAATCTACAATCACATACACGTTCTGCACATTGGCGATGTCCGCCGCGGGCTCCACCTGGGCGTAACGGCTGACGCCGTCCTCTTCCACGTACAGGGTGCGCACGGAGCCCACCACCAGCCCAGAGGGATAGATGCCGCCCAGGCCCGAGGTAGTGATCTGGTCGCCGGTGACCAGCTTGGCCTCCTCCGGCAGGAAGGACAGCCGAAGCAGCCCGTCCAGCATGAGGGAGAAGTCCCCCTCCAGAATGGCGTCCTCATCGGTGCGGGCCACCCGCCCCCCCAGCTCCAGGGTGGGATCCAGGATGGTGGTGACCACGGAGGAATTGGGATTCGCCTCAGTGACCACGCCCACGAGGTGGCCGTACTGGTCAATGACGCAGTCGTTGACCTCCACGCCCCCCAGGGTGCCCCGGTCGATGGTCAGGTTGGAGGCCCAGTTGGAGGCGGAACGGCGAACCACCGCCGCGTCCTGGTACTGGAGCTCGGGGCGGGCCTCATGGAGACCCAGCAGATCCTTCATGCGCTCGTTCTCCCGCACCGCGTCCTGCCCGGCGATGGCGTCCTGCTCCAGCTCGGCCACCCGCTGGCGCAGTGCCTCGTTCTCCGCCGCCAGCTCCTCATAGCGAAACGCCTTGTCGTATTGGGCCTGGGTCCAGTTGGTCACCGCGCTGGACGCCGCCCGGAAGGGGGTGGCCAGCACCTCCAGCACGTTGGTGAGGGGGTTGAAGCCCAGGATCTGCGCCCCAAGGGCCAGCACCGCCGCCAGCAGCACCGCCGCCACCAACAAAAGCCCGCCGTTGTTTCGGAAAAATTGCTTCATGGATGATCTCCTAATAATAAATCTACGCCAAAGCCGGACAGGATGCGGCCCAGCCGAAACAGCGGCAGGCCCATCACATTGAAATAATCCCCATGGATGCCGGACACCAGCAGAGCCCCCCGCTCCTGGATGCCGTAAGCCCCGGCCTTGTCCATGGGCTCCCCGGTGGCGATGTAGCCCCGGATCTCGTCCGGCCCGATATCCCGGAAGGTGACGGCGGTCTCCTCGTGCTGGGTGACCGCTTCGTTCCCCCGGAGAACCGTCACACCGGTGTAGACATGGTGCTCCCGGCTCGACAGGGCGGACAGCATGGCGAAGGCGTCCGCCTCGTCATGAGGCTTGCCCAGCACCGCCCCGTCCATCGCCACCACCGTGTCGGCGGCGATGATGAGGTCGTCCGGCCCCACTTTTTTCGCCGCCGCCTGCGCTTTGCGCAGGGATAACTGCTCCACAATTTCGGCGGGGGACAGGTTGTCCGCTACGGTTTCATCCACATCAGGGGAGATGATCTCAAACTCTTCAATGCCTATTTTCCCCAGCAATTCCTTGCGGCGGGGAGAGTTTGATGCCAAAACAATATTCATTGTTTGCCTCCAAATGAATTCTTCCCTTGCGAGGGGGCAGCCTCCGGCGTGAAGATCACTCCACGTCCCGGTAATATAAGCCGCGCGTATAGTTATTGGGAATGTAATTACCGCGGCTCCGGTAGGCGTCCAGCACCTGGACGCACTCCACCCCGTTCTCCGTGGTGAACAGCAGGCGGATGGAACGCAGGCCCGCCTTCTTCCAGTCCGCCGCCTTGTCCGCCAAAAACACCTTGTTGGCGTTCAAAATCTCGTTGCGGCAGCCGTAGGCCCGCTCCACCGGGAAGCGCACCCCTTTGCGGTCGGTGAGCAGATTTACATTGGAGCACACACACTTGCCCGACTGGTTCTTGATGGCGCAGTTCTCCGTGATCATCAGCGGCAGACGGCCATAGGCGATCATCTCCACGTCCACCGCCTTGGAGATATCCCGGATCTGGGCCAGCTTCAATTCAAAGGAGGCGGTCAGCGACTGGAAGCCCAGCCGCTTGTACTCCTTCACCCCCTGGCTGTTGAACACCTGGAGGCCGAAGTCGCCCCGCAGATTGAAGCCAAACTCCTTGCACAGCGGGATCAGGCCCAGATTGCCCACATAGGCGTCGGTGACTCCCGCCTCCTTGCAGGTCTCCAATTCCCTCCGCAGGCCATCCAGCTCTCGGTCAAAGCAGATCCGGGGCAGCACCGCCGCCACAGGGACGCCTCGGCCGATGGTGGCCCTTACATCGTCCGGGTGGGCGGCGATCTCCTCCGCCGGGAGGGTAATCATGGCAGGGCGGGCCTTAGTCAGTTCAAAGGTCATCTGGCCCGCTTTCCGCAGGGAGACGATGATGTCAGGCTCTTCCCGGTAATTCTCGTACCGCGCCCCCAGCTTATACTCGCTGTGGCGGCGTTGGGGCAGGGCGGTGCGCTGGCGGGACAGGTCGTCCAGCACCTGGCGGCGCAGGCTGTTGAGGGCGGACAGGGGCACCGCCAGCCCGTCCTGAACCAACGAGCGCACGTCGATGACCCGGTAGGGGGTGCCCCCCGTCTTGGTGAGCTGGCCGTCCACCTCCGCCCGGGTGGTGACCCTCCGGCGGGCCGCCTCGGGGATCTGCCCCGCGGCGGTGGCCACGCGGCCCTGGTCGTCCTCCACACCCACTTGGATGGGCTCGCCCGGACGAACCAGCGCGTAGAATTTCACCGGTACGCCGGGGCCCTCGCCCTTCTCATAGGCGGCCTTGGCCTGGGCGAACAGCTCCCGGGGGTGTTTGGCCTCCTCCCGGACGCCGAACATATCGGGGCCCTTTTGCTCCATAAAATAGCCGTCGGTGAAGCCCTGGCGGGAGAACGCCTGCTCCAGCCGGGACAGCTCCTCCGCCGTGGGCTCCCGTCCGTCCCGGAGGGCGTCGGCGTACACCTTGGTGACGATATAGACATACTCGGGCCGCTTCATCCGGCCCTCGATCTTGGCGCTGGCCACCCCCATGTCCCGCAGCTCCTGCAAATGGCCCGCCAGGGACATATCCTTCAGGGACAGCGGATGGCGGTCGATCAGCTCGTCTCCCCAGCCGTAGGGCAGGCGGCAGGGCTGGGCGCACATACCCCGGTTGCCGCTGCGCCCCCCGATGACGGAGGACATGAAGCACTGGCCGGAATAGCACATACACAGCGCCCCGTGGACGAACACCTCGATCTCGATGGGGGAGTGCTCACAGATGTAGGCGATGTCCCGGCGGGACAGCTCCCGGGCCAGCACCGCCCGGGTGATGCCCAGATCTGCGGCCTGCTTCACCCCGTCCAGGTTGTGGAGGGTCATCTGAGTGGAGGCGTGAAGGGGCAGGTCGGGGGCGCACTGGCGCAGAGCCCGCACCAAGCCCATATCCTGCACCAGCACCGCGTCCGCCCCCAGCTGGGATGCCTGGACAGCGCAGTCCACCGCGTCTGCCATCTCCCGGTCGGAGGCCAGGGTATTCAGGGTGAGGTACACCTTCACCCCCCGCAGATGGCAGTAGGATACCGCCGAGGCGAACTCGTCCCGGGTAAAATTGCGGGCGCCCCGGCGGGCATTGAATTGTCCGAAGCCGAGGTAGACCGCGTCCGCCCCAGCGCATACCGCCGCACGCAGCGCCTCCGGGCTGCCGGCGGGGGATAGTATCTCCATAGGTTCTCTCTCGTTTCTCTGGAAATTAGCGTTTCTGCTGTAATTTAAGATTCTCCCGCTTCGCCTCGCTCAGCTCCGACTTCAGCTTGGAGTTTTCCTCCAGCAGATCCTTGATCTGACGGCGCAGGTTTATCGACGCCTCCTGCTCCTTGAAGCGGTCGTCGGCAATGTTGATGGCGGTGAGAATGGCGCAGTCCATCTGGGACACGCCGCCGGCCTTGCCCGTCTCCTTCAGCTTCTCGTTGACATAGGCTGCCACCCGGTGGACATAGTTTTCATCCTCCGCGGCCAGCAGCGTGTATTTCAATCCACCTACGGTCACAGTGACGCGGTTTTGCATGGCGCTCCCCTCCTGCACAATAATTCACCCTATAGTATAACATAACCTGAGAAAAAAGGAAATGAAAAAAGTATAAATCCAGGGGCATTTTTTCAGCAGCCCGCGCCTTGATTTTCTCCCTGCGCTGTGGTATCATTTCTCATCATATCCCGGATGGGAACGAACGCCGGAAAGGAGCTGCTTCAATAATGGAGGACAAACAAGCCCGCGCGGCCGCGCGGAAACAGGCGCTCAAGGAGCTGCTGGAGGGCGTTGGTATGATCGTGCTCGCGGCGGTGTGCAGGCTGCTGGCCGGGGATCTCAACTTCGTGGAAGGGGTGACGACCCGGTATGAGGGCCAGTCCTATATGTACTTGATGGCGGCCGCCGCAGGGCTGCTGATCGTCGGTGCGGTGCTTGTGGTGGTGGGGCTGGTGCATCTGGTGAAGGCGGGCAAAAGCGGCAAGGACACCAAACAGGGACAGTGATTCGTGTTTTCGGCAGCCCGCTCCTTGACAGCGGGGGGAAAACATGATAAAGTGACTGGGAATCAGTGATGACGGAGAACAGTACCCCGCGCCGGGGCATCAGAGAGGGGACGGACGGTGCAAGTCCCCCGAAGGCGCGGCGGGAAGGCGCTCCCGAGCCCGGGCAGGAAATGGCCCGGCGGCTCCCGCCGTTACCGGGCAAGAGTGCGGGCAAAGGCCCGAATTCAGGTGGAACCGCGGACGGTTTTGTTCGCCCTGAGCCAAGCCGGCTCAGGGCGTTTTTTCATCGCAGGGAGGGAATGCTATGGAAGCAAACACCAGGGATCCGGGGCTGGACGTGGTGCGGTCGCTGGCCATTGTATTCGTGCTGGTCATCCACACCGCTGGCGCCGGCCTGACCCAGACCCCCGGCTCCTTTGACTGGTGGGGCGCTTTGCTGTGGGGAGCCCCCGCCCGGCCCGCAGTGCCGCTGTTTTTCATGTGCAGCGGTGCGCTGATGCTGTGCCGGGACATCACGCCCCGGCGGATCTTTACGCACAATATGCCCCGCATCCTGTGCGCCATGTTCGCCTGGGCCTTCCTCTACCGCCTCGCCGCCCTGCTGGACGACGGCTTCACCATGGCGGGGCTGTGGGACGCGGTGAAGCGCACGGTCCTGTTCCAGCACGAGTTCCACTTCTACTATCTGCATATGCTGATCCTGGTTTACGCTTTTCTCCCTGTGGCGTGGGTGTTCGTGCGCTCCGCCTCCCGGCGGGAGCTGGAGTATCTGCTGGGGCTGTGGATGATAACGGGCATCCTGATTCCCACGCTGATCAACTTCTGGCCCTTTACCCTGGTGGAGCCGCTGGAGCTGCGGTATAAGATGGGCAAGGCCTACTCCTGCATCGGCTACGCCCTGCTGGGGCACTATCTGCGGCAGTATGGCGGTTCCATCAAGCGGCGCTGGTACGCGCTGGCCCTCCTGGCCGGACTGGCCGTCACCTTCGGGGGCTGCGCCGCCCTATCCCTGCGCGGCGGGGCGCTGAACGACATCTTCCTGGAGGGGATGTCCCCCGGGCCCATGCTCACCGCCCTGGGACTGTTCGGGCTGGTTATCACCCGGAAGGAGTGGCCCGCCCCGGTGGTGAAGGTCACCGGCCGACTGGCCCGGGCCTCCTTCTGCATCTACCTGGTGCACGTCCTGTTCCAGCGGCTGTTCCTCCGGCTGGGGGTCAGCGCCGGAGCCTCCCCCTGCGTGCTGTCCATCCCCTTCGTGTGCCTGCTGCTGCTGGCGGCGGGCTGGCTCACCTGGGAGGTGCTGCACCGCATCCCCATCGTGAAAACCTATCTCGTATGAACCCATCCAATTATATAAAGGAGCGCTTATCATGATGAAAAACAGTGAAAAGTCTATGGAAAAAATTGTGGCCCTGTGCAAGGGCCGGGGCTTCATCTTCGCCGGTTCCGAGATCTACGGGGGCCTGGCCAACACCTGGGACTACGGCCCCCTGGGCGTGGAGCTGAAAAACAACGTGAAAAAAGCCTGGTGGAAAAAGTTCGTCCAGGAGAACCCCTACAACGTGGGCCTGGACGCCGCCATCCTCATGAATCCCCAGGTGTGGGTGGCCTCCGGCCACGTGGGCGGCTTCTCCGACCCGCTGATGGACTGCAAGGAGTGCCACGAGCGCTTCCGCGCCGACAAGGTCATCGAGGACTGGTGTGCTGAGAATAACTTCGAGCTGGGCCACAGCGTGGACGCCATGAGCCAGGCTGAGATGAAGGCGTTTGTGGATGAGCACCAGATCGCCTGCCCCACCTGCGGCAAGTTCAACTGGACCGACATCCGCCAGTTCAACCTGATGTTCAAGACCTTCCAGGGAGTTACCGAGGACGCCAAAAACACCGTGTACCTCCGCCCCGAGACCGCCCAGGGCATCTTCACCAACTTCGTCAACGTCCAGCGCTCCACCCGGCGCAAGCTGCCCTTCGGCATCGGCCAGATCGGCAAGAGCTTCCGCAACGAGATCACCCCGGGCAACTTCATCTTCCGCACCCGGGAGTTTGAGCAGATGGAGCTGGAGTTCTTCTGCCAGCCCGGCACCGAGCTGGAGTGGTTCGCTTACTGGAAAAACTTCTGCCACCAGTGGCTGCTTGACCTGGGCATCAAAGAGGAGAACCTGCGCCTGCGTGACCATGACCCCGAGGAGCTGTCCCACTACTCCAACGCCACCACCGACTTTGAGTTCGCCTTCCCCTTCACCGACTGGGGCGAGCTGTGGGGCGTAGCCAGCCGCACCAATTTCGACCTGAACGCCCACCAGACCACCTCCGGCAAGGATCTGACCTATTACGATCAGGATAAGAATGAGCACTATATCCCCTACGTTATCGAGCCCTCCCTGGGCGTGGAGCGGATGCTGCTGGCCTTCCTGTGCAACGCCTACGACGAGGAAGTGGTGGACGAGGAGAAGAACGACGTGCGCACCGTGCTGCATCTGCACCCCGCCCTGGCTCCCTTCAAGTGCGCGGTGCTCCCCCTGTCCAAGAAGCTGGGCGACAAGGCAAAGGAGATCCAGATCGAGCTGTCCAAGTACTTCATGGTGGACTATGACGACGCCGGCTCCATCGGCAAGCGCTACCGCCGCCAGGACGAGATCGGCACTCCTTACTGCATCACCGTGGACTTTGCCACCGTGGGCGACGACAAGACCGAGGCCGACCACGCCGTCACCATCCGGGATCGGGACACCATGGAGCAGGTGCGCGTGCCCATCAGCGGTCTGAAAGCTTGGCTGGATGAAAAGCTGGCATATTAAAAATTTGTAAAAAAATTAAGTGCCCCCGGTGCATTCCGGGGGCACTTATGATATACTATGCTGATCGAATAGCAGCCTTTCCCCGCTTTGTGGGGGCAAGTTCAGGCTGTTTGTGATTGGAGGCCGCAAATGAAACACTTTTTCTCATATTTTCTATTCCAGACCCGGCCGGAGGAAACGCTCACCTCCCGGCAGAGGGTGGTATTTTGGCTGTGGAACGCCCTGCTCACCGCCGGGGCGGCGGTGGTGCTGGGGCTGGCCTCGCTGCTGCTGGCCACCGGCAACGCCAGCGCCCGGGTGATGTTTATGGACTATCTGCGCCATCCGGCACTGGTGGCCCTCAATCTGCTGCCCCCGCTGCTGCTGATGGCGCTGCTGTATGGCGCCACGGGCCGGGCCTGGGTGGCCTACCTGATCACAGCCCTGCCCGTGCTGGGGCTGTCCCTGGGCAACTACTACAAGCTGATGTTCCGGGACGACCCCGTCCTGGCCTCCGACCTGCTCATTCTGGGGGAGGCGGGGAAGATGGCGGGAAAATACCACCTGTTCCTGGATCGCAAGCTGGTGGCGGCGCTGCTGCCCGTCCTTGTGGTTGGGGTGGCGCTGTTCCTGCTGGTTCGGGGCAGGCCGCGCCTGCCTGTCCGGGGCGGAACCGCGGCCGCGGCGCTGATCGCCTCCCTCGCCCTGATCCCAGTGTATGGCAGCGACAACACCTATAACAAAAACGCCAACACAGATCACATCAACCCATGGTCCGCCACCCAGCAGTATATTTCCCGGGGGCTGATGTATCCCTTCCTCCACAGCATCAAGACCGCCATGCCCACCCCGCCGGAGGGCTACTCGGAGCGGGAGGCCGCCGCGATGCTGGCTGAATATCAGGACGCCGACATCCCGGAGGATAAGAAGGTCAACATCGTGGGCGTTATGCTGGAGGCCTTTGCCGATTTCTCCGCGTATGAGTGTATTGAATTTCAACAGGACGTGTATGCCGTCTACCACGCCCTGGAGGCGGAGAGCTATACCGGGAACCTGCTGACCAACATCTTTGCCGGGGGCACGGTGGACACCGAGCGGGCGTTCCTCACCGGCATGGCCCCCGACGACATCAACTACCGCTCCAACACCTCGTCCTATGCGTGGTATCTGAAAAGCCAGGGCTACCAGACCTCGGGCGACCACCCCAGCAACAGTTGGTTCTACAACCGGGTGAACATCAACTCCTACCTGGGCTTTGACCAGTACCGCTTCGCGGAAAATCACTACACCGCGCTGACCGGGGAGGACACCGCCTGGGATTACACCTTCTTCCCAGAACTCACCGGCTCCGTTCTGGAGCAGCTGGGGGATGACGCGCCGCTGTTCTCCTTCTCTGTGTCCTATCAGGGCCACGGGCCCTACGGCGACTACGAGTGCTGGTGGGGCGAGGTGGATGACTATGTGGCCAACCACGACCTGGCCCAGGAGGACCGCACCATTTTGGCCAACTATTTTGGATCGGTGATGAGCACCCAATACTACCTGTCCGAAATGGTGAACGTGTTCCGAACCATGGACGAGCCCATCGTGGTGGTGGTGTTCGGCGACCACAAGCCCTGGCTGGGCAACAGCAACAGCGTGTACAACGCGCTGGGCATCGACCTGTCCCGGTATTCGGTGGAGAGCTTTTACAACTACTGGTCCACCCGCTACCTCATCTGGGCCAACGACGCGGCCAAGGAGATCATCGGCCACGATATGGTGGGCGAGGGGCCGGACATCTCCCCCTGCTTCCTGATGAATGTGCTGTTCGAGCAGCTGGGCTGGGAGGGAGACGGCTATATGCAGGCGGTGGAGCCGATTCGCCAGGAGCTGCCTATGGTTCACCGCTACGGCTCATACCTCACCGCGGACGGGGAGCTGACCCTGAACCCCACCGAGGAGCAGGCGGAGCTGGCCCACAGATTCCACAGCCTGGAGTATTACCGGGCCCACCACTTTTCCGGGAAAACAGGCTGAAACCCCTTGACTTTTGAAAAACCGGCTGATATACTACTAGGGCCGCATTGACCGGGTGTGGTGTGTCCACAGAAAAGAGGGCTGAGTCCCCGCCCCCGACAGCGAGCCCGTAATAAAGGAAAGGCAGGTGCAGATATGCACGCAATCATCGAAACCGGCGGCAAGCAGTACAAGGTGGCCGAGGGCGACACCCTCTACATCGAGAAGCTGAATGTGGAAGCCGGCGAGTCCGTCACCTTCGACAAGGTTCTGGCCGTCCTGGACGGCGACAACGCCAAGTTCGGCGCTCCCACCGTGGACGGCGCCTCCGTCACCGCCAACGTGGTGAAGAACGGCAAGGGCAAAAAGGTGCTGGTGTTCAAGTACAAGCCCAAGAAGAACTACCGCCGCCGTCAGGGCCATCGTCAGCCCTACACCAAGGTGGAGATCACCAAGGTCAACGCCTGAGGGATCCGGCTATGACTACCGTAACCTTCCACAGCGCAAAGAGCCGCCTGGACGGCTTTGTGGTGGAGGGCCACAGCGGGTACGCCGAGGAGGGCAGCGATATCGTCTGCGCCGCCGTCTCCGCCGCCGTGGGGCTCACCGAGTGCACCATCAATGAGGTGATGGCCCTCGGCGCCCAGGTGAAGGTCAAGGAGAAGGACGCCCGCATCTCCCTCAAGCTCCCCCCCGCCCTGAATGACCCCAGCGACGATCTGTGCCAGACGGTTCTGACCGGTATGCTGGTCTATCTCCAGGCCATGGCGGAGGAATATCCCGAAAATCTCATTGTCCTGCTGGACGATGATGACGACGATGAGGACTAAGATCCTTTAACCTTTAACAGAAAGGACGGAAACGACTATGCTGAAGCTCAACATCCAGTTCTTCGCCCATAAAAAGGGCGGCGGCTCCACTAAGAACGGCCGTGACTCCCAGGCCAAGCGTCTGGGCGTGAAGCGCGCCGACGGCCAGTTCGTGCTGGCGGGCAACATCCTGGTGCGCCAGCGCGGCACCCACATCCACCCCGGCGTCAACGTGGGCAAGGGCAGCGACGACACCCTGTTCGCCCTCAAGGACGGCAAGGTGAAGTTCGAGCGCCTGGGCAAGGATCGCAAGCAGGTTTCTATTGTTGAAATCGCGCAGTAAGAATTGCCAAAAAGCCGCAAGCGGGGAACCGTTTGCGGCTTTTTTGATGGAAAGGAGTATAAATTCGAAATGAGAAAGCAGTTACAGGGGATAGCGTTTATTCTATTTGGAATGCTATTGGTACTAATTGCTATGCTTGACCCATGGGTTCCCATTTTGGACGGAGCTGTACAGCCGCTTTTGCTTTTGCTGGGACTGGTCATGGGAATTGTGGGGCTGGCGCTCAGTCTTTCAAAAGATAAAACGTCTTAAGGATATACCCGCTATCGATTCTGATATTTGTCAATAGGGTACAGTTTAAAGTTTCTTTTTTTGCTTCTTTTTTCTTTTCAAAGAAAAAAAGAAGGCCCTTAACTACGAACCAAGGAGGTCTTTATGGCCAATCAATTCATCGACACCGCCCGCATCACCGTCCGGGCGGGAGCCGGCGGCGGCGGCGCGGTGGCCTTCCACCGGGAGAAGTACGTGGCCGCCGGCGGCCCCGACGGCGGCGACGGCGGGCGCGGCGGCGACATCATCCTGCGGGTGGATCCCCATATGTCCACCCTGATGGACTTCCGCTACAAGCGCAAATACGTGGCCGAAAACGGCAAGGACGGCCAGGGCAAGCGCTGCTCCGGCAAGGACGGCAATGACCTTGTGATCCGGGTGCCCCGCGGCACAGTGGTGCGCGACCTGGAAACCAAAGAGATCATCTGCGATATGTCCAGCGAGGAGGACTTCGTGCTGGCCCGGGGCGGCAACGGCGGCTGGGGCAACCAGCACTTCGCCACCCCCACCCGACAGGTGCCCCGCTTTGCCAAGGCGGGCCTGCCCGGACAGTACCGGGAAGTCCTGCTGGAGCTGAAGCTGCTGGCTGACGTGGGGCTGGTGGGCTTCCCCAATGTGGGCAAGTCCACCCTGCTCAGCGTGGTCACCCGGGCACAGCCCAAAATCGCCAACTACCACTTCACCACCCTCTCTCCCAACCTGGGGGTGGTGCCGGTGGACGAGGGGCAGTCCTTCGTGCTGGCCGACATCCCCGGCATCATCGAGGGCGCCGCCGACGGCGCGGGCCTGGGCCACGACTTCCTGCGGCACGTGGACCGCTGCCGCCTGCTGATCCATGTGGTGGACGTGTCCGGCTCCGAGGGGCGCGACCCTGTTGAGGACTTCGATGCCATCTGTGAGGAGCTCCAGCGCTGGTCCCCCGAGCTGGCCTCCCGGCGGATGCTGGTGGCCGCCAACAAGGTGGACATTATGGAGGATCCCGAGCTGCTGGCAAAGCTGCGGGCTCATGTGGAGGCCAAGGGCTGTCCCCTGCTCGAGCTGTCCGCCGCCACACACAAAGGCACAAAAGAGCTGATGTACGCCGCGGCGGCGGAGCTGTCCACCCTGCCGCCGGTCATCGTATACGAGCCGACCTATGTGGAGCGGCCCCCCGAGGTGGACACATCCGAGGCCCTGGAGATCCAGCAGGACGAGGACGGCACCTGGCTGGTGGATGGGCCGTGGCTGCGCCAGCTCATGGCCAACGTGAACTTCGGCGATTACGAGAGCCGCAACTGGTTCGAGCGGCGGCTCCGGGACGCCGGGGTCTACCAGCAACTGGAGGATCTGGGCGTCCAGGATGGGGACACCGTGTGCCTGTACAACCTGGAATTTGAATATCAGCGTTAAAAGAAGGCGCGTACCATGAGCAGGATAAAGCTCCCCCGCAAGCTTTCCGCCAGGCAGTGGCTGGGGCTGGACGCGGCCGGTTCCTTCCTGATCGGATGCTGGATCTTTTGGCGGGCGGCCCGTCTCTCGGACAGCGACACCAGCGAGCTCGCCTTTATGGGCGGTTTCATCCTGGTGCTCTATCTGCTGCCCGTCTGTTTTCTGATGGGGCTGGCGGCGCTGCTGCTGTGGGGAGCCATGGGGGAAAAGGGCGATAAACCCTCCCGGGTGCTGACGTTTTTCGGCTCAATCCCCCATATCCTTGTGGGGGTGCTCCACTTCGGCCTGATGGAAGGCTCAACGGATGCCCTGCTGAACGTTTTGGCCGCGCTGGTGGTGGGCGCGGGCATTGCGGGAATTTGGGCGGCGCTGTTTGCCGGACGTAATAAATCATAGTGTGAAAGCAAAAAGCGGCCTGTCCGGTTGGACAGGCCGCTTTGATTATTCCCTATTTCGGCTCTGGTCGTTCAGCCGGGCCTCCAGCTTGGAGTAGACGATATTTTGGCTGGAGTACAGCGAGTAATTTCCGCTGAGCAGGAAGCTGAGGGCGCAGGCCAGGGCGAAAAATTGCAGTCCGCCCCCGCCGAACAGCTCGATGGCCAGGAAGATGGAGGCCAGGGGGCAGTTCACCACGCCGCAGAACAGGGCGATCATGGAGATTGCCGCTCCGAACGCCGGATCCAGCCCCAGCAGCGGCCCCACGGCGCACCCAAAGGTGGAGCCGATGAACAAGGTCGGCACGATCTCCCCGCCCCGGAAGCCCGCCCCAAGGGTGAGGGCGGTAAACACCATTTTCAGCGCAAAGGCCCAGGGGACACGGACGTGACCCTCCAGAGCCAGCTCGATGACGCCGCCCCCGGCGCCGTTGTAGTCGCCGCTGCCCTCGATCAAGGTGAGGACGATGACCAGCGCCGCCCCCGCCAGCACCCGCAGGTACTGGTTGGGGAGATATTTTTTATAGAGGTGGTCTGTCTTGTGCATGAGTACGCAGAAGGCGATGGACACCACCGCCGCCAGAATCGCCAGCCCCCCGCATTGCAGCAGGGAGACCGGCCCCAGCTCCGGCGTTCCCAGCAGATGATACGCCTCGCCGGGCAGGCCCAGGCATTGGGGAATGGCGTTGGCGATGAGGGCGGACAGCAGGCAGGGGAACAGGGCGGCGTAGCGGAAGTGACCCACGTTGACCACCTCCAGGGCGAACACGGTGGCGGTGAGGGGCGTGCCAAACAGGGCGGAAAACAGCCCCGCCATGCCGCACTGGATGATGGTGTTCAGGCTCCGCTCTCCCAGCCGGAGCAGCCGCCCGATCCCGGCGGAGATGCTGCCGCCGATCTGGAGGGCCGCCCCCTCCCGCCCGGCGCTGCCGCCGGTGAGATGGGTGAGCACCGAGGCCAGAAAGATCAGCAGGCCCAGCCGCAGCCGAGGCCGCTCGCCCCCTCGTACACTGGCGATGATCTGGTTGGTGCCGCTGTCATTGGCCATGCCGCTCATACGGTAGCAGAACACAATGGCAAGGCCGGCCAGCGGCATACAAAACAGCAGCCAGGAGTGGGCCAGCCGCAGGGCCGTCACCTGGGCCACAGACCAGGAAAAGGCCGCCCCCGCCAGACCGCAGGCCAGCCCCGTCAATGCCGCAAGCACCAGCCACCGGCCCAGGGCCAGGATGGACGGCAGGACGGCATTAAGACGCGCCTTGAGCCTTTCCGCCATATAGTTACCCCCATTTCCAGGTTCGAATTCCTTAAATATATCTTAACTATTATACCAGCTCTGTCAAGACGAAAAACTCTTGCAGATGGAGGTGTGAAGTGCTATAATACCGCTTGCGGCTCGCAAACCCGGGCTGCAGAACGAAATGTAAGGAGAGAGTTGAAATGAACAATGTGAAGAGAAGCGTTGCGGCTCTGTTTGCCCTGGTGCTGATCCTGACCACCGGCTGCGGCAAGAAGACCAGCAACAAAGTGGTAGACTACACCGTGGACGTCCCCGCCAGCTTCCAGGAGATGGAGATGGAGGGCGTGGTCGAGTGCTGGGCTACTGTGGACGGCTCCAACATCAACGTGAACATCACCGACAAGGACGCGGCCTTCAAGAAGATCACCGCCGACGCGCTCCGGGATGCCCTGGTGCAGGTCTTTGAGGCGACCTATGGCACCGCTCCCACCATCACCGACAAGTACTTCACCAACAATGAGGTGTGCGGTATGCCCGCCTACCAGTACTGCTATGTCATCGAGCTGATGGGCATGGAGATGACCCAGCTGGTGGTGTGCATTGACGCCGACCAGACGTACACCGTTACTTACACCGACGTGACCGGCGACTGGATGAGCGAATTTGAAACCAGCGCCAAGAACATCGAGCTCGTTTTTGAGTAAGCCTTTGAGCCCTGCTTGAGGATGACCGAGGCGCCCCGGCGCCGGGCATTTCTCAGGCAGGGCTCGATTTTTGTGAAAAAAGTTTGAAAATTTTTTCACAATTCCCCTTCCCTTTGGGGCGAGGATAGAGTATAATAATACCGAGCAAATCCAGCACTACCATAATTTATTAAGGAGTGATACCAATGAGCATCAAAGTAGGTATTAACGGTTTTGGCCGCATCGGCCGCATGGTTTTCCGCGCCAGCGTGAACCATCCCGAGATCGAGATCGTGGGCATCAACGACCTGTGCCCCGCTGACTACCTGGCCTATATGCTGAAGTACGACACCATGCATGGCCGGTTCGAGGGCGAGGTCTCCTCCACCGAGAACGCCATCGTCGTCAACGGCAAGGAGATCCCCATCTTCGCCGAGCGGGATCCCAAGAACATCCCCTGGGGCAAGCTGGAGGCTGAGTACGTCGTGGAGTCCACCGGCCTGTTCCTGACCCAGGAGAAGGCCCAGGCTCACATCGACGCCGGCGCCAAGAAGGTCGTCATGTCCGCCCCCTCCAAGGACAGCACCCCCATGTTCGTGTGCGGCGTCAACCTGGACGCTTACACCCCCGACATGACCTTCGTGTCCAACGCCTCCTGCACCACCAACTGCCTGGCCCCCATCGCCAAGGTGCTGAACGACAACTTCGGCATCAAGGACGGCCTGATGACCACCGTGCACTCCGTCACCGCCACCCAGAAGACCGTTGACGGCCCCTCCATGAAGGATTGGCGCGGCGGCCGCGCTGCCACCGGCAACATCATCCCCTCCTCCACCGGCGCCGCCAAGGCCGTGGGCAAGGTCATCCCCGCTCTGAACGGCAAGCTGACCGGTATGTCCATGCGCGTTCCCACCCTGGATGTCTCCGTCGTTGACCTGACCGTCAACCTGGAGAAGCCCGCCTCCTACGAGGAGATCTGCAAGGCCATGAAGGCCGCCTCCGAGGGCGAGCTGAAGGGCGTTCTGGGCTACACCGACGAGGACGTGGTGTCCAGCGACTTCCTGGGCGACGCCCGCACCTCCATCTTCGACGCCAAGGCCGGCATCGCTCTGACCGACACCTTCGTGAAGGTCGTGTCCTGGTACGACAACGAGATGGGCTACTCCAACAAGGTGCTGGAGCTCATCAAGCATATGTACAGCGTCGACCACAAGTAATTTTGGTTGTTTTCACAATTTATTTGCGGTCAAAACCGTTAAAATGAGAAGCGCCCCCTGGATTTCCAGGGGGTGCTTTTTTATTTATGGGCTTTTGGATAGGGAGCCTTTGTGTCTGTGCGGCCCAAGAGGTAGTCTATACTTGTCCCATAATAGTCAGCAAGTTTAATCAAAACATCCGTGGGGATATCACGTTTGCCCGTCTCATAATAGGAGTAACATACTTGACCACATTGTAGATACTCTGCAAGGTCTTTTTGCAGCAAATCTTTGTCCTCTCTCATATCGCGGATTCTTCTGTACATTTTGCGTACTCCTTTCCTTAAAGGTAGGGTGTACGCAAAAGTATAGATAAAACATTTTGTTATATTGACGAAATTAACAAAATGGTATATGATATGCAAACAGGGGGGAATGAATCGTGAAAGGTGAAGCACGCTGGGAATTTATCTACAACCAAATCAACGGCATGAACGAGCCGGATGTGTGCGAATGGGTAAGAGACGAATCCACGATGGAGGGGAAGCTTGGCCCGCTGACTGAACAGATCTATGGAGCGCGCAGCCGCCTGTGTGAGCGGACGGGATTGAACCCGGATACAGACCCGGATTTTGAGCTGCTGATTTGCGGGCTTGAGGCCCTGTCCCGCGCCTGTGGGGAATTGATGTACCACTACGGCTATCAGGACGGGGAAAACGCGAAATAATAAAAAGCCCGCGCGGTGCATACCGCGCGGGCCCTTCTTATTTGATCTGATAGTCTTTGCCGAACTGCAGATCGGAATAGCGCCGGGTGGCGTCCGGATCCAGTTCCAACTCCTCCTGGGGCTGGGCCTGAGGGACGAAATCATCCGGCAGAGGGGGTACGTCGTCGTCCGGCCCCACCGCAACCAGACGGGGGGCGGGCTTCTCCCCTGTGGGGGCGGCGGACTGCCGTGCGGCCGCCTCCTCCTGGCGGACTTGGGCGTCCAGCGCGGCCTTGATGTCGGCGGCGGGGTCGTCGGCTACGGCCATCTCCGGCGGAACCAGGTCGCCCAGGCTGGACAGGAAGAGCATCTCGTCCTCGTGGGCCTGAGCCAGCTTCTTTACATAGGCGGCGGTGGACTCCTGGGCCTTCTTCAAGCGGTACTCTTCGGCGGCCACCGCCTTTTCCAACTCGGCAACGCGCTGCTGGGCGCCCTGCTCGGCATCGCCGATCAGCTCGTCTCGCTTGCGCTTGGCCTCGTCCATCATAGACTCCGCCATCTGCTGGGCAGCCAGCAGGGTCTTGCGCATGGTCTCCTCGGTGGCCCGGTATTCCTCCACCTTGTCGGACAGCACCTTCAGCTTGTTCTTCAAAATGGCGTTTTCATTGTACAGGGCGGTGTAGTCCTCGGTGAGCGCGTCCAAAAACTCGTCCACCTGGGCCAAGTTGTAGCCGCCCAAAGTCGCCTTGGCAAAGGAGTGGCTGGCCACCTCCTGCGGAGTCATCATGGATCAGTTTCCCCCTTGTCTCAGAAATACAGGCCGTTGTTTTCCAGCTCGTCGATGAGATCGCCCAGAATCTCCACATTATAGGGGGTGATGATATAGGTGGACAGGGCCACCTTCTTGATGGTGCCCTCGTTGGCATAGGCCACGCCGGACAAAAAGTCGATGAGGCGGCGGGCGATGTTCTTGTCCGTCTGCTCCAGATTGAGCACCACGGTGCGCTTATCCCGCAGATGGTCGGCGATTTCGGAGGCGTTCTCGAACCGGGAGGGGTTGACCAGCACCACCTGGAGCTGGGTGGTAGTGTGGATGTTGACCACCTTGTTGCTGCGGCGGTCGGCGTCCCGGTCGCGATCCCGCTCCCGGGGCAGATCCTTGACGTTGTTTACCGGGGTGAAGTCCTCCTCGTAATCATCCTCATCCTCGTCCTCGTAGGGGCGGGCCAGGCGCTTGAGTTCATCAAATAAGCTCATATAGACGAGTCTCCCTTCAATCGTGAGTTAAAATAGGCGGGCGCGGGCCAAACAGGGCGGAACCCACCCGGACGCAAGTGGAACCGGCGGCAACAGCATCCGCATAGTCGCCGCTCATCCCCATGGAAAGCACGTCCATATCCTCACCATTATGGACTATTTCCCGTCTTATGTCAACAGCCAACTGATGTAATTTTTGAAAAAAAGGGAGGTTGTCCCCCGGATCGACCGCGGCGGGAGGGATGCACATCAGCCCCCGCAGCCGCACGCCGGTCAGCTCTTCGGCCAGCTTGGCGGCATCCGGGGCCTCCTCTGGGGTGAAGCCGGACTTGGATCCCTCCCCCGCCAGATTGACCTCCAGCAGAACATCCTGAACCACACTCAGCTTGTCCGCCTGGGCGGCAATGGCGCGCAGCAGCTTTTCCGAGGAGACGGAGTGGATGAGCGCTACCTCGCCCACCACGTATTTCACCTTGTTGGTCTGAAGGTGGCCGATGAAGTGAACCTCCGCCCCCTCGTAGGCGTTGTCCGCCAGGTGGGCGGTGAATTCCTGCACCCGGTTCTCACCGCACACCGTCACCCCGGCGGCAATGGCGGCCCGGATGGTGTCCGAGCTCTGGGTTTTGGTGGCCGCCAGCAGGGTGACAGAGGCTGGATCCCGGCCCGCGGCGACGGCGGCGGCGTCCAGTTCCGCCCGGACTTTTTGGATATTTTCCCGCAGATCCATCAGCGCACCACCTTCCCGTTGTAGATGCCGGAGGAGTTGAGGATGATCTCATCCCCCGGCCGCAGGCGCTTGGCCGCGTCCTGGTTCACAGGACGAACCAGATAATAGGTGTCGTCGGTGTACAGCACCTCAACCTCCTGCCACTCCGCCTGGGAGCTGACCACGGAGAACACGCCGTAACGGTTCACCTGGCTGGAGGCGCCGGTGTCCTCGTCGGTCACCTCCTCCGTGATGACCCGCAGGGCCTTGCGGGGGATGCGGATGCCCTCCAGCTGCTGGACGACTACGTCCACCGTCTGGACGCGGAGCATGGCGGTGTCCGCCAGATGAGAGCGGCAGGAGAAAATGGCCAGAGTCCGCTCCCCCTCCAGGGAGATCCGATCCAGAGTCATGTTGATCTGCCCAAAGTAGTCGCCGGAGAAGGTGAGGGTGTACGTCCGCCCCGACTGGAGGCCGGTGTTGGTGCCCTCCAGCAGGGCGGCGAAGTACCAGGTGGAGTCGGTGACCAGCTTGCCCACCGCCAGAGAATCGGGGCTGTGTTTTTCCGACAGAAGGGCGATCAGACCGTCGCCGGTGAGCTCGTCCAGCATGGCGGGGGTGACGACCTGTTCCCAGCCGTCCACCCCGGCGGAAAAGACGCCGGAGGTGGGGGCGTATACGGTGGTGGACACCTGGTTCAGCGAACGGTTGAGCTCCGCCAGCTGGGACTGCTTGTCCGCGATGAGCTGAGAGAGCTGTCCCGCGGCCTCGGCACTGCCGTAGCTGTAGTCCCGCCGGAATACCATGGAGCGCAGGTTCAGGGCGGAGTCCTCCAGTAGGGTTAAATCCCCCCGGGCAGTCAGCGAGCGCAGAGAGACGATGGACGAGATGACCTGGGCATCCAGCCGGGCGGCATCGGCGTTCTGGGAGTGGTCGCTCTGGGCGTATTGGAGCTGCTCGATCTCCGCCTCCAGCGAGCGGATGGACTGCCGGGTGGTGAGGGCGGAGGGGTCGCTGTACAGCAGCACCACCGGATCACCCTTGGCGGCCTTGGCTCCCTCGCCGACGATCTGATCCATGTAGCCGCCCGAGCCGGTCAGGGGGATCTCAGCGCGCACCAGGATGCCGGCGGCCTCCTGACCCACGTCCAGAGAGTAGGAATAGGCGTAGGTGGTGACCAGATCTTCCTCCCACCCCCGGAAAAAGTAGACGGCCAGATAGGCCGCTACCCCCAGGCACAGGATAGCGATCATGAATTTGGTGGCGATGGTGCTCTCTTTCATGGGATCAGCTCTTTTCTATCTCTCGTGCGGTATCGCGGGAAGCGGCCCCCACGCTTCTTACGCGTCCATTTCGATGGGATGCTCTGGGGCGATGGTGGAAATGGCGTGCTTGTAAATGACCTGCTGCTTGCCGTCGGTGACCACCACCACCACGTAGGGATCGAAGGCGGTAATGACTCCCCGCATCTGGTAGCCGTTCATGAGGAACACGGTGACCCGGGTGGCCAGACGGCGGGCAGCGGACAGGAAGGCGTCCTGGATATTGGGCTGCTTGGTGACGGAAACGGTGGATGTAAGGCTCATGTAAATACACTCCTCTTTATAAATTTTGAGCGTATTTATTTTAGCCCAGATCCTATGACAAGTTCTGTCGAAAAAGCGAGGGCGGCGGAAAAGTCTGGTATTTTTTCCCATTGGAGCCAATAGGCTTGCCTGTTGCGCCGGAACCAGGTGAGCTGCCGCTTGGCATACTGCCGGGAGCGGAGCTTCACCTCCTCCGCCCCGACCGACACGGGACGGCCCTCCAAAATGGCGGCGGCCAGCTCCTTGTAGCCGATGGCCTGCATGGCGGTGCAGTCCCGGGGAACGCCGTCTGCCAGGAGGGAGCGCACCTCCCCCTCCAGGCCCCGCTCCGTCATCTCGTCCACCCGGCGGTCAATGCGCTCCCACAGCCAGGGCCGCTCCTGGAAGTTCAGGGCAATGGTCAGCGGCGTGTAGCGGGGGGGCACTTCCCGGCTCTCCCGGTCGTGCTGGGTGATAGTCTTGCCAGTGGACAGATACACCTCCAGCGCTCGGATGGTGCGCTTTTCGTCGTTGGGGTGAATGCGGGCCGCTGCGTCCGGATCCACCTGCTCCAGCTGGGCGCGCAGGGCGGCCAGGCCCTCCGCGCGGGTTCGGGCCTGGAGCTCTTCCCGCAAGCCGCTGTCCGCCTCGAAGGGGGCGAACTGCCGCCCCGCCACCAGGTGGTCGATATACAGCCCCGTCCCCCCGGCTACGATGGGCAGTTTCCCCCGGGCCAGGATGTCGTCCACGATGGGGACGGCATCCGCCACGTACCGGGCCACGGAGTAGTTTTCCGATGGATCCGCCACGTCCAGCATATGATGGGGGACGCCCAGCATTTCGTCCTGAGTGGGCTTGGCGGTGCCGATGTCCATGCCCCGGTAGACCTGCATGGAGTCGGCGGACACCACCTCCCCGCCGAGGCGCTGGGCCAGGGCCGCGGCCAGCGCGGTCTTGCCCGAGGCTGTGGGCCCGCAGATGACTAAGATGTCAGGTTTCATAAGACCTCCCGGAGCCTAGTATATCTTGATATTATAACGTATCCCGCCAAAGATTACAACCTCTTAGGAGGCGCTTGACATTTGGTATTGGGAGCGGTTATAATCAAACTATTATGGAAAGAGGGCGGGCCCGCCCGCCGTACAGCAAGCAGGAGGAATACCTATGGGCTTTTTTTCATCCCTGTTGGGGCGTTCGGATGATTACGAAGAGTACGAAGCGGAGGAAGAGTCCGGCGAGCTGCCTAAGCTGCATACCGGAATGACGCTGGACGTGGAGACGGCGGAGGGAGCCCCGGTCTTTACCGGGCGGCTCACCGAGTTCGGCTCCTCCACCCTGACGCTGGAGCGCCTGCTGGGCGGGCTGTCCCTGAAGGTGCTGGAGATGGGCACGTCCGTGGTGCTGGAAGGCCTGGATGAGCAGATGATGCCCTTCTATCTGAAGGGAACCGTCCAGGAGTCCACCCGGGTGGTGTGCAAGCTGAAAGACGTGAAGGTCAAGCCCATGCCGGAGCACCGCCACGACTTCCGCCTGCGTATCAGCGTGCCTGTGACCATGTACTACCCCAAGGACACCACCTTCAGCAACCCGGAGGAGTGCGTCCTGGTGGACATCAGCACCGGTGGAGCGTGCATTGAGTCGGAATACCTCCATGGGGTGGACGAGGTGCTGCGCCTGAAGGTGAAGCTGGAGGATTACGCCCCCATGGAGTTTTTGGGGGAGATCATCCGGGTGACGGAGTATCAGCCGGGCAAATTCCGCTATGGCTTCCTGTTCGCCCAGCTGAGGGAGAAGGAGATGACCGAACTCACCCGGACGCTGTACAACCTCCAGGCGGGCAACCGAACCGTATGGATGAGAAGCACCGATCAAGGCCACTGGTGAGCGGGGAAACCCTAAAATCAAGGTGAAAAAAGTATCTATCCGGCGCGGATAGATACTTTTTTTGTCTGAGGGGCCTCTGAGCCTTGCCCCAGAGATTTTTTTTTGGTATAATACTACAATTATGTTCCGCCACACAGGGCTGAGGGGGCGCCGGAATGGACAATATCATTTTGATCGGAATGCCCGGGTCGGGCAAGAGCACCGTGGGCGTGGTGCTGGCCAAGGCCATGGGCCTGCGCTTCCTCGACGTGGATCTGCTCGTTCAGGAGCGGGAGGGCGCCCTGCTCCAGCAGCTCATCGACAGCCGGGGCGTGGAGCGGTTTCTGGATCTGGAGCGGGACGCCATCTGCGCCCTGGATTGTCAGGGCACCGTGATTGCTCCGGGGGGAAGCTGTGTGTGCCGGGAGGAGTCCATCGCTCATATGCGGCGGCTGGGCACGGTGGTCTACCTCAAGCTGTCCCTGGAGGACGTGACCGCCCGCATCCACAACATGGCCTCCCGGGGCATTGCCCTCTCCCCCGGCCAGACCCTGGCCGATGTGTTTCAGTACCGGGCCCCGCTGTACGAGCGGTGTGCCCACATCACCGTCCCGTGCGGGAGCCAGAGCCTGGCGGAAACCATAGAAGCAGTAAAAGAAGCTTACAATAACAAAAGGACGTAGAAAGGTTTATGAATTTTCGCGACTTGGGGCTGACCGCCCCCATCCTCAAGGCCCTCACCCAGGAGGGCTACACCGATCCTACCCCCATTCAGCGCAAGGCCATCCCCCCCGCCCTGGCGGGGCGGGATGTGCTGGGCTGCGCCCAGACCGGCACCGGCAAGACCTGCGCCTTTGCCACCCCCATCCTCCAGCGGCTCAATGGGCGTCTGCCCAAGCCCCGGGTCATCCGGGCGCTGATCCTCACCCCGACCCGGGAGCTGGCCATCCAGATTCAGGACAGCTTCGTGTCCTATGGGCGCAACCTGCCCCTGCGCTCCGCCGTCATCTTCGGCGGCGTGGGCCAGCAGCCCCAGGTGGACGCCATTCGACAGGGGCTGGACATTCTCGTCGCCACGCCGGGCCGCCTGCTGGATCTCCACGGGCAGGGGTTGATCGACCTGTCCCACATTGAGATCTTCGTGCTGGACGAGGCCGACCGGATGCTGGACATGGGGTTCATTCACGACGTAAAGCGGATACTCAAGCTGCTGCCGGAGCGAAAGCAGACCCTGTTCTTCTCCGCCACCATGCCTCCGGAGGTGATGGGGCTGGTGAACGGCCTGCTCCACGACTACGCCCGCGTGGCGGTGGATCCGGTGTCCTCCCCGGTGGAGGTCATCCGGCAGTCGCTGTACTACGTGGATAAGTCCAACAAGACGAAACTGCTGGCTTATCTCATGGAGGAGCGGCATATTACCTCCGCCCTGGTGTTCTCCCGCACCAAGCACGGGGCCAACCGCATCGCCCAGGATTTGATGAAGCGGGGCATCTCCGCCGCCGCCATCCACGGCAACAAGAGCCAGACCGCCCGCGTTCAGGCGCTGAACGACTTCAAAGCGGGACGGGTGCGGGTGCTGGCCGCCACCGACATCGCCGCCCGGGGCATCGACATCGACCAACTGCCTTTTGTGTTCAACTACAACCTGCCTGACGTGCCAGAGACCTACGTCCACCGCATCGGCCGCACCGGGCGGGCAGGCCATGAGGGGGAGGCCATCTCCTTCTGCCAGTTCGACGAGAAGGACGAATTGAAGGCCATCGAGAAGCTGCTGGGGAAGAAGATCCCGGTGGTGGAAAACCACCCCTTCCCCATGGAGAATTTCGACCCGCCCCAGAAGGACAAGCGGGGCCGGCCCATCAATTCTGAGGACGCCGAGGCCCGGGCCGCCGCCAAGGAGAAGCGCCGCCAGAAGGACGCGGAAAATAAGGCCCGCGCCGAGGAGCGGAAAAAGGCCGCGGCTCAGGCCGCACTGGCCCCCGCCCCCGCAGCGCCCGCCCCCGCAGAGGAAGCAGACGCGCCCAACAAGAAAAAGCGCCGCCGCAAAAAGAGCGGAAGTCAAACCGTCCAGACGGTCGCCCCGGCGGTTCAGGCAATGGCCCCCGTCAAGGAGGAGCCGCTGGTTTCGCGCGATAAATCGATTGGACGAGGCATACGCCAGGGGCGGCTGGAGGACACCCTCCCTGACGACCCCGCCATGCCCGTCACCGACTTCTACAAGCCCAATCCCCTGGACTCCGACGTGATTATGGACGCCACCGCCCGGCTGCTGGCTCCCCGGCGGCCCACGCCCCGGCCCCAGATCCAGGCTGAGAACCAGCAGAAATCTCAGGCCCAGAAGAAGCAGGAAAAAGCGCAGGCGCAAAAGCCCGCCCAGCCCAAGCCCCGCCGCCAGGGCAAAAAACAGGGCGCGCCCGCACCTGCCGCCAAGGAGCCCGTCCTGCCCCCTTCCCTGTCCGGCAAGAGAAAGCGCCGCAGGGATGATCGCCCCCGGCCCATCGAGGCCCCGCTCCGCTCTGACCGGCAGAAGGACTCCACCCAGCACAAGAGCCTGATGCGGCCCTATTACCTCCATGACGACGACTGAGCGGGGGGGCGTGCCCCACAGGCGGCCCCGGAAAAAGCGCCGTCATCCTTTGCGGTGGATTGCCGGTCTGGCGGTGCTGGCCCTGGGGGGCTGGGCCTGGTTCCAGTGGCAGTGCTGGGGGCTTCAGGTCACCCACACCGAGGCGGCGCTGGATGGACTGCCAGCCGGGTTTGACGGATACAAAATCGTCCACCTGTCCGACCTCCACGGCCATGAATATGGGGAGAACAGCGAAAAGCTGCTGAGCCTGGTGGGGGAGCAGAAACCCGACCTCATCGTGATCACCGGCGACCTCATCGACCAGGAGGGTCAGCTCCAGATGATCCCCGCGCTGGCGAAGGGGCTGGCTGCCATCGCGCCCACCTATTATGTCACCGGTAATCACGAGTGGGGACTGGGTACGGGGACGGTGAAGGAGCTGAAAGGGGTGCTGGCCCAGTGCGGGGTAACCCCGCTCTCCAACCAGTACGAGATTCTGGAGCGGAATGGGGCGCAGATGGTGCTGGCCGGGGTAGACGACCCCAACGGCTATGCAGACCAGATTACCCCGGAGGAGCTGTATGCCCGGATCGAAAACAATGCCCCCGGGCTGTTCACCCTACTGCTGGCCCATCGCAATGACCGCTTCGGGCAGTACGCCAACGCGGGGTATGATTTCGTCATGTCCGGCCACGGACACGGCGGCATTGTCCGCCTGCCCTTTTTGGGCGGGCTGGTGGGGACAAACCGGCAGTTTTTCCCCAAGTGGACGTCGGGCATCTACACACTGGGGGACAGCACCCTGTTCGTCTCCCGGGGATTAGGGAACAACACGGTGCCCTTCCAGGGGTTCCGCGTGTTTAACCGCCCGGAATTGGCGGTTGTGACCCTGAAAATGAAATGATTTTCTAATTTTGGGAGTGAATCGCCATGACTGAGACAGAAAAAATGCTGGCGGGGAAGCTGTACGATCCCTCTGACCCGGGGCTTGCCCAGCGGCGGGAGGCGGCCCACAAGCTGTCCAAGCAGTACAACGACACCACCGAGGACGAGGAGGAGAAGCGGGAGGACATTCTGCGCCGGCTCCTGCCCAGCATGGGGGAGGGAGCTTACTTGCAGGGCCCCATCCAGTTCGATTACGGCATTTACACCACCATCGGGGAGAAGAGCTACGCCAACTTCAACTTCACCGTGCTGGACTGCTGTCCGGTGACCATCGGGAACAACGTGTTTTTCGGGCCCAACTGCTCCATCATGACCCCCATGCACCCCCTCCTGCCGTCGGAGCGGAACCTGCGCCGCCGGGAGAACGGCCAGCTGTATGACCTGGAATACGCCAAGCCCATCACCATCGAGGACGACTGCTGGATCGCCGCCAACGTGGTGGTGTGCGGCGGCGTCACCATCGGCCGGGGGTGCGTCATCGGCGCGGGCAGCGTGGTGACAAGGGATATCCCCGCCGGGTCGCTGGCGGCGGGCAACCCCTGCCGGGTCATCCGGCCCATCACCCAGGCGGACAGCGTGGAACTGAAACCGGAACTGCTTTGAGGAGTGACACCCATGCCCCGTTATGACGCCGGACAATTTGATATCGCCGTCATCGGCGCGGGCCACGCCGGCATAGAAGCCGCCCTGGCCTCCGCCCGGATGGGGCTGAAAACCGTGTGTTTCACCATCAACCTGGACGCGGTGGGCAATATGCCCTGCAACCCCGCCGTGGGCGGCACCGGCAAGGGCCACCTGGTGCGGGAGATCGACGCCCTGGGGGGCGAGATGGCGAAGGCCGCCGACCAAGCCTGCATCCAGTATCGGATGCTCAACCGGGGCAAGGGCCCGGCGGTGTGGTCCCTCCGGGCCCAGGCCGACCGCCGCCGCTACCAGGAGGTCATGAAGCACACCCTGGAATTGCAGGAGAATCTGTGGGTGAAGCAGGCGGAGGTGACGGAAATCCTCACCGAGAAGGGCGGGGTGTCCGGCGTGGTCACCGCCACCGGGGCCACCTATGCGGTCAAAGCGGCGGTGATCGCCACCGGCACCTATCTGGGGGGGCGTACCATCGTGGGCGAGGTCACCCGGGATTCCGGGCCGGATGGCATGGCGGCGGCTTTGCCGCTGACAGAGTGCCTCACAAAGCTGGGCCTGTCCATCCGCCGCTTCAAGACAGGCACCCCCCCAAGGGTGAACCGCCGCAGTGTGGACTTCTCCAAAATGGAGGTTCAGCCAGGGGATGACGTGCCTGTGCCGTTCTCCTTTACTACAAACGCGCCCCCGGACAACCGGGCGGTGTGTTATCTGACCTATACCAATGAGAATACCCATCAGGTCATTCGGGACAACCTCCACCGCTCCCCCCTGTTCTCCGGGGTGATCGAGGGAGTGGGGCCAAGGTACTGCCCTTCCATCGAGGACAAGGTGGTGCGCTTCGCCGAAAAGCCCCGGCACCAGCTGTTCATCGAGCCCATGGGGCTGAACACCGAGGAGCTGTACATCCAGGGGTTCTCCTCCTCCCTACCCGAGGAGGTGCAGGTGGAAATGCTCCACACCATCCCCGGACTGGAGCGGGCCGAAATGACCCGGTGCGCCTACGCCATCGAGTACGACTGCGTAGATCCCACCGAGCTTCTGCCCACCCTGGAGTGCAAAAAAGTCCCCGGTCTGTACGGCGCGGGGCAGTTCAACGGCTCCTCCGGCTACGAGGAGGCCGCCGCCCAGGGGCTGGTGGCCGGCATCAACGCCGCGCTGAAGGTGAAGGGCGAGCCGCCGCTGATCCTCACCCGGGGGGATGGCTACACCGGGGTGCTGATTGACGACCTGGTGACCAAGGGCACCAACGAGCCCTACCGCATGATGACCTCCCGGACGGAGTACCGGCTCATCCACCGGCAGGACAACGCAGACCGGCGGCTGGCCGCCTACGGCCACCGGGTGGGCCTGGTGAGCGGGGAGCGGCTGGCCCAGGTAGAGGAGAAATATGCCGCTGTGGAGCGGGAGATCAAGCGCTTAGAGCACACCGGGGTGGCGCCCTCAACCGAGCTGGACAAGCTGCTGGCGGACAAGGGCGAGCCCTCCTGCCCCCATGGGGCACGGCTGGTTGATCTGCTCCGGCGGCCCCGGCTGAGTTATGAGGATTTGGCGGCTTTTGACCTGGAACGGCCCGGACTTTCCCGGGAAATCGCCGAGCAGGTGGAAATTTCCGTGAAGTACCAGGGCTACATTGACCGCCAGAACCGGCAGGTGGAGGAAATGCGGAAGCTGGAGGACAGGCCCCTGCCCCCCGATGTGGACTATCTGGGTATTCAGGGGCTGCGCCTGGAGGCAAGGCAGAAGCTGGACAAGATCCGCCCGCTGAACCTGGGGCAGGCTAGCCGGGTGTCCGGGGTGTCCCCGGCGGATGTGACAGCGCTGATGGTTTATTTAGAAGCGCGACGATAGCCGCGCGGCCAATGGTCGCGTGACAGCTTGGAGAGGACGAGATGATTTTAAAAGCGGATGGAGAAAATCTGGCCCACGCCGCCGCCTTGGCCTGTGAGCTGTGGCCTCACAACACGCAGGACGGGCTGCTGGCAGAGCTGGAAGCGCTGTCCCGGGCGGAGGGTGCGGTCTTTCTCGCCGTGGAGGACGGCGTTCCGGCGGGCTTTGCCCAGTGCCAGCTCCGGCACGACTATGTGGAGGGGACGGAGAGCAGTCCGGTGGGTTATCTAGAGGGCATTTATGTCCGGGAGGAATACCGGGGCCGGGGGCTGGCAAAAGCCCTGCTGTCCGCTTGCGAGGGCTGGGCAGGGGAACATGGGTGCACAGAATTTGCCAGCGACTGTGAGCTGGATAACGGGGGAAGCATCGCATTCCACCTGGGCGCGGGATTTACCGAGGCCAACCGGATCGTCTGCTTTACAAAAAGATTGGGAGAGGAAGCATAAGAGATGAAATTGTTTTTGGCCGTTGTGGTATGTAAAGTCCTGCGGTTCATCGGCGGGCTCATCGGCAAGGGCAGCTCCCTGCCGGGGCAGTTCGCGCTGAAGGTGTGCCCCGATGTGCTGGGGAGGGTGAAGCTGCCCGAACACATCATCGCCGTCACCGGCTCCAACGGCAAGACCTCCACCGTGGAGATGATCGCCGCCATTTTGTCCGCGTCCGGCCAAAAGGTGGTTTACAACAAGGAGGGCTCCAACCAGATTGAGGGTGTGACCACCCTGATTTTGTCCAACTGCTCCCTGGGGGGCAAAATGCGCGGCGACGTGCTGCTGCTGGAGAGCGACGAGCGGTACGCCAAGTACACGTTCAAGTTCTTCCACCCCACCCACTTCGTCATCACCAACCTGTACCGGGATCAGCTCACCCGCAACGGCCACCCCGAGTGGGTGTACGACGCCATCAAGGCCGCTATCTTCCCCGAGACCACCCTGGTGCTCAACGCCGACGACCCGCTGGTGTCCTGCTTCGCCCGTGACCACGACCCGGACAAGGTGAAGTGGTTCGGGCTGGACGAGTGCGGTATCAGCACCAAGGAGCATCGGGGCGTGTACCACGACGGGGCGCGCTGCCCGGTGTGTAAGGGCCGGATGGAGTACTCCTGCTATCACTACGCCCACATCGGGCACTATTCCTGCCCCTCCTGCGGCCACCAGCGGCATGACACGGATTTCGCCGTCACCGCCCTGGATTTAAAGGAGGGCAAGCTCACCATCAACGGGGAAACCGAAATTTCCCTGGCCTTCAAGAGCATCTACAACGTGTACAACATTCTGGCGGCGTGGTCGGTGTGCGCCCTGGCGGGGGCGGACAAGGGGGCTATGGCCGGGGTCATCAACAACTATATGTTAAAAAACGGGCGGATGATCACCTTCCGTTTGGGAAACCACCGGGGCACCCTGCTGACCTCCAAGCACGAAAATTCCATTGCCTACGACACCAACCTGGCCTACATCGCCGCCACGGACAAGCCCTGCACGGTGCTGGTCATCGTGGACGCCATCAGCCGGAAGTATTTTACGGGCGAGACCAGCTGGCTGTGGGATATTGACTTCGACCGGCTGGGTTGTGAGCACGTCCAAAAGGTGATGCTGTACGGCAAGTACTGCAACGACCTGGCGGTGCGGTTCAAGTACAGCCACATCCCGGCGGACAAGATCGAGGTGGGCGAGAGCATTGCCACAGCGGCGGAATATCTGAGAGCCAATGGGGACGAGGACGTCTATGTCATCACCTGCTTCTCCGACCGGGACAAGCTGCTAACTCATGTAGAGCGGGATTGAGGAGGGAAACACCATGGAACTGACCATTTTACACCTTTATCCCGACTGTATGTCCCTGTATGGGGAGTACGCCAACGTCATGGTGCTCCGCCGCCACCTGGAGGCCATGGGGGTGGCTGTGACGGTGGAGACCGCTCTGTTTGAGGATACTCCGGGGTTTGAACACGCCGACTTCATCTACATGGGCGCGGGCACCGAGCATACCCAGAAGGCGGCGTTGACCGCCCTGCTCCCCCATAAGGATGCGCTGAAGGCCGCCATCGACCGGGGGGCGGTGGTGCTGTTCACCGGCAATGCTATGGAAATGCTGGGCAGGGACATCACCGACGCCGCAGGCAAGCGGTGGCCCGGCCTGGGCTTCGCGGAGTTCACCACCCAGGAGTACGACCAGCGGCATCCGTGTGACGTGGTGGCTTACACCGACCTGTGGGAGGACGCCGTGGTGGGCTTCATGAACAAGTGCTCGGAGACGAAGGGCGTGGCAACGCCCCTGTTCACTCAGTTGACCGAGGGTTTCGGCAACGAAGAGAACTTTGCGCCGGAGGGCTATGTGTCCGGCAACGTGTTCGCCACCCATCTCACGGGCCCGGTGCTGGTGAAGGCCCCGGACTTTACCGATTTCCTCATCCGCCGCATTTTTGCCGCCAAGGAGTGGGAGCTGCCGGTCGCCCTGCCCGTCCTGCCCTACGAGCGGGAGGCGTATGAGGTCACCGTGAGGGAATTGACGGGACGCAACTGAAAAGTTACATTCCGAAACCGCAAAACGCTGGTCAAACGGGCCGCTTCTGATATGCTGGGACCATCAAGGGGAGCGCGGCTCCCTGTTCGATGAGGTGATCATATGAGCTTAGGAAACAAGCTGGCCGAGGCCCGGAAAAGGCAGAACCTGACCCAGGAGCAGCTGGCCGAGCGCCTTGGCGTGACCCGGCAGGCGGTGAGCCGCTGGGAGTCGGACGCGGCTTACCCGGAGACGGACAAGATCGTGCGCATGGCGCAGATCTTGGAGGTCAGCTGCGACTACCTCCTCCAGGACGGCGTGGACGAGAAGGGGAAGCCTGTGGCGTCCCCCGTGACCCGGCTGTTGAAGCAGGCCCAGGGGAAGCGGGTGAAGCTGACCTTTTATGAGAGTGACGGAATGCCCGTGGCCCATGACTGGTGTGTCATCCAAGATTTTGACGGCGGCTGGGCCAACGTGGAAGTGGTGCGAAACCAGAAAAAGCCGGAGAAAAACGAGGTGCGGCTCATCCCCCTGTCCGCCATCAGCACCATCACCTTCCTCAAGGATGGGGAAGCGGTGCGCCACTCCGTCATCAACATCGTTGACGGGTTTTAAGGGGGCGGAGATATGGAATACTTCGGGATATTTTCCTTCGTTATGGTTCTCGTCCTGATGGGCAGAGTGCACCGCCTGGAACGCGTCCTGCGGGAAAACGGCATTGGCTCTGTCCGGGCGGCGGGCCTGGGGGATCAGCTTCGCCGCCAGGTGGGCCAGACTGTGGAGCTGACCCTGGAGACCTCCGACGGGGATATTATGGGCAAGACGTGCCGGATCCTGGACACCGACGAGACCTGGGCGCTGGTGCTGGCCAACGAGGGCAAGAAAAACGAGTGCGAGAAGCTGATCCGGCTGGACAGCGTCAAGCAAATCAAAGTAAAATGAGGTAATGATGGACATCTCCCTCCACTACATCAAAAAGGGGGCGGGCGCGCCCCTGCTCCTGCTCCACGGCAACGGGGAGAGCGGGGACTACTTTGTCCACCAGGTGGACGAATTTGCCCAACAGTTCACCGTGTACACTGTGGATACCCGTGGGCACGGGCGGTCCCCACGGGGGACGGCGCCCTTTACCATCTCCCAGTTTGCGGACGACCTGTTGGGCTTTATGGACGAACACGGCATTGACAAGGCCGATATCCTGGGTTTCAGCGACGGGGGCAACATCGCCCTCACCTTCGCCCTATGCCACTCTGAACGAGTGGGCAAGCTGGTGCTCAACGGGGCCAATCTGGATCCGTCTGGGGTGAAGCCCGCCGTACAGATCCCCATCGTGCTGGGCTACAGACTGGCCTCCCTGTTCAAAGCCCCCAAGGCCCGTGCCAACGCCGAGCTGCTGGGGCTGATGGTGAACGAGCCCCACATCGACCCGAAAGAGCTGGCGGCGCTCACCATGCCTGCGCTGGTCATTGTGGGCAGCAAGGATATGATCAAGGCGTCCCACTCCCGGCTGATTGCGGCCAGCCTGCCAAACGGGCGGCTGGTCATCATTGAGGGGGATCATTTCATCGCGAACAAGCGGCCAGAGCCATTTAACCGGGCGGTTTTAGAATTTTTGAAATAGCGATGCAGGAGTCCGGGAAGGTTGGGCAGTCCGTCGCTGAGCAGCTGTCAAGGCTACGGGGCGCTGGAGACAGCTGCTTTCCGCTTGTGGACTGTCCAACCTTCCCTGTACGAAAGGAGTGTGTTTATGGACAGCATTTGGTTAGAGGTCACCCTCCCCGTCCCGGCGGAAAAGCTGGACCGGGTGTGTGACACCCTCACCGCCAACGGCATGACGGGACTGGTGGTGGAGGAAGAGGGGGATTTCCTCCAGTTTTTGGAGCAGAACCGGCAGTATTGGGATTATGTGGACGAGGGGCTGGCCCAGCGTATGCGGGGGGCCAGCAGGGTGAAGTTCTACGTCCCGGACAACGACGAGGGGCAAAAACAGCTCCGCCAATACCTGGCGGGGCTGGAGGAGTATGAGCCCCAGACCGTCTCCCTTCGGGAGGAGGACTGGGCCACCTCCTGGCAGAAGTACTACCAGCCCATCCCGGTGGGAAAGCGGGTGTACATTGTCCCCGACTGGATGCGGGGGGAGCCCGTGCCCGATGGGCGCACGCCGCTGTACCTCAACCCCGGCCTGACCTTCGGCACCGGGGCTCACCCCACCACCCAGCTGTGCCTGGAGCTGCTGGAGGAAGTGCTCCAACCCGGCGACAAGGTGCTGGATCTGGGCTGCGGGTCGGGCATCCTGGCCATTGCGGCGCTGGCGCTGGGAGCATCCCGGGCCGTGGGGGTGGATATCGACCCCAAGGCGGCGGACGTAGCCTTTGAGAACGCCGCGCTGAACGGCGTGGGGTCGGATCGGCTGAGCGTGTACGCCGGGGACGTGCTCACCGACAAAAGGCTGGCCGGGAAGCTGGAACCGGGGCAGAACCGGGTGGTGCTGGCCAACATCGTGGCGGACGTTATCATCCCCCTGTCAACGAAGGCCGGGGAGTTCATGACCCCGGACGGCGTATTCCTCACCTCCGGCATCATCGACGGGCGGCAGGACGAGGTGAAGGCCGCTTTGGAGGCCAATGGATTCACCATTGTGAAACACCTTGAGCGGGCGGGGTGGCACGCATACGAAGCGCGACAGTAAGCAGAGGACTGCGGGCAGTCCGTCGGTGCGAGCAGCTGCTTTAGGCTACGGGGCGCTGGTCCCCGGTGGGGACCGTCCAGCGCCGACCGAGCCGAAGGCGAGACCGCTGGGCGCAGCAGCTCTCCCTCGTGGACTGTCCGCAGTTCTCCAGGGGCCTGGGCCCGTTTTTTGTGAAGATTTTCCCCGGAAAGCGGTTGACAAATCCGCTTTGCGCCTATAATATAGATAGCGTCCGTGGGCAGTCGGCAGACTGCCGGATCGGGGCGGCCAAAGGCCGCCGGGACAGTCGTTGGGCGAAGCCCAATGACGTCCCCGGGGGCGAAGCCCCAATGACGATCCCCTTCCCTGGGAGCGGGCGCTATATCACAAGGCTTTGAACAGGACGAGTAACCGATGTCTCTGCCTCTCAGAGAGCCGCCTGCATGGTGCGAGGGCGGCGGGGCGGATTCGGCGAAGATCACCTGGGAGCCGCGGATCCAACGGGCGCTTGCGCCCCAGTAGGCTTCGCCGGGGGCGCCCGTTACAGCGCGCACGAGTGCCGTACTTTGTACGGAACGGGAGTGGTACCGCAGAGGTCTTTTACGACGCCTTTGTCTCCTTTTGGGGACAAGGGCGTTTTTGCTTGGAACGAAAGGAGCGGATTTTATGGACGTGAAGAAACGGCTTACGCTGGCCCTGGGCGGCGCGGCCATACTGGCGGCGGAATGGCTTCTCGTCCGCTTTCCCCTGTTTGGCCTGCACGGGATGACGCAGTGGCCATGGATTCTGTTCCTTACCGGGCTGATTGCGGCGGTCTTTGCCGGGGCCTTGGGCGCGAAGTGGGCAGTGCTCGGCACACTGGCAGGGTATTTGATCGGCTTTTTCTGCGGCGTGATTTTTAACATCCCCGGCCCCAATGGCACCACACGGGGCTGGTTCGTCTGGATGTGCGTATTTTTGGCTGGGATCCTGCTGGGGATTATCGTGTCCGTATGGAGAGGGAAAGCCCGATGATAGACGTAATACCCGCTCAGACCCCAGAGGATTTGGATCGCTGCTTCGCCGTGCGCCACGCCGTTTTCTGTATTGAGCGCGGCGTATCCCCGTCCATCGAGCGGGACGAATGGGATACGCTGTCCCCCACCCGTACCCATTTTCTCATTCAAGAGGACACCGCAGATATCGGCGCACTTCGGTGCCGCTATACCGGGGACACGGCGGTGATACAGCGCTTCTGCGTATTGAAGGAGTACCGCGCCGGCGGGCGGGGCCGGACGGCGCTGAAAGCCGTGGAGGACTGGTGCCGGGCCGCTGGGCTCCGGCGCGTGGAACTGGACGCCAAGTTCGAGGTGCGGGGCTTCTACGAAAAGTGCGGCTACAGGTCGATCTCCGACCCCTTTGAGGAGGCGGGCATCCCCCACGTCAAGATGGCCAAGGAGCTGTTTTAACCATATTACAAACCCAAAACAGGAGGAAATAACCATGGACTACAACAAGACCGTCCACCTGCCCCAGACCGACTTTGCCATGCGGGCGGGGCTGCCCAAGCGTGAGCCCGAGATGCTCAACGGCGAGTGGGCCAAGATTACCTACCACAAGCTGATGGAGAAGAACGCGGGTAAGCCCAAGTTCGTCCTCCACGACGGCCCCCCGTATGCCAACGGCAACATCCACATCGGCACCGCCATGAACAAGATCCTCAAGGACATCATCGTCAAGTACCGCAACATGACCGGGTACTGCGCTCCCTACGTCCCCGGCTGGGACACTCACGGCCTGCCCATCGAGACCGCCGTTCTCAAGGACAAGAGCGTCAAGCGCAGCGAGATGACCACCGCCCAGTTCCGGGACAAGTGCCGGGAGTTCGCCACCCAGTATATCGGCAGGATGACCGAGCAGTTCCAGCGCCTGGGCGTCATCGGCGAGTGGGAGAACCCCTATATCACCCTGCTGCCCGAGTTCGAGGCTCGTCAGATCGAGGTGTTCGGCAAGATGGCGGAGAAGGGCCTCATCTACAAGGGCATGAAGTCCGTGTACTGGTGCCCCCACGACCAGACCGCCCTGGCCGAGGCGGAGATCGACTACCAGGACGACCCCTGCACCACCATTTTCGTGAAATTCCCCGTGAAGGACGACAAGGGCAAGCTTGGCCAGTACTGCGACCTGTCCAAGACCTTCTTCGTGATCTGGACCACCACCCCCTGGACCATTCCCGGCAACACCGCGATTTCCATGAACGCGGACTTTGACTATGTGCTGCTCCAGGCCCCCAACGGCGAAGTGTACGTCATGGCAAAGGAGCTGGCCGAGGGCGTGTGCAAGCAGGCCGGGCTGGACTACGACGCCTGCAAGGTGCTGGCCACGCTGAAGGGCTCTGAGTTCGAGCTGATGGTGGCAAAGCACCCCCTGCTGGATCAGGATTCCGTGATTTTGAACGGCGACCACGTGACGCTGGAAGCCGGTACCGGCTGCGTCCACACCGCCCCCGGCTTCGGCGCGGAGGACTTCGACGTGTGCAAGCGGTACGACGACGCGGGGCTGACCAATATCGGCGTGCCCGTGCCTGTCAACGCCAAGGGTGTCATGACTGACGCCCGCTACAACGGCCAGTTCTACGCCAAGGGCAACGACATGGTGGTGGCCGACCTGGAGGCCGAGGGCTTCCTGCTGGCCAAGGCCCAGATCACCCACTCCTACCCCCACTGCTGGCGGTGCAAGCACCCCATCATCTACCGGGCCACCGAGCAGTGGTTCTGCTCCGTGGACGCCATCAAGGACGCCGCTGTCAAGTCCTGCGACGGCATCTCCTGGCATCCCGCCTGGGGCAAGGAGCGTATGGTGTCCATGATCACCGAGCGCAACGACTGGTGCATCTCTCGCCAGCGCGTCTGGGGCGTGCCCATCCCCGTGTTCTACTGCGACGACTGCGGCGAGGCCATCGTCACCCCCGAGACCATCGCCCACGTGGCCGGTCTGTTCCGGGAGCACGGTTCCAACATCTGGTTCGACAAGACCGCCGACGAGCTGGTTCCCGCCGGATTCAAGTGCCCCAAGTGCGGGGGGGTGCACTTCTCCAAGGAAAACGACATCATGGACGTGTGGTTCGACTCCGGCTCTACCTGGGCCGCCGTGGCCGACGAGCGGGACTACCTCCAGTACCCCGCCGACGTCTATCTGGAGGGCGGCGACCAGTACCGCGGGTGGTTCCAGTCCTCCATGCTGACCTCCATCGCCTGCAACGGCATCGCGCCCTATAAGCAGATCATCACCCACGGCTGGACCGTGGACGGCGAGGGCAAGGCCATGCACAAGTCCCTGGGCAACGCCATGCCCCCCGAGGAGATCATCAAGGACTACGGCGCGGATATGCTGCGTCTGTGGGTGTCCTCCGCCGACTACACCCAGGATATGCGCATCTCCAAGGAGATCATGAAGCAGCTCTCCCAGGCGTATCTGAAGATCCGCAACACCGCCCGGTATATGCTGGGCAACCTGGACGGCTTCGATCCCAACAACGCCGTGGCGGTGAAGGATATGGCCGATCTCGACCGCTGGGCCGTGGCGGCGTTCAACGACCTGGCCAAGACCGTCCGCGCCGGGTATGAGAGCTACGAGTTCCACACGGTGTACCGCGCCATCTATAACTTCTGCGTGGTGGAGATGTCCAACTTCTATCTGGACATCATCAAGGACCGGCTGTACTGCGGCGACGACGCGGGCCGCGCCTCCGCCCAGTCCGCCCTGTTCCTGATCCTGGACGGCATGACCCGGATGCTGGCCCCCATCCTGGCCTTTACCAGCCAGGAGATCTGGGCGGCCATGCCCCACCGCGCCGCAGATGATGCCGAGTGCGTGCTGTTCAACGACATCCCGGACTACGACCCGGCACTGGCGCTGCATGAGAGAGAGGGCGTGCGCTGGGAGGAGCTGCTGGAAGTGCGGGACGTGGTGCTGAAGGCGCTGGAAGAAGCCCGCGCTCAGGGCATCAAGAAGAACCAGGACGCGGAGATCGTTCTCGGCCTGGACGGAAATCTCATGATTGTTTGGGAGGAAGGCCACTACCTGCCCGGCTTTGAACTGAGCGATTTGGCCAACCTGTTCATCGTCTCCAAGGTGACGGTGGAACAGCGTGATGATGAGGCTCCCGGCCTCACTGTTGCGGTGAAGCTGTCCGAAGCCCCCAAGTGCCCCCGGTGCTGGAACCACGACGCTCACATCGGCACGGCAGGGCATCACGCCGAGCTGTGCGACCGCTGCGCCAAGGTGCTGGGCGAGTAAGCGGCTCCACGCTGAGCGGCGCCGTCACGTACGAACAAACAAAGAAGCTCCTCCCCGCCATGCGGGGAGGAGCTTCTTTGTTTGATCTGCTGTGCTCAGCCAAAGAGCTTTTCAAGTTCATGTAAAGCGTTGTGGACTTCGCAATAGCCGTTCTTCACAGCCTTATCATCGCAGCCGTCCCATTTGCACTTAGAGGAACAGCTGGCCATGCTGAGGATCATAATAGCGGCGGCGATCAGGGCAGCCAATCTCTTCATTTTGAATTCTCCCTTCTCAATATTGTCAGGTGTTCTCTCACCATTGCCACGATATCATGGATTTTGGGGAAAGTCAATATATTTGGTTACATTTAGGAGGGAGACTTTTGCGGGTCAGCCAGCAGGCTGGTTGACCACGCCCAGGAACAGCGGCAGATCACTGTCCCCGGTGACGGCGAACAGGAAGGGGCGATCCAGGGTGAAGTCCACCTCGTCGTTGGGGGGTGGGGCAGCTCCGCCATATAGAAGCATGACGGTGTAGGCCGCGGCCTCGCAGCCATCCTCGTCCACTGTCACCCGGGCGGCGTGCTGGGCCTTGGCGACATAAAGTGGGTCGTCGGTGGAAGCCCCCAGGGGGTCGAAATTGGAGACGTACATATTAAATACGTCGGTGACGCCCAGCGCCTTCAGGCCCTCAATCAAGTCCAGGTCGGAGGATACGTCGAATTTGGGCATGGACAGGTGGATGTCCAGATACTTCTGACCGGGCCACGCGCCCACGTATTTCTGAGTTTTCTCATCCCAATTGCCGTACTTGCTGGCAAGCAGGAAGTCCATGGCCTCGCCGCTTTGGAGCAGCTCGTCCACAGAATACCCCTCGTCGGGGAGGATCAGCCACATACTGCCGCCCTGCTGAAAAGAGAGCTGTACGGCGGCGAAGTGCTCCCCCCAGTAGTAGGTGTCCTCCAGGGTCTTGTGCATGAAATCCACGTCCACGTCGCCGGATGGGGCGTGGAAGACGTCGGTCTCGGTGCGCTCCTTATTGAATTCGCTGTGCCAGGCGGCCTTGAAGTAGATGGTGGAGGCCAGGGCCATCACCGTCTCCGGCGTCATCTCCAGCTGGCTGACCTGTTCGTCCAAAAGTCCTCCGGTCTGCCCGTTGAGCCAGTCCCGCAGGGCTTGGTTGTACTCCTCGCTGCCCATCTCGCCGGAGAAGGAGGAGGCGTAGTAGGTTTCCGCCAGGGTGTCCAGGGTTTTTTGGCTGTAGGTCATGCCGTCCCTGAGCCACAGGGAGCTGCCCAGGATGGAGGTCACGGTTCCGTCATCCCGGTAGTGGTCTTTCCACAGGGCGGCGGCCCGGGTACGGAGGGTCTCGATGGAGTCCACCTGGAGCAGATCCAGGATCTGCCGGCGGCTGTCCCCCCCGGCCGTCTCCGCCAGCATGGACAGGGCCATATAGACATTCAACGGGGAATAGATCCGGTTGTCCTCCCCCGCGCCGGTGAGGAACTGAGCGGTGGAGGCGGACAGGAACTCATCCAGCATTCCGGTATAATCCGTGCCGGAGCGAAGGGCTTTCATATCCGCGGACCAGGCGTTGTAGGCTTTGTCGTAAGCCTTGCTGGTGTGGTCGGTGTAGTGGTCAAAATAGTCGTCCTGCCTGGGATAGGGGTGCATCTCCGGATAAACCGCCAGAGACAGGGCGTGGGCGCTGTAGGTCTCGGGCCGTTCGGCGCTCCTGCCGATGGGGAGGCCGGGATTGTCGCCGGAAAGGACGGCGGGGCCGCCTGTCCGCCCCGGCCACAGGGCGATCCCGCCAATGATGGCCACCACCAGCACCGCCGCCACCGCCCCCATCCAGCGGGCATGGGAGTGCTTTTGGCTGGGCCGGGCGGCGTTTTCCTTCAATTCTTCGGGGGCATGGATGCCCTCGTTTGCTTTTTGATAGCGCTTCAAAGTTCTACCTCCTCAAGCATATCCCGCAGGAGAGCCCGGCCCCGGCTGAGCTGGGACTTAACGGTGCCCTCCGTCGATTGCAGAGCGGCGGCGATCTCAGCCACCGACAGGCCCTCGAAGTAGTGCAGATGGATGACGGCCCGGTACTTGGCTGGCAGGGAGAGTACGGCAGAGTACACGTCGCGGTAATCGTCCTCCACGCCCACCTCCTCAGCGGTTTCCAGCGGCACAGTGCGCCGCCGCCAGGGGGAGGCCATCACGCTTTTGCACCGGTTGATGGTGCAGCGCAGGAGCCACGCCTTGCGGTGCTCGTCGCTCTCAAACCGGTCCTCGTGGCGGAAATAGCGCAAAAAGACCTCCTGAAACACGTCCTCCGCGTCGGGGACGCTGGCGGTGCGGGCCAGGGCGAGACGGTATACCATGTCCCCCCAGCGGCTCACCTCCCGGGTGCGCTGTTCCTCTGTCAAGGCCATCGCCTTCTTTCTTCCGCGCCTCGGCCGCGGCGCGTTTTTTGCCTGTCATTTATAATACCTTATCGCGGGGAAAAAGGTTGCGCCGGGCCCGAAAAAGCCCGCCGGGTCACGGCGGGCTTTTGAATTCAGTTCTGGGGCGGCTGAGACGCCTGCCCGCCGCCGGACTTGCGGCGGTGGTGGGGGCGGTAGCGCCGCTTGTGGTTGGGATTGGTTTTGGCCTCACCCTCGGGGGCGGGCTGGGCTTGCTTTTGGGGCTGGGATTTGGGCTGGGCCTGCTTTTGGGGCGCGGACTGCTGGCGGGGTTTTTGCTGTCCCTGCTGCTGGGGCGCGCGCTCCTGCCGGGGCTGGTTCTGGGCGGACTTGCCCTGTCCGCCGCGGTTCCGGCGTCCGCCGCCCTGCTTCGGGCTGTCGGGCTGGCGCTGCTGGCCGCTCTCCCCCATATAGCGCTCCAGCACCTCCCCCAGGTCGGCGGGGCCGTCCGCCTTGCGGCCGGAGCGTACCCGCTCCCCCTCCTGGGTGCGCAGCTTTTCCAGCTCCCCCTTGGGGGGCGCAATATAGCCCTCGGGACGCTTGCCCTTGCCGCTGCGCACCACCCGGATCTCGTCGGTGAGATAGGTTTTGGGCTGTTCGGTGGAGTCCTCCAGGCGAACCTTCACCTGCTCCTTGAGAAGATTGACGGCGGACACGGAGCCAACCCCGTCGGGGCACTCCACAAAGGACTCCTGCTTGGGGCAGCGCTTCACCGCGTCCTCATAGGCGCCCTGCTCGTATTTGAGGCAGCACATCAGCCGCCCGCAGGTGCCGGAGATCTTGGTGGGGTTCAGAGACAGGTTCTGGGTTTTGGCCATTTTGATGGACACGGGCTGGAACTCGTCCAGGAATTGGGCGCAGCAGAAGGGCTTGCCGCAGATGCCAAAACCGCCCAGCATACGGGCTTCATCCCGCACGCCGATCTGCCGCAGCTCAATGCGGGCCCGGAAGATACCCGCCAGATCCTTCACCAGGGCGCGGAAGTCCACCCGCCCATCGGAGGTGAAGAAGAAGATGATCTTGCTGCCGTCGAAGCTGTACTCCACCTGAACCAGCTTCATGTCCAGGCCGTGGCGCTCCACCAGCTGCTGGCAGACGGTCAGGGCCTCCTTTTCCTTGGCCCGGTTCTCCCGAACCTGTCGCTCGTCCTTCTCCGTGGCCAGCCGCACCACTGGGCGCAGGGGCTGAACCACGGCGCTGTCCTCCACCATGCTGTTGCGGCGGACGCAGGAGCCGTATTCCAGGCCCTTGCCCGTCTCCACAATGACGCTCTGCCCCTCCGCCACCGTCAGGCCGGCGGGGTCGAAATAATATTGCTTGCCGCCCGGCCGGAACCGGACGCTGATGATTTCCGTCATAAGGGTTGTCCTCCGTATATTTGAATGCTTTTCTCAGAAAAGCTGGGTCAACAGCCAACCTAATGTGTGGCCCGCGCTGGGGCGGTACACCCCGTTCTCCCGGCAGACCTTGAGAGCCTGGAGTACCTTCGCGCCCCGCCTGGGGTGTTCGGCAAGCCGGCGGGACACCTGGTTTTCCGTCTCGCCCAGCAGGGCGGCCAGCTGATTGTGCTTGGGTTTGGACAGCTCCAGCTCCAGCTCCACCAGGGCCTGGGCACAGGCCAGCTCATCCCCGCCCAGCAGCAGCCGTGCCAAGGATGCCGCCCGCTCCACCAGCTCGGGATCAGGGGCCTCCTCCTCCGGGGGAAGGGCCAGCAGCTCGCACCGGGAGCGCACCGTGTCCAGCAGCATTCCCGGCTGATCCGCCAGCAGCAGGAAGGCGGCGTAAGCAGGGCCGTCCTCCAGCACCTTCAGCAGGGCGTTCTGGGCGGCGGGATTCATGGCGTCCGCCGGGTCGATGACATATACCTTCCGCCTGCCCTCGTTGGGGCGGATGTAGGCGTCAGACCGCAGGGCGCGGATCTGATCCACGGCGATCTCCCGTTTGTCCGGGGCGGGGGCGGTGTACACCACATCCGGGTGGGTTCCCGCCGCCGCCTTCCGGCAGGGCGGGCATTTGCCGCAGGGAGGACTCCCACCGGGAGGAAGTTCCCCTTGGCACAGGTAGGCCGCCGTCAGGCGGCGGGCAAGGGCGGCCCGGCCGTCCCCGCTCCCCCCGGTGATGAGGTAGGCGTGGGACAGGGGATTGGGAAGCTCCATCATAGCCGCTCGAACCGCTCCACGTCCACCACGAACACGGTGGCCCCGCCCACGGTGACCTCCACCGGCATGACGGGCATGAAGCCGTAGCTCATTTCGGTGATGGCGGGCACCATCTGCTTGCGGCTGTGGGAGTGTTCATGGATCAGGTCAATGACAGCCTGCACCCGCTCCTCCTCCACGCCGATGAGCAGGGTGACGTTGCTGGCCAGCAGGAAGCCGCCGGTGGTGGACAGGCGGGTGGAGGAAAAGCCGTTCCTGGACAGGTTCTGGGTGACGGCGTTGGCGTCGTCGCGGTTGATGATGGCGATGATGAGCTTCATGGTTTTACCCCTCTCTGCTGATAACGCCGCAGGATTCCGATCACGGGCGCGAAACGCCGCCGTGATATGGGCATAAGATCACAGTATAATATCTGCCGTGGAGATATTATATCCTATTTCGCGCAAATAGGCCAGATGTTTTTTTTCGATCCGCTCGCCGGGGGCGATGACCGGCACGCCGGGGGGGTAGGGCGCGATTTGACAGGCGGCGATTTGGCCCGCGCTGTCCGCCAAACGCACGGTCTTTCTTGGGGCGAACAGGGCCTGCCGGGGAGTGAGCGCCGCCTCCGGCGGCCCCGGTGGGGGCGGGTAGGGGGCGCAGGGGCCGGTAAGTCCGGTTTCAGACAGGGCACGCTCCAGGCGGGTGAATTCCGCCTCGCCGTCGGCGCAGGTGAGGATGCAGACCACATGGCCCCGGTCGGCCATCTCCGGGTATACGCCCTGTTCCCGCAGGGCATCCGCCAGGGCAAAGCCGTCGGGGCTTTTCAGGGTGAGCCGGGTGGGATCCAGGGACAGGCCGTCCCGCTCTTGGAGGGCGGGCCAGCGGGAACGCAGGTTTTCCGCCAGGCGGGCCGTCTCCCGATAGCGGGCCGTGCCCTCCCCCTCCATGTAATCCCGGGCTAGATCCAGGGCGGCCATGAGGATATAGGACGGGGATGAGGAGCCGTATACCGAGCCCCACCGCTGAAGCTGGGCCAGTTCAAAGCCGTTGGCAAACAGCAGGGCGGTCTGGCCGGGGGCGGGCAGAGCCTTATGGGCGGACATGACCACCACGTCCGCCGCCTGATAGCCGGTATAGCCCAGGAAGGGCAGGTGCGCCCCGTGGGCGCCATCCACCATGAGTTTTGCGCCATGGGCATGGCATACCGCCGCGATGGCGGGAATATCCGACAACACACCGTAATAAGTGGGTGAAGTGATACAAACGGTTTTGATTTCTGAGTGCTTTTTGAGGGTTTCTTCCATCGCTTCGGGCGGAATGGGGCCGGTTACCCCCGCTTCCTCCAGCCAGGGGCGGGTGAGAAAATGGGGCGCCAGATCCAGCAGGGCCAGGGCGTGGTAGGCGGAGCGGTGGCTGCCCCGATCCAGGGCCACCGCGCCCCCCGCCCCCGCCAGCAGGGCAAGGCCCGTGTGTACCCCCTGGGTGGAGCCCCCGGTGAGAAACAGGCAGGAATCAAAGCCAAAACGCTTGGCCCAGAGGTTTTCGGCCGCTTGGATGGCGTCCGGCTCGTCCCCAAACAGGTCGCCGGTGGCGCCGTTTTCCGTGAAGTCCAGCCCAGAGGGCCAGGGGAAGCTCCCCGGCAGGGGTGTGCCGTGGTGTCCGGGCATATCCAGCCGGAGGGGATTTTGCGTGGCCAGCGCCCGCAGGCAGTCATAAAGCGGGGTGGGCATGGTTCACCGCCCGCCCAGGAAGGCTTCCGCTTTTTGGAGGGTGTCCCGGTCGGAGGAATGGGTGAGCCGCTCCATGGCCGCGTCAAAGGGCAGGAACCGGGCGTCCGCCACCTCCTCGGGCTGGCAGACGATTCCGCCGTCGCGGGCCCGGGCCAGGAAGAACACCACGTCCTTGGTGCAGTGGGGATGGGGTGAGTAGGTGATGACCTCCCGGAAGCCGTCGAGGAAGTCCACCGTCAGGCCGGTCTCTTCCATGATCTCACGAGTGGCGGTCTCGCGCTCCGTCTCCTTCTTCTCCACGTGGCCCTTGCACAGGGTGACGTGGCCCTTGGTACTGGTGAGGATGAGGTAAAAGCGCCTGCCGTTGTCATCCTCGCGGAAGATCACCGCGCCGCAGCTTTTTTCCTGTTTCATATCGTCAAGTCCTCTCCCCTCACTCGTCCGTCTCGTCGCCGGCCAGTTCCAGCAGGCGCATACCCGCCGTGCCGGTGACGGGCAGGGAGAACACGATGGACTGGGCTTTGGTATTCAGCCCCGCCTTGTCCATGATGGCCCGCATGATGCGGCTGCGGGTTTCCGACTTCACCACGATGAATACCATCTCTTTCTCATTCACCAGGGAGAAGCCCAGGAATTTCTCCGCCTTCTCCATGCCGGTGCCTTTGGCGTGGAGGACGGTGCCGCCCCCGGCCTGCTGTTCCCGGGCGGCGTCCATAATCAGCTCGGTGTGGCCCTGGTTGGCGATGACCACCAGCAGCTCATATTTGGTGTCCTTCAAGACGCTCTCCTCCCCTTTTTCAAAATTCTGGCCGTCGGTGAGAAAGGCCAGCGGCTTCTTGCCGCCGATGCTGCTCAGCGGGATGATAAAGGCGATACCCGTGCCGGGCACGTCGATCTTCAGCTCCCGCTGCATGGCGGTCTTCACCGTTCGCCATGTGCTCCGGGTAACCATGGAGAAGGTGACCACTTTCTCCGTCTTTTCCAGGCCAAAGTAGTCCAGCAGCTCGCTCCGCGCCGTGCCCGCCCCCAGGGTGCTCAGGGTGACGGTGACATTGTGCTTATTAAACAGCTCCAGAAACTGCTTGGCGGAGCCGCGCTCGGCGATGCTGACCATGAGATACAGTTCGTTCATTAAAATTTTTCGCCCCGCTTTCTCAATTCCAGGTTGTCACGCTGCGAAGCGGCCAGGGCGTTCGGTCGCTTTCCCTCCGACTCGACCTGGTCTGCGGGCGGCCGTGCCGCCCTTTGCTCGGTCTCGCTCCAGTCCAAGCTCCCTCACTGTCCGCTTCTCCGCGCTCATAGTTCAATAATCGCGTCGTCGTCCAGCTCGTCGAAGGACAGCGCCGGGGCGGGCTGGGCTTTGGCGGCGGCGTGCTGGCGGATCTGGTAGACCACGCCCAGGATCTGAATGGCGATCAGGGGCGTCATGGCCACCATGGCCACCACCCCGAAGGCGTCGGTGACAATGTTCCCGCCCACCGCCGCGCAGGCCCCCTGGGCGAAGGGGAGCAGGAAGGTGGCGGTCATGGGGCCGGAGGCCACGCCGCCGGAGTCAAAGGCGATGGCGGTAAAAATTCTCGGCACAAAGAAGGACAAAATAATGGCAATGGCATAACCGGGCGCCAGGAACCACAGGATGGACACCCCTGTCAGCACCCGCACCATGGCAAGGCCAATGGAGACCGCCACGCCGATGGACAGGCTGGCCCCCATGGCGGAGGAGGAGATGGCGCCGTCGGTGATCTCCTCCACCTGCTTGTTCAGCACGTAGACGGCGGGCTCCGCCTTGACGATGAAGTAGCCGATGACCATGCCCACCGGGATGATGATCCAGCGGTAGTCAAGCTCCGCCATGACCTGCCCTAAGTAGTTACCCGCGGGCATAAAGCCCACGTTGGCCCCGGTGAGGAACAGCACCAGGCCGATGTAGGTGTAGACCAGGCCCACGCCGATCTTTTTCAACGTCCGAATGGACAGCTTTAGGGATACCACTTGGAAAATCCCGAACAGGGCCGTGATGGGCAGAAGGGAAATGGCGATTTCTTTCATGTAGGTGGGCAGACCGGAGCGGAACAGCGCCCACAGCTCCACCGAGTCGGAGATCTCCGGCAGGACGGAGGCGGTGTACGCGCCGTCTTCGGGGCGGAAAATCATGCCCAGGATGAGTACCGCCAAAATGGGGCCGATGGAACACAGGGCCACCAGGCCGAAGCTGTCATCCGCGGCGTGGCGGTCGTTACGGATGGCGGAGATGCCCACGCCCAGGGCCATGATGAAGGGGACGGTCATGGGCCCGGTGGTGACGCCGCCGGAGTCGAAGGCTACGGCCAGAAAATCCCGGGGGACGAACAGGGCCAGGACAAACACCACAATATAGAAAAACACCAGCATGGGGGGCAGGGGGATGGCGAACAGCATACGCAGCAGGGCCAGCACCAGAAAGATGCCCACCCCCGCCGCCACCGCCAGGATCAGCGTCATGTTGGGCACGGCGGGCACCTGCCCCGCCAGCACTTGGAGGTCGGGTTCCGAAATGGTGATGAGGAAGCCCAGCAAAAAGCCCATGGCGATGATGACCGGCAGGCTCCGGCTGCGGGTGACGGCAGTGCCCACCCGTTCCCCCATAGGGGTCATGCTGGACTCGGCGCCCAGGGTAAAGAACATCATACCCACCACGATCATCACCGCGCCCAGCAGGAAGCACAGCAGGATGCTGGGGGAGATGGGGGCCACGCTGAAGCACAGCACCACCACGATGCCCACGATGGGAAGCACCGCGCTCAGCGCTTCCAGCAGCTTTGCCTTTAATTTTGGGAGGGAACCGCGCAACCGCTCCACCGTCCTTTCCATGGCACAAACTTCACCATTTTATCAATATGTAGCAGTATATCAAAAAATGAGGGGTTTGCCAACACCCGGGCGGAAATTTTTGTTGGCAGTCACAGCCGCAGAGCGGAGAGAAAAAAGCGGTTTGTGGTTGTTTTCGGCGATGGAATGTGGTATCATAGACGCACTTGAAAAACTGTCAAGCGGCGGTTTTCGAGCGGGCCCCAAGGCCCTGCCGCGTGAAGTGCGGCGCGTTTCCTGTGAAATCTGTCTACAAGCCGGGCCTGCCCGGCGGAGCGGAGGCGCGATGGAACAAAACAGAACGGCTTTTGGCCGTATGCCCGACGGAACCCAAGTGGACAAGCTTACCCTGCGGGACGGGGCGTTCTCCTGTGAGATCATTACCTACGGCGGCGCGGTGCGCTCGCTGATGGTTCCAGACCGGGACGGGAACCCGGTGGACGTGGTGCTGGGGTTTGACACGCTGGCGGACTACCGGGCGCAGGATAAGTATATCGGCGCCCTGGTGGGACGGTACGCCAACCGGATCGGCGGGGCGAGGTTCACGCTGAACGGCGTGGAGTACAAGCTGGCCGCCAACAACGGGGAAAACTCCCTTCATGGGGGGGATGTGGGCTTCGACAAGCAGGTGTGGACGGTGGAGGAGCTGACGGACAATTCCGTGACCCTCTCCCTCACAAGCCCCGATGGGCAGGAGGGCTACCCCGGTACGCTGAAGGTAGAGGTGACCTACACCCTGGCTGACGGGGCGCTCAAGATCGATTACCGGGCCGAAAGCGACAGGGATACCGTCTGCAATCTGACTAACCACAGCTACTTCAACCTGTCCGGGCATGACAGCGGCAGCGTGGAAAGCCAGGACATCCGGCTGTACGCCTCCCGGTATACCCCCACTGTCCCCGGTTCCATCCCCACCGGGGAGATCGCCCCTGTGGACGGCACCCCTATGGATCTGCGTACCCCTCAGCCCATTGGGGCGCATATCAACGATCCCTTCGACCAGCTCACCATGGCGGGGGGCTACGATCACAACTGGGTGATTGACGAATTGAACACAGCCGCCGTGCGCCTTGCGGCGACGGCCTGGTCCCCGGATACAGGCATTCGCATGGAGGTTGCCACGACCCAGCCGGGCGTGCAGTTCTACGCCGGAAATTTTGTGGGCGGCTGCCCCGCCGGGAAAGACGGCGCGGTGTACGGTGACCGCCACGGCTTCTGCCTGGAGACCCAGCTCTTCCCAGACTCCCCCAACCGGTCGGAGTTCCCCTCCTGCGTGCTGAGGGCCGGGGAGGAGTACCGCGGCACCACTATGTACCGCTTTTCCGCCCCCGACCCCAGGGAGCTGGAGCTGTCTTAACAACGAATTCCCGCAAACCGCTCGCGCCTCATTGTGCGGTCTTGCTGAAAGAAAGAAGGAATATGATGACTGCCAACGAGAAAAAGGCGCTAGAGATCCTCGCCTGCAAGGTGCGCATCGGCATCATTGAGAGCACCCACGCCGCCAAGGCGGGCCACCCGGGCGGAAGCCTGTCCTCCGCCGAGCTGTTTACCTACCTCTATTCCAAGGAGCTGAACGTGGATCCCAAGGCCCCCCAGAAGTGGGATCGGGATCGGTTCGTGCTGTCCAAGGGCCACTGCGCGCCGGGGCTGTACGCCGCGCTGGCGCTGAAGGGGTTCTTCCCCTGGGAGGATCTCAAGACCCTGCGCCACATCGACAGCTATCTCCAGGGCCACCCGGACATGAAGGCCATCCCCGGGGTGGATATGTCCACCGGTTCCCTGGGCCAGGGCGTCTCCGCCGCCTGCGGCATGGCGCTGGCCGCCAAGAAGCAGGGTAATCCCTGCCGGATCTACACCCTGCTGGGTGACGGAGAGATCCAGGAGGGCCAGGTGTGGGAGGCCCTGATGTTCGCCCACCACTATAAGCTGGACAACCTGTGCGTGGTCATCGACAACAACGGCCTGCAAATCGACGGGCCGGTGGAGCAGGTCATGAGCCCCTACCCCATTTTGGACAAGCTGCGGGCCTTTGGTCTGGAGGCTGTGGAGGTGGACGGCCACGACTTTGACGCACTGGAAAACGCCTTCAATCAGGCCCGCACCGTGACGGGCCGTCCCTTCGCCATTGTGATGAAGACCACCAAGGGCAAGGGAGTCAGCTATATGGAGAACCAGGCGGGCTGGCACGGCAAGGCCCCCAACGACGAGCAGGCCGGTATCGCGCTGGATGAGCTGAGGGCCGAATTGGCCAGACTGGAGGCGATGTAACATGGCGGACGTGAAGAAGATCGCCACCCGGACGGGGTACGGCGAGGCCCTGAAGGAGCTGGGCGCCATCCATGACAACATCGTGGTGTTCGACGCGGATCTGGCGGGTTCCACCATGACTGGGGTGTTTGGCAAGGCGTTCCCAGACCGGCACTTCAACTGCGGCATCGCCGAGGGCAACATGATGGCCGCCGCCGCCGGGGCCGCCGCCATGGGCATGGTGGCCTTTGCCTCCTCCTTCGCCATGTTCGCGGCGGGGAGGGCCTACGAGCAGGTGCGCAACTCCATCGGCTATACCCGGCTGAACGTGAAGATTGGCGCCTCCCACGGCGGCATCTCCGTGGGCGAGGACGGCGCCTCCCACCAGTGTCTGGAGGACTTCGCCCTCATGCGCTCCATCCCCGGCATGGTGGTCATGTCCCCCGCCGACGCGGTGGAGGCCAAGGCCATGGTGAAGGCCGCCTACGAGCATGACGGCCCTGTGTATATGCGCTTCGGGCGCTCCCCGGTGCCTGTGTTCCACGACGAGGACAGCTTCGTCTTTACCATCGGCAAAGGCGATGTCATGCGGGACGGCACCGACGTGGCCATCATCGCCAACGGCCTGCTGGTGGCTGAAGCGGTGGAGGCCGGGAAGCTGCTGGCCCAGCGGGGCATTGAGGCCCGGATCATCAACATGGCCACCATCAAGCCCCTGGATGAGGAGCTGGTGCTGAAAGCGGCAGCGGACTGCGGGAAGATCGTCACCTGTGAGGAACACTCCATCATCGGCGGGCTGGGCGAGGCGGTGTGCTCCCTGCTCAGCGAGAAGCGGCCCACCCCGGTGCGGCGCATCGGCACCAACGACGTGTTCGGCCACTCCGGCCCGGCGGCGGCGCTGCTGGAGGAGTTCGGCCTGTGTGCCGACAACATTGCCCGTGTGGCGGAGGAATTTGTGAGAGCTTGACCAAGCCGGAGAGCGGCCCCGAGGGGGCCGCTCTTTTTGCCGCGAAGATCCGAAACTGAATCATTTTGCCGAAATTCTGAAAATCGTGGATTTCACCGGGAAATCTTCCTTGACAGAACTTATGTCAACCGGATCGAACGGGAAAATTCCCGGGACAACATTGCACAATGATGTGGAAGTTTCTGTTGAAGTTGTGGAAACCTTGAAAACAAAGGGGTTCCCACAAAATAGGATGCGGGATGCTGATAAATGCCGCCGGATTTCGACCGATTTTGTTTTGTACGTTCCGTCAAAAATAATTTATGGACAAGGGCATAAAGAGGGGGCCGTGCGGAACAAAGTTCCGGCACGGCCCTTTGCGGTTCCTCTGTTGTCACGCTCCGCGCTTCTGATTCAACGGAGCAGCGTGTTCTCCGAGGGGACGGCGTTCAGCGAGCTGTCGGTGGAGAAGTACTGCGCCAGAATGCCCGCCGCCGGCTCAGCCAGAGCGCTGCTGTCGTCGCTGCCCTCCGCCACCAGGCACAGGGCCACCTGCGGGTTGTCATAGGGGGCGAAGCACACAAACAGGACGTTGGTGGACGCGGCGTTGGAGGAGGTCTCGGCGGTACCCGTCTTACAGCCCACCTCCACGGGCAGGGCGTCGAACCAGCGGGCCATGCTCCAGGTTTTGGACAGGTCGTACATCCCCTGCTTGACGGCGGCCAGGTGCTCGGGCTGGATATCAATGGTGTTCATCAGCTCCGGCTCATATACCTCAGTGACCTGGCTGTAGTCGCTGGACTTGTACTCCTTGAGCAGATGGCACTGGTAGTGGTTGCCGCCGTTCACCAGGGTGGCAATATAGTTGGCCAGCTGGAGGGGGGTGAACTCGTTCATGCCCTGGCCGATGGCGGCGTACATGGTGTCACCGTCATACCACGACTGGCCATAAGCGGCGGAGGTCTCCGGCCCTGCCACATGGCCCTTTCGCTCCGGGATCTCGATGCCGGTATATTCGCCCAAGCCGAATTTCTGGGCGTATTCGTCGATTTTGGTAATGGTGGTGCGCCGGCCCACGTCATAGTAGAACACATCGCAGGAATCGGTAATGGCCTGGGTCACGTTGTCCGGGCCATGGCCGGAATGCAGCCAGCAGAAGGGCTGAGAACCGGCGTCGGAATAAAAGGTGTACCGGCCATTGCACTGCACCGTTTCCTTGACGGTGATGGTCCCGGTGTCCAGCGCGGCGATGGAGGTGAGCATCTTAAAGGTGGAGCCGGGGGCGTAGGTGCCCTGGGTGGCCCGGTTGTAGAGCGGGTAGTTCACCGTGTCGGCGACCAGGTCGGCGTAGTCGTCCCAAAAGGTGGTCATGTCATAGCTGGGGTAGGAGGCCAGAGCCAGCACGCCCCCGGTCATATCCACCATCGCCGCCGCCATGGGCTTGCGCTCCTCCTCGGGCTTGCGGGCGGCGTACTGGGCCAGAATGTCCTCCACTGTGGACTGGAGGGCGATGTCCAGGGTGAGCACCGCGTTGTCCCCCGGTTCCGGCTCCTTCTGCCACTCCTGACTGATGATGTTGCCGTCGCTGTCCAGCTCCATGATCCGGGAGCCGCTGACGCCGTGGAGGTTTTCCTCAAAGGCCAGCTCCACCCCGGCGACGCCTACGGTGGCATTCATGGGATAGCCCAGCTCCTTGTAGTGCTCCAAGGATTCCGCAGGGATGGCCCCCGTATAGCCCAGCACGTGGGCGGCGTAGCTGGTGCTGTACCTCCGGGAGGTGGACACCTCCACCCGAACCCCGTTCAGGTTGTGCTCCTTTACCTTGGTGATGAAGGTGATGTCCACCCCCCGGGCAAAGATATAGGGGTTGTTGTTCACCCCGTACCGGCGCAGGTACAGCTCGTACAGCACCCCGGCCAGCTCCCGGTCGGCCTGGGTGACGGAGCCGCTCTGATCCAGCAGGCCGGAGGCCTGGCTCGCGGCGGCCAGTGTGCCAGTGAGCGCCCGGTTTGGCAGGCGGGGGGGATCCGTTTTCTCGATCAGGCCGAAGGTCTGGCACATGGTGGTCAGCAGCCTGCCCGCGGTAAGCTGGGCCTTGGTGACGTCCTTTGCCCAGCCGCACGCCTCCTTCTCTGCCAGCGAGCCCAGGAAGGTGCGGATCGTTTTGATCTCCACCTCCCCGTCGTCTGTCTCCGTCTTGGATTCATAGAACAGGGGGGTGTCGGTGGTGTAGATCCAGGGGGCGGTTTTGGAGATGGGAAGGGAGTCCGCCCAGGTCACCCCTTCCTCCCGGCAGATGTCCAGAAGCTGGGCGAGGATGGAGAGGCGGTCAGCGCCCATGGCGTCCCAGTCCAGCTCCACATTGTAGCTCACCTCGTTGGACACCAGGACGCGGCCGTAGCGATCCAGGATCTCCCCCCGGACGCTGTCCACCCCCTCCCGCTGGAGGTCCCGCTCGTCGGAGTTGATCAGGTAGTTGTCCCCGTTTATGATCTGGGTCTGGTAGAGCACGGCGGCAAAGCCCAGCAGCACGGCGCAGAACAGGGCGATAAGCAGATTGGAGCGCAGCCGGAGGCGGCGGGCCTCTCGCTCCGCCTTTTCCTCCTGGATATGGGATGGGTCGAAGGGATTATTCATGGTAGATCCTCCCGTAGTTGACGCAGCAGAACCGGCCCGCCCAGTATATCGGCAGTGCCAGAGCCAGGGTCCAAAGAAGCTCCGGCGCCGCCACCCGGAGCAGCACCTGGAGCGGGGCGGTATGGGCGATCAGGCGGCCGCCCACCGTCCACAGCTCCCAGATCAGGGCGGCAACCGCGGAGCAGATGAGGTGGCCCCAGACGTCCCGCCGGAGAACGTATTGGGTGGTCAGGCCGGACACCCAGCCGAACAGGGACAGCGCGGCGATACATCCGGGGCTCAGGTGGCCCAGGCTGGACATCACCGCCCCGCAGGCCCCGCCGTAGACGGCGCCGAAGGGCGCACCCTCCAGCGTGCCCCCCGCCACCGCCAGGATGGGCAGCAGCATGGGCAGGGCGATGGGCAGCGGGCCCAGCACGTAGTAGTTGACCATCGCCACCAGCCACAGGGTGAGCAGATAGGCGGTCCATTTGATGATAGTATCACGTCTTGTCATAGTTTTTAAACGATCTCTCCAAACAATGCCCAGGTCGAGCAATCAACGATTTTGATATCGGCGAACTGCCCGATGAGGGCGGGGTCGCCGTTGAGATGCACCAGGCGGTTGCCGGCTGTCCGGGCGGTGAGGTTGTTCCGGGGATCCTCTCCCGCCCCGTCGATGAGGCAGCGCTGAACCGTGCCGATGTAGGCCCGGTGCTTTTCCAGGGAAATACGGTTTTGCGCCTCCACCAGCCGGTCGAAGTTGGCGGATTTTTCTTCCTTAGACATGGGGTCGGGCATTTCAGCGGCGGGGGTGCCCTTCCGGGGGGAGTAGATGAAGGTGAACAGCGCGTCAAAGCGCACCTCTTCGATCAAAGACAGGGTGTCTTCAAATTCCTCGGTGGTCTCGCCGGGAAAGCCCACGATGACATCGCTGGTGAGCACCACGCTGGGGACGCGCTCCCGCAGGGCGCGCACCTTATCCAGGTATTGCTCCCGGGTATAGCGGCGGTTCATGGCGGTGAGCACCCGGGTATTCCCCGACTGGAAGGGCAGGTGGATCACCGGGGCCACC